>JANXQJ010000177.1 GCA_025356865.1 Deltaproteobacteria bacterium | reverse complement strand
GACGCCGTCAATTCAATCCTCTGGGCTACACGCATCGTCTCTCTCCCTGTCCAAAGCGATGCGCATAGACTACTACGAAACAGAAAATAAGTCTAGTTAATTGTGAAGCACTACACTAGCATTTCCAGCTTCTCCCTGATCCGCTTCACCCGCGCCTCGAAGCGCCAGCGCTTGAGCATCCCGCGGGGCGCCTGCCCCTCGGCGGCCGCGAGCCGGTTCGACGCCTTGACGCGCGCCTTCCGCGGATCGACGCCCCCGGCGAGGCACGCCTCGGCCAGATCGAGTTGCCGCTCCCTCGGGTGCGTCGGCTCGTGGCGGACGCCAAACTTCTTCTCGAGCCGCCGCCGGTTCGCCTTGAGCAGCGCCCGAACTTTTTCGGGCATCTTCCCGAACGAGACGCTCCCCCGATGATAGACGAAGACATCCTCGGCACACAGGAGACGATAGCCGGCGTTGCGGACGCGGATGCAGTAGTCGTCGTCCTCGAAGAAGCCGAGGCCGTATCCCTCGTCGAGCGGGCCGACCTTGTCGACGACGTCGCGGCGCGTGGCGACGCAGAAAAAGCCGAGCCGCTCCGTCTCGAACGTGTCGCCCCGGGCGGCTTCCGTCCACACCCGTCCCTCCGCGAGGATCGCCGCGGGATCACCGCCGCGCGTGCAGATCATCTGCTCGTTGCCCACCGAGTTGGAGACGGGTCCGAGGAGCCCAACCGAGCGGTCGCGCAGCAGCGGACCGCACAGCCGTTCGAGCCACCCTTCGGACACCTGGGTATCGTTGTTGAGCAGGACCAGGATCTCGCCCGACGCTTCGCGGAGCGCGTCGTTGTTCCCGCCGGCGAAACCGCGGTTCTTCCGGTTCAGCACCACCTTCAGGCGCGGCTCCCGGAGGACGAGCGCCGACAGATGTTCCGGCGTGCCGTCGGTCGAGGCGTTGTCGACGACGACAACCTCGAAATCGGGGTGCGTCGTTCTTTCGAAGACGCTGTCGAGACACGGGATCGTCGCCTCGTTCAGCCCGTTGTAAGTGACGACCAGGATGCTCGCTTTCGGAAGCGCCGCGGGGCGCGACCTGGTCATGCGCGACGCTCCAGAGTCCGCCCGAGCGCCACGAGCGCATCGACCGCCGACGCCACGGTGCAGGGCGACGCAACGGCCACGGCGCGTCCGCCTGCCCCGCCCCCCGCCCATGATCGGATCAGCCGGAGCGCCGCTTCCTTCACCGCCCCGGCATCGTCGGCATCGGCCGCGGCGTGGCCGGCCGCCTCAAGTATCCCGGAAAGCTCGGGGTTCCGGTGGACGAGGCCGAGCAGCGGCCGGCCGGCGTGCAGGTATTCGTACGTCTTGGAAGGGATCGTCTCGGACGAGAATTCCTCGGTGTTCTGGATGAGCAGCAGCACGTCGGCGCGGCGCATGGCGGCGAGCGACTCGGCGCGCGGGACGCGACCGTGGAGCGACACGATCCCGGACCATGGGAAACCGTCGACCAGGCTGCGCGACAACTTGTCGATGCTTCCGTAAACGTCGAGACGGACCGCATCGGCCATCGGTGGACTCTCCCGGAACAGCAGCGCGAGCGCCTCGAGGAGCACCTTCAGGTTGCGCGACCCGCCCAGCGAGCCGAAGTGGGCAAAGCGGCAATGCGCCCCCTTTTCGACGGCGGGGGGCGGATCGGGGAACGGCTCGGCGCCGGGGAGGATGCACACGGCCTTGCCGGAAATACCGGTGCGCGCCTCGGCTGCGGCACGCGCCGCGCCGGTCAGGAAGACGACGGCGGACGCCTCGCGGAAGATCATCCCCTCGACGGCTTCCGAGACGCGCAGCGCGGCACCGCTGCGAAGCCAGTCGCCGTGTACCAGCGGGTCCTGCATCTCGGCGATCCAGGGCAGGCCGGTCGCCCGGACGGCGCGCGCGGCCGCGACGTGGGCGCTCCACGGTCCGCCGGTCGAATAGATCAGCGAAGGGCCGTGTTCGCGGCATAGCGCACATCCCTTGCGGCCCGCCAGCGGGAACCAGGACCACTGGCTGTCGAGGTCGGCGACTGCCTTCTCGACGAGGTAGAAGGGGAGCAGCGCGAGCTGGGCGAGCGACAGGAGCGCGCGAACGACGGCGCTCTTCGTCCGCTTCTTCCGGTGGCGAAGCTCGAAGCGGAGCCCGGACGGGGCGACGGAGGGGACACGGGCGTGCGTCATCCCGGCGACAGGATCGCAGCAGGGACCCGACAGGAGCAGCGGTTCGACGCCGAGGGCGCGAAGGTGCGGCAGCCGGTCGTCCAGGTGCTGCGAGGGCGCCATCCCGTCGATGTTCGCGAAATAGGAGACGACGAGCCAGCGGGTCGTCGTGGCCACGCTCACGGGGCGCCCCCGGGAGCGGGGGCCGTGCCGAGAAGTTCCCGGACCGCGTCCAGCACCTCGCCGACGCCGATGTCGGCCATGCAGCGGCTTTCCCCGCCGCGATCGTCGCACCCCCTCTTTCCGCACGGGACGCAATCCCAGTCCTTCTGGATCAGGATCGTGTCGCCGATCCGCTGGACGCCGCGCATCGCGGGGCACTGCTGGGCGACGGGGCCGTCGTTGCGCCAGGGCGACCACCAGCGGGCCAAGGTCGGCCCGTACAGGACGACCATCGGGATTCCCGTCGTCGCGGCGACGTGGGACACCGCCGTGTCGAGGCCGAGGTAGAGCGACGCCCGCGACAGGAGGCACGCCATGCCGTTGAGCGACAGCGCCCCTTCCACGAGCAGCGGCGCGGCCGTGCAGCGGGCCGCCGCCTCGCGCAGCAGCGCGCGCTCGGCGGGATCGGGCGAGGAGGTCCACACGGGGGCGAGGCCGTGCCGCGCGCTCACCGCGTCGCTGACCTCGGCGAACCGCGCGGGCTCCCAGTACTTGTAGCGCCAGCGGGCGAACGGGTGGACGACGAAGAAGGGGCGGTCGACGCCTCCCTCGTGCAACGCCGCCGTGACCGCCGCCTCGTCGGAGCCGTCCCAGAACAGCTTCGCCTCGAGCCGGGCGACAGGGAGGCCGACCGCCTCCGCGACGCGCTGCCCCATCTGGGCGACGTGTCCCTCGTAGGGAATCGGGAGAGCGTGGTTGAGCGCGATCCGCTTCCACCCGTCGCGATAGCCCCCGACGCCCTGGAGGAAGCCGACCCGCGCCCGCCTCCCGGCGATCAGGGCGGCCAGCGTCCCCCGGTCGGTCGCCGTCAGGCTGACCGCGAGATCGTAGGAGCGGAAGATCCGGCGGGCGTAGCCGGCGCCGCCCTTGCCCGATCCCGCCCCCTTCCCGCTCCCGGCGTAGATCACCTTCCGGATGCGCGGGTCCTTCTCGAGGAACTCGCCCGTGCCGCGGGCGACGAGCACGTCGATCGCGGCGCCGGGCCATGCCTCCTGGAACAGCCCGACCAGCGGCGTCGCGAGGATCACGTCGCCGATCAGCCGGACGCAGGCGATCAGGACCGACGCGGGAGGGGGATCCGGCGGCCGCTTCATGACCCGGGACGGGCTTCCGGCGCCCTGCCGAGAAGACGGCGCTTCAGCTTTTTCCTGAACCCCTTGATCCGCATCTGCAGCTTGTAGCTTGCCGGGGTCAGCAGGGCGCCCCTGATCCTGGAGAGGACGTGGTGCATCCTGCTGACCGCGAAGAAGCGCTTCCGGCACTTCCTGCAGTACATCATCTTGTTCATCCTGCTGCCCGTGACGACGAAATTGCCGTATTCGGTCACGCCGCCGCAGTGCGGGCATTTCATCGTCAGGCTGGTCGGGGTCCTTTCGAGCGGCACCGCGTTCGACGTGTACATCATGGAGTACTTCCGGACCAGCGCCTGCATCCCGAGGAACTCGCCGTCGGGCAGTTCCGTCATGTTCATGATGTCGAACAGGTGGTTCTCGATGAAGTCCAGCCTGTCCTTTATCAGCCCCTTCGCGATGCAGTGCCGGTACATCGCGCTGTCGGGGCAGGCGATGATGAAAGCCAGGAGGATGCCCGTTTCCTTGTGGTCCTTCCAGAACTCGAGCGTCTCCAGCGCGGTCCCCTTCGTCTCGGCCTTGTCCCCGAAGATGAAGTTGCCCTGGATCGATATCCCCCGGTCGGCCGTCGCGTGGACGGCGTGGTGGATCTGCTCGGGCTTGATCCCCTTCTTCATGCTCTTAAGGACGACGGGGCTGTAGCTTTCGAACCCGTAGCTCACCGCATAACAGCCGGCGTCCCTCATGTCGTCGAGCATGTCGTCCTTCAGGCCGGAGACGCGCATCTGGCAATTCCAGCGGATCTCCCACGGGAATGTCGCGGCAAGCGCCTTGAACTTCCGGCAGAACTCGTAGACACGCTCCTCGTCGTAGGAAAACAGTTCGTCGTAGATCGATACGACGTTGATCCGGTATTTCGGGATGACGGCTCCGAGTTCCTCGATGATGGAATCCACCGACCGCTTCCGGTATTTATCCCCGACCGGGTGGTAGCAGAACGTGCACATGAAGGGGCACGAACGGGAAGTGATGATCGGATATTCCCTCGGGTAGTCGAACAGGTCCAGGAAGTACTGGTCGGAGGGTCTGACGGTTTCCAGGTGGTCCAGGTAGCCTAACGCCTCGTAGTCCGGGTAAGGAAGCAGGTCCAGCCTGTCGTCCTGCTCCCGCTCCGCAGTGAGGACGAATTCGCCCCCTTCGAAAAAGCCGATTCCGGCGACGTCGCGGAGGTTGCCCCCGCCCTCCAGGCACGCCAGCAACTCGACGACGCCCGTCTCGCCTTCCCCGATCACCGCGTAGTCCAGTTCCAGCGCCCGGCTCATCAGCTCGGGCTCGGAGGTGACGATGCCGCCCCCCCCGATCAGCTTAAGCCCTGCCTCCCTGGCCAGGCCTGCAATCGCCTTGAGCTGCCGGTACTGGGACGACAGGCCGCCCATCGCGATGAAGTCGAAGTTCCCCGGGATGCGGCCGGAAAGGTCTGTGGGATCGCCGTAAACGATCCCCTCGACGTCGTGCCCGGCCCGCTTCAGCGAAGCGGAGATGTACGCGAGCCCGACCGGGATCATGTCCGACTTCACCGATACGATCAGTATCCGCACGGCCACCCCCTTCGACCTTGGTCCGGATGAATGCCCTTGGGCCGCTTCATGGTCGTGGCAAGCCCGGAGCGTCTTTTCGTCGAAGCTCGTAGCAGATCTGCCAGTTTTTGGGAGGTTGGAACTTCCCGGTAATCGCCATCTTGGCCCGTCTCCGGAGTTGCCGGACAATCTCCTTCGGCAAGGGGGGGCTCCATGCCTTCGGGGCACGGAAGATCTTTGTCTCCAACGGTGCCTCCAGCAAGCCCCTTCCATAAAGCTCGTCGAAGGAGTGTTCGTGCAGGGTGGCCACATGTCCGTAATCTTCCGCGGTCAGAGGCCTCCCGTCCTTGTGAAGTTCGAAATACGGCGTCATCACATAAAGAACCCGGCATTTCCGAACCATCAGGGCGGCAATTTCGACGTAGTCGGAAAAGTGTTCCAGCACGTTCGAACAATAGATCACATCCCAGAAACCGTCCAACTCCCGAAAACCCATATCATGAAACTCGGCGATGGCCCCATAATCCGAACGGCACCTTTTTATGCCGGAGATCCCGACGTCGCAACCGGACAGCTTCGCCTCGGGGTACGCTTTCCGAAACACGGGGAGGGCATCTCCGAGCGCGCACCCCACGTCCAGCAGCGAGAACTGCCGAAACGGGATCGTGAAGTTTCTGACGAACGCCTCCGCGAACGCCCGGGTCTGGGCGCGGCCCCCTGCCTTTTCCCAAGCACCGTCGACGACGAAGGCGGGATTGCACGACCCTTCCCGCTGCTTTGAATTTTTATCCATGCCAGCCTCCTGAAATCTTCACCCAACGAAATGGAAACCCGCCGTCCCGCCAGCGGACGGCAGACAAGTTGCGTTCAGCGTTTCCGTCCCTCCGCTCCAACCTTCTCGCGCAACTTGACGTACTTCGCGAACGACAGCATCGCCGTGCTGCACGAGACGATGAAACCCTCGACGCCGTCGAGGAAGCCCAGCCGCAGGACGAACGTCTTGAAGAAGGCGAACGGGGGGCGCAGCAGCAGGTCGAACGGGCCGCAGCGGCGTCCCTTGTCGGCCATCTGGCGGGCGGACAGGTCGCTGTAGCGGTTGAGCTTCACCAACAGGTCGGCCAGCCCCGTGAACGAATAGTGAAGCAGCGGATTCGCGAGTTCGCCCGTCTTGCCGTCGACGATCACCCGCTCGTGGACGAGGTCTTCCGAGAAACGCGCCCTGCGGCGGTCGAACAGCCGGACCGTCCGGTCGGGATACCAGCCGCAGTGGCGGATTTCCTTGTCGCCCAGGAAGGTGCGGCGCGGCACCGTCCAGGCGGCGCAGGCCGGCTCGCTCCCGAGCAGCGCGGCGATCTCGGACGCCAGCTCCGGCGTCACGCGCTCATCGCAGTCGAGGTTGAACACCGTGTCGTGCGTCGCCGCCTCGACCGCGGCCTGCTTCTGGGGGCCGAATCCCTTCCACGGGAGGTCGACCACGCGCGCGCCGTGCGCCCGGGCGATCTCCGCCGTGTCGTCGATGCTCCCGGAATCGACGACGACGATCTCGTCGGCGAAGGCAAGCGAATCGAGGCACGCCCCGATGCGCGCTCCCTCGTTTAGAGCGATCAGCACGGCAGAGAGGGGCCGGCGAGGCGCCGCGTTTCCTGCGTCGCGAGGGAAACCCGTCATGAAGTGAGCGCCTCGAGCAGTCGGGCGGCATCGTTGGACTGCCGCATCCGGCCGCCGCCGGCCCACGCCCGGTCCCGAAAGGACGCGTAGTCATTCCGGATGGCGTTGACGGCAGCGAGCAGCGCATCGGGCGACAGGTCGTCGACCACGACCCCCGCGCCGTGCGTCCCGGCAACCCGCGCATTCCAGGTGCCGTCGGGGACCACCATCGGGGCGCCCGCCGCCAGGGCGTCGAGGGTGACGCCGCTGACGCGCCCGGCGAAGGTGGCCCGGTCGTACGGCTGGAGGCAGATCGCGCCTTCGAACAGCTTCGCGTATTCCGCAGGCGACAGCGTCTCGGAGACGGTGCGAAGACCCGGGTAGCCGATCGCCGCAAGGCGGGCAAACTGGTCCCGGATGAACGAGTCTTCCTTGCCGTAATGGCTGGCCGACGTCTGGACGACGAACGGGACCGTCTCGCCTGTCTCCTTCAACCTGGCGATCAGCGAGACGATGTGCTCGAACCCCTTGTCCTTCCGGGGGGCGCCCGCGAAAAGAAGGTGATCGAACGAGGCGTTCGGCTTCGCGGCTCCGGCGGACTGGGCAACCGGGTAGGGCACGAGTTGCACGTTCCGGAACCCGAACTCCCGGAATGGTTCCGCCACCTGCGGGATCGGGGCGAGGACGACCAGTTCGGGCTGCCTGCGCGCCGTCTCCCGGAGGAATGCCGCCTTTTTCGGAGAGGGATGGAGCCAATGGAAAAACAGGAACGCCTTGCGGGGAGGAAGCGGGGCGCCCGCGGCCATCGTCAGGAGAGCCAGGTCGATGCGGCCGGCCGTGGAGACCAGGATGCGTCCCGGTCCCCTGAGCAGCCGGCGGTACAGGAAATACGACTGGAACCGGCGGATACGACGGAAGAAATGCCGGTGCAGCGTGACCGTGGCCCCTTCGGGCACCGTGAGCTCGGCGTGGCGCCCTGCCCACACGTGGATGGCCACTCCGAGGCCGGCGGACGCGCGGCACAGGTTCTCGACGAAGCTGCGGCAGTGGCCCGCGCTCGAATCGAGTGTCGGTTCGACGACGTGGAGGGAGCCTTCCACCGACTTTACCGCTTGTACCCGTGGCGCATCAGGTGGGCGTAGAACTTCGGGTTGAGCCACCGGTTTGGCAACGGCGGGAACGGCGAGCGGAACGATCCGATCCGGTCGGCCATGACGGCGGGATGGCCGCCCGTGAAGCGGGTCATCTTGTGGACCTCGAGGTTGTACTCCGTCACCTTCTTGGCATCCGGCCCGAAATAGTGGTCTTCCATCAGGTTGGTTTTCTCGACCAGCCCTTTCAAATCCTTGACCCACGAGTAGTGGAACACGCGCACGCTCTCGAGGAAATGGACGTTCTCGGGGTGGACGTTCTGGATCGGCTTGCGGCCGGGGTCGGTCTTGAGCGCGAACGAGACCGCGTCGCCGGAACTCTCGACGGTGCCGTCGTTGCGGACGATCCGGACGGCTTTGCGGTGGGAATAAGGGTTGAAGGTGCTGTAGTCGCCGTGAAAATTGCGAAAACGCAGCAGCATGGCCTTGATCTGCGGATCGCCCAGTTTCTCCTCCATCGCTTTCCGGATCGCGGAAAGATCCTTCTCGTGGATGACTTCGTCAGCCTGGAGATAAAAGGCCCAATCGCCCTTGCATTCGGCCAGTGCCTGGTTCGTCAGGATGCTAAAGAAAAGGCCGTCCTTGCGAACCGTGTCGTTCCAGTCGCTGTCGACGATCCGGACCTTGGGGTCGCCGATCGCCCGGACCGCCTCGGCCGTCCCGTCGTCTGAGGGGCCGACCAGAACGACATACTCGTCGACGATGGGCAGGATGGAACAAATCGACTCGACCAGCGGATAACCAAGGCGGATCCCATTCCGGACGATCGTAAAGCCGGAAACCTTCATCACAACCTCCTCGTGTTTCAGTCGGAATAAGGGATGACTGCTCCCGATCGCTCAACGGACCGGGTGCGACAATCGCCCTGCGATCCGCGACGCCGCCTGCCCGTCGCCGTACGGATTGTGCGCCTGGCTCATCGCGCGGTAAGCCGCGGGGTCGTCGAGCAGCCGCGACGCCTCCCGGACGATCGCCTCGCGGACGGTGCCGACCAGGCGGACCGTGCCCGCCGCGACGGCCTCGGGACGCTCGGTCACCTCGCGCATCACGAGCACCGGCTTGCCCAGCGACGGCGCCTCTTCCTGCACGCCGCCGGAGTCGGTGATGATCAGGTGGGCCCGCGTCATCAGGTAGACGAACGGAAGATAGTCGACCGGCGGGATCAGGTGGACGTTCGGAGTTGCCGTTCCACCGAGAATGCGCCGCACCGGTTCCTGGACGTTCGGGTTCAGGTGCACGGGATAGAGGATCTGTGCATCGCCGTATTTCGCCGCCAGGTCGGCCAGCGCGCCGCAGATGTTTTCGAAGCCGTCCCCGAAATTCTCGCGCCGATGCCCCGTGACGAGGATCAGCCTGCGAGCCGGGTCGAGGAACGGGAAGTCGGCTTCGAGACGCGACCGGAGGGCGGCGTCGCCTTCGAGGCGGCCGGCCACGTCGAGCAGCGCGTCGACCACCGTGTTCCCGGTGACGACGATCGACGCGTCGGACACGCCCTCGCGCAGAAGGTTGGCCCGCGCGGCTTCCGTCGGGGCGAAATGGATGTCGGCCAGGACGCCCGCCACCTTCCGGTTGACCTCTTCGGGGAAGGGGGCGTACTTGTCGCCGGTCCGCAACCCGGCTTCGACGTGTCCCACGGGAACCCTGCAATAGTAGGCGGCGAGCGCCGCGGCCATCGTCGTGGTCGTGTCGCCGTGGACGAGCACGATGCCGGGCCGCTCGGCCTCGAACACCCGCCTCATGCCGAGGAGCACGCCCGAGGTGATGTCGAACAGCTCCTGCCCCGGCGTCATCAGGTCGAGGTCGTGGTCGGGACGGATGCCGAACAGTTCGAGCACCGAATCGAGCATCTCGCGGTGCTGGGCGGTCACGCAGACGCGGACGTCGAACCGGCCGGGACGGCTCTTGAGCTGCGCGATCACGGGCGCCATCTTGATCGCCTCGGGACGGGTCCCGAAGACGGCGAGCACCTTCAGCATTTCATGAACTCCTCCATCGCCCCGGCCACCTCGGCGGGCGTGATGCTCTCCCGGCACTCGGCGTCTCGCGGGCACACCTTGTTCCCCTTGATCTGGCAGCCCGTGCAGGGCTGGGGTGCCTGCAGGAAACGGTGGCGCTCCCCTTCCGGCGCCGCGTATTCACCGACGCTGCCGCGAAAGACCGAAACGGTCGCGGCACCCGCCGCAGCCGCCAGGTGAAGGGGACCGCAGTCGGGGCCGATCATGTGTCCGCAGGCGGCGTACGTCGCCGCCAGTTCCGGGTATCCCATCCTCGGCAGCAGCGCGACGCGCCCGCCGGCCAGAGCCGCAATCAGTTCCGCCTCGACTTTCTCGGCTTCGCCGCCCCACGACAGCACCGTGCCCAGGCCTGGCGCCAGGTCGCGCAGCAGGACGATCACCGACGCCCAGAACGTGGGATCCATCTGCTTGGTGTTCCAGGTCGTGCCGGCGTGAAGCGCCAGGAAACGGGTCGCTCCCGGGAGTGCCTCCCGCAACCGGTCGCCCGCCGCCTGCCGCGCGTCCGGCGATACCGGGAAAAAAGGCCGGGCATCTTCCGGCGAGAACGTCCCGCCGAACGGGGCGGATGCCAGCCGAAGCAACCGGTGGGTGATATGCCGGTCGGCCGGGTCGTGCGCCACGTGCCGGTTGGTGA
Source organism: Deltaproteobacteria bacterium (assembly GCA_025356865.1). Taxonomy (GTDB): domain Bacteria; phylum Desulfobacterota; class Deferrimicrobia; order Deferrimicrobiales; family Deferrimicrobiaceae; genus JANXPS01. The sequence goes on along the minus strand of JANXQJ010000177.1, from coordinate 32,754 downwards.
ACCACAGGTTCGGCTTCTCCCGGGCGATCTCCTTCGGGAAGCCGATCCGGACCGGCGCGCCGGAGAGGATCGTCACCACGCCGCTCTTGATGTTTCCCTGCAGGTCGAACGCGACGTCGTGGCCGCCCAAGCGGAGCGACCGGATCGCCGCAGCGACTTCCTTCCGAGTCGCGGGCGCCGACCAGCGACTCTTCCACGCCTTGATGTCGAGCGGCACGACCCGGTCGACCGCCGGGTGTCCCTCGACCAGCCCCGCGAATCGGGAGTCGACCGCCCACGTGATCCGGGCATCCGGCGCGGCTTTCCGGATGAACGCGGCCGCCGCGAGCGCGTGGACGACATCGCCCATCGCCGAGAGCTTGACGATCAGGATTTTATCCGCACCCATCGGCCACCTCGCCATACAGTTCGATGGATGCGTCGATCACCATTCCGGGCGTGACCCCGAGCATGCAGAGCGGCTCGCGGTCGCACTCGCGCTTCTTGCACGGGGCGCAATCGATGCCGTCGGCGCGGACGAGCCGGGCACGCCCGGTCAGCGGCGACGTGCGGGCCCACTCGGTCGGGCCGAAGATCGCCGTCAGCGGCGTGCCGAGCGCCGCCGCGATGTGCATCGGCCCCGAATCGTTCGTCACGAGATACGCGCACGCCTCGAGAAGCGCCATCATCTCGCGCACGGTCGTCTTTCCCGTCAGGTTGACGGCCCGGTTCTTCATGGCGGCGCAGATCGCATCGGAGAGGGGCGCCTCTTTCGCGGAGCCGAGCAGCACGACCGCCGCCCCCCATGCTTCGGACAACGCGTCGGCGACCGCGGCGAACCGCTCGGGGAACCACCGCTTGGCCGAGCCGAACGTCGCGCCGGGGTTGATCCCCAGGATCGGCGTGCCCGGCGCGATTCCCAGCGACGCCAGCCGCGCGGCCATCGCGGCGCGCTCTTCCCCGGCGACCTGCAACCGCTGCGCGGGCGCCTTTGGGCGCAGGACACCGAGCGCCGACATCAGCGACAGGTAATATTCCGTTTCGTGCAGCGCCATCGTTTCGGCCGTGATGGGGACGGGACGCGTCAGCAACAATCCGCGGCCATCCGTCGCATAGCCCGCGCGGTCGGGAATCCGCGCGAGAAAGACGAGGAGCGCGGCGTCGAAGGCATTCTGGAGCAGGATGGCGGAATCGAAACGCCGGGCGCGAAGCACCGACGCCATCCGCAGTTTCCCGAAGATGCCGCGGTGCCCCCCGTCGCGGTCGTAGACCATCACCTCGTCGACGTCGGGGTGGCCCTTGAAAAGCTCGGCGACGAGCGGCTTGGCGAGCAGCGTGATGCGCGCATCCGGCCTCGCCTCCCGCAACGCCGCGAGCGCCGGGGTCGTCATGACCGCGTCGCCCAGCCAGTTGACCGCGCGGACCAGGATCTCCTGCGAATGTCCGCCCCGGATGCGGGTCACCGGCCGGCGCGGATCACTTTCCGAAAAATGCGCGAAGCTGGCGGATCACCGTGTCCTGGTCGTCCTGCGACAGGAAGGCGGACATCGGCAGCGAGAGGATTTCCCGGGAAACCGACTCGGCGACGGGGAATGCGCCTTCGCCCTGCCCCAGCCCGGAGAACGCCTGCTGCAGGTGCAGCGGGATCGGGTAGTGGACCGCCGTCGGGACACCGCCTTCATTAAGTGCCTTCGCCAGCGCATCGCGCGAAGCGGTCTTGATCGAGTATTGCGCGAAGACGTGCGTGTTGCCCGGCATGATCGCCGGCACGGTCACGACATCGCCCAGCGCTTCGGAATAGCGCGCGCCGATCCGTTCCCGGGCTGCGAGTTCCTCGTCGAAACGGGCGAACTTGGCCAGGAGCACCGCCGCCTGCAGGTCGTCGAGCCGCCCGTTGATCCCGATCATCCGGTGCCGGTACCGTTCCCACTGCCCGTGGTTGCGCAAGCCCGAGATCAGGTCGGCGATCTTGTCGTCGGAGGTGAACACCATCCCGCCGTCGCCGTAGCAGCCGAGCGGTTTCGAGGGGAAGAAGGAGGTCGTCCCGACGTGGGCGAATCCGCACGACTTCCTGCCGTTGCGCGCCGCGCCGAACGACTGACACGCATCCTCGACCAGGAAGATTCCCCGTTTTTCGGCGATGACCTGGATTGCCTCCATCTCGGCGCACTGCCCGTAAAGCGAGACCGCGATGATTCCCCGTGTCTTCCCGGTGATCGCCGCCTCGATCTTCGACGGGTCGATGTTGTAGTGGACCGGCTCGATATCGACGAAGACGGGGACGGCGCCGACCAACGCGATCACCTCGGCGGTGGCAATGAAGGTGAACGGCGTCGTGACGATCTCGTCGCCGGGCTTGACGCCATAGGCCATGAGCGCGAGGAGCAGCGCGTCGGTGCCGGAGGAACAGCCGAACGCGTGGCGGGCGCCGACGAATCCGCCCAGCGCCTTCTCGAGCGCCGACCCCTTGGGGCCCATGATGAACGCGCCGCTCGTCAGCACGTCGTCGATCTGCGCGCGGATATCGGTTTCGTACGCGGAAAACTGGCCCTTGAGGTCCATGAACGGTATCGCCATCGGAAGTCCCCTTCGACAGTTGGTGTAGCCCCCCATCATATTGGAAGATGACGCCCGCGGCAACGGAGCCCGCCCCGAAAACCTGAGTCGGCCCGATGCTCTCCGTCGAGCGCCACGCGGGGGCGCCCTTCCCATACACGCAAGTTTCGGTTGCGAGAGAGGTGGGCGGGGCAAGTGCTCGTCGCTCAGGCGCCGAGATGAGCCCCGACGTAAAATTGGCCGAATCTCCCGACAACAACCTGGCGTGAAGAATACGGGGATGGCAAGGATGCCCTCTGCTTCCGTAGCGGAGGCGGGTGGGGGTCTGAGCGAAGTGCCGGTGGATAGGAGGGTTGCGGCTGACAACGGAGGCGAATGGCCCCCACCCGCGTAGCGAAGGATTCCATGGGCATCTCATGCGTAATGTGCCGGGTTCCCGGGCGCCGGTTTTTTTTGTCCCATTCGCGGCTGATTTCCTGTATAAATAGACGGTTCGGGGAGGGATGGCCGAGCGGCTGATGGCGGCGGTCTTGAAAACCGTTGAGCAGCGATGCTCCGCAGGTTCAAATCCTGCTCCCTCCGCCAGGTAGTCTTTCCTGACGGACCCCCGAAATGCGGAGAGGTGGCCGAGCCGGCTGAAGGCAACCGCCTGCTAAGCGGTTGTACGGGTAAAACTGTACCGAGGGTTCGAATCCCTCCCTCTCCGCCACTTTTTCCCTGCAAGGGGAAGGTGGCATTCATCAAGACTTGATCTTTGATCAGACGGTTTTTCAAGCGGAGAGGTGTCCGAGCTGGCCGAAGGAACACGACTGGAAATCGTGTGAATCTCAAAAGGGTTCCGAGAGTTCGAATCTCTCCCTCTCCGCCATTTTCCCTGTTTTTCCGAAGTTTGCTTCGAACCCTAAATGATGACCCGAAAGGAGATTTCAAGATGAAGCGTTTTGCACTGTTGGTTGCCCTGCTCGTCACGATCGGCCTCGCGGCCACGGGCTGCAAGAAGAAGGAAACCCCGCCCCCGATGCCCCCGCAGGGCGCAGGACCCGGCCAGCCTCCTCCCGGCATGGGCCAGGGCGGCGCACCGCACGGCGACATGGGCAGCGCCGGCGGCGAGAAGAAGGTCGTCGTACCGGAAGACGTCAAGAAGGCATGGACGGGCGCCAAGATCGAAGTCGAGTTCAAGCAGAAGAAGAGCAAGAAGACGTTCAACGTCGACCTGAACTCCACCTTCAAGGTTCCCGACAGCGACCTGACGCTTAAGGTCGGCGAGTTCCTGCCCCACTTCGCGATGAACGGCGACTCGATCACCTCCAACTCCACCAAGCTCGAGAACCCGGCGCTCCGCGTCGAGATCATGCAGGGCGGCAACGGCGTATTCAAGGGCTGGCTCTTCGGGAAGTTCCCGGCGGTCCATCCGTTCCAGGACAACACCTACGGCGTGATCATGCTGGAGCCGATCAAGAAGTAGCCGCTCCTGGCACGACGGTTTCGCGGGCGCCCCGGACCATCCGGGGCGCCCTTTTTCGTATCCGCCTCTACCGATTCGCAGTCCTTCGGATCACTTCCGCCATCTCTCCGTGGATCTTCCCGTTGGTCGCCAGCAGGTCGGGCTGGTGGATGTCGTACGGGGATCCGTCCATCCGGGTGGCCATTCCTCCGGCCTCCTGCAGGATCAGCAACCCCGCGATCGTATCCCAGGGCTTGAGCTGCATCTCCCAGAAACCGTCGAAGCGCCCGGAGGCGAGGTAGCACAGGTCGAGCGCGGCCGAGCCGTCGCGCCGGATCGCCTGCCCGGTCATGACGAACGACTGGAAATAGTCGAAGTTGGTGTCGGTCGACGTCTTGACGTCGTAGGCGAAACCGGTGGCCAGCAAGCCGCGGCGCAGGTCGTCGATATCCGAGACCGCGATCTTTTCCCCGTTGAGGAACGCCCCGCCCCCGGCCGTCGCCGTGAACATCTCGTTCAGCAGCGGATCGTACACCGCGCCCGCGACCGGAACGCCGTCGTGCTCGACACCGACCGACACGCAGAAGCAGGGATAGTTGTGGGCGTAGTTGGTCGTCCCGTCCAGCGGGTCGACGATCCAGCGATACGGCGAGGCCGACTTCTCCTCGGGGCTCTCCTCCGCCATGATCCCGTGTTCCGGAAAGCACGCACGGATTCGTCCCTTGATGTATGCCTCGGACGCGCGGTCCACGTCGGTCACGAGGTTGATCTCTCCCTTGAAGTGGATCGTCTGTCGGCGACCGTAGTTGTTGCGGAGGATTTCCCCCGCACCGACAGCGGTCTCACGGGCGAATTCGAGCAGCGTGCGATTGTCCATTGGTCTCTCCGTCTTCTTTGTGATCAAAGGGATGATATTAACCCGACCGGTAGGGTGAAACGACGATCCGGAACGATACCGCCAGGGCAAACAGCAGAAAAAACGCAATCGCCGTCCAGACCAGGCGGCGTTGCAACGGTGGAACCACGGCAGCCATGCTGCCCCGCTTCCGGAAAGCGGCCAGCGCGCCCGCGGAGAGCCCGGCTGCGGCACCGCCGAGAAGCGCCGCGTAAAGCAGGTAGCCGATGTGGCCGTATTCGGCCTGGAGGACGCAAAATGGACAGTGGTGGGTCGGCAGGTCGTAGATGTAGAGGGAGAACGCCGAGACGAGCGCCAGGATCGCGGCGGGGAATGTAACCCCGCAAAGCAGGGCGAAGAGAACGGCCCCCCGCGCCGAACGGAGAAAGACGACGCCCATGGCGACCGTCGCGCCCAGGACCGCGAAGAAGAGGCCCATCGCCGGGACGGCCGGCCAGGAGGCAAGATCGGAGGCGAGGCCTCCCTTGCCGGAACCGAACAGGCTCCCGCAGCAGGAGGTGATCACGTCCGGCTCCAGGTCCGCGAAAAAGCGGAACTGGAGGAAGGCATCGAGGAACAGAAGCGGCGCCAGCAGCAGGAGCAGCCGGCACTTCGTCTTGACGAGGGGGGCGTCGTACCCGCGCGTATCCGCGTGGTTGACGACGAGCCACGTGCCCGCAAGGAGAAAATCGGCCGTCTTGAGCAGCAGCGCCGGGTAGCCGTAGCCGTTCGCATTGAGCGTGCCCGCGGCGCACATGGCGCCGGTCAACTGGATGTGGAGCCGGTCGGCCGTGAACAGGAAGAAGAAAAGGGAGAGCAGTTGAAATGCCAGCGCGTATCCCACCACCGAGGATACGAGGCAGTTGCGGCGCTCGAGGGCGAGCTGGCGTTCGCTGCCGGAACCGGGGGACCAGCCGCGCAGGATCAGCGCCCCGTTCCAGGAGGCGAAGAGCAGCATCGCGGACTGGAGCAGCGAGGAGACGACCAGCGCCAGGACGGCGGGGTGCAGGATCATCGGAGTGCGGCGCCCTCGACGATCCGCCCGTCGCGAATCTCAACGACGACGTCGACCACGCCGGACTCGAAGACGATCGGATCGTGGCTGGCGATCAGCACCGTCTTTCCATCGGCCCGGATTGCCGCGACGGTGTCCATGAACGCGTGCGACAAACGACTGTCCAGGTGGGCGGTCGGCTCGTCGGCGACCACGACCGCGGGGTCGTTGATCAGCGCCCGGGCGATCGCCACCCGCTGCATCTCGCCGCCCGAAAGGCGTTCGACCGGAGACGTCGCGCAGCGGGCGATCTCGAAACGGGAGAGGAGCCCCATCGCCCGCTCCCGGAGCGCGCCGTACGGCTCGCCCGACGGATAGCCCGGCAGCATGACATTCTCGATCACGCTGATCCCCCGGACCAGGTGGAACTGCTGGAACACGAAACCGAACGTCGCCCGGCGGATTCCGGCCAGGAACCGCTCGGGCAGGCGGGTGACGTCGAGTTCGTCGCGATCCGCCAGCCCCGGGATGGCGACCCGGTGCCCCGCCCTGAGCGCGATCCGTCCCGAAGTCGGACGCGCCATGCAACCGATCAGCGTCAGCAGCGTGGTCTTGCCCGAGCCGCTTGGCCCCTTGAGCACCGTCACCTTCCCGCGCGCCACGGAGAGCGTCACCCCGTCCACGGCGGTGAATCCTCCGCCGGCGTCGAACCGCTTGACGACATCGGCCAGGGATATCAAGGTCAGGACCTCATCGCCGCATCGGGGTCGATCGTCGCGGCCCGCCAGCAGGGAACGATCGTCGCGACCGTGTAGGGGGCGACCGTCAGGAAGAAGATGATGGCGAGCTGATACCCGTCGACGGCCGGCACGGGCCTGAAGCGGGGATACAGCACCGACCACCCCTTGAGCGCCTGTTCGAAGAGCGGCGCCGAGAGGAGGAACACGTGGGCGTACGCCAGCAAGACGCCGGCCAGGAAGGCGGCAAGCGACACGGCGGCGCCCTCCCAGAACTTGAGGAGCAGGACATCGGACGTCTCCCAGCCCACCGACTTGAGGATGCCGATCTCCAGCCGCTCCCCGGCGCTCATCCCGGTCGCCTTGTCCCACGCAAAAACGACGAACGCCAGCAGGGCGCCCGCGAGCATCACGACCATCATGCCGCCGCGCCAGTCGAAGACGGCATCGTACGTCCGCAGCATCTCCCGCTTCGTGATCGGCCGAGTGTCGGGATAAAGCGCCGCGATCTTTCCGGCGACGACCGGGATCTCCCGCGGATTCGGAACCGAGACGGCGAGATCGGTCGCCCGCCCGGACGGAAAATCGAACAACGTCCGGAAATCGGCTTCGGAGAGGACGACGAGGTCGGCGGCCGCCAGTTCGGATTCCTGCGGGAGGATCTCGCGGACCGGCAGGACGAGCGACTCGTTGCGATAGGTCCGGAACGTGACCAGGTCGCCCACGGCCAGGCGCCGCGTCCGGGCAACGCCGTTCCCGAGGACGACGCCTTGGGCTCCGGTCCCATCGTACTCCGCGAGAATCGTGTAATTGGCCCCGACGACCGGCTCGTAGTAATAGCCCCACAATCGCGGCCTTGCCTCGGCTACCCCCCGGATTCCGGCGATCGTTCCGGCGTATTCCAGCGGAATCGGGTCGTGCCGCCCCGCGACCATTCGCTGGACCACCAGTCCCGGCGCCCCTTCGAGAATCAGCGCCGATTCCCTTTTCATCGCCTGGACGAAGAAAAGCAGGGAGGCGACCGAAAAGACGATCAGCGTGTAGACGGCGACCAGCGACAGGTTCTTCCCCTTCCGGCGCAGAAGCGACGACAGGGCGAAATCGAGCATGTGACGGTGTCGTTCGACCGTGCGACTCAAGGCGCCCCGCTCTCCGGGCGACGCGGCGGCGGGACGAACGATCCGGACGGAAAGTGCTCGAGGGCCATCGGGTGGTCCTGGAACGCGGCGTGGAAATCGGCGACCGCCGGGTTTCGCGTGTAGCGCGCCTCGGTGAAGAGGCAAAGATCCGTCAGCCCGAAGCGGCGAACCGCCCGGGAACAGGGCGCCAGGGACGTCTTCGCCATCCCCTGGCGGTTGTGCGAATCAAGAAGCATGAACGTCACGAACAGCGCTCCTCCGGCGCACATCAGCAGGTACCGGCCGCTCTTTCTCACGTCTCTACCGAAGCGCCTTCAGCGCATCGGGATTGACTTCACGGGCGCGCAGCACCTTCTGTCCCTTGTGTTCTTTCATGAAGGCCTTCGCATCGGCGGCCTTCGCAAACGGGATCAGTTCGCTTCCCATCGGGCCCGTCACGTCGCTTCCGACGACATAGAACGCTTTTTCGGCGTCGATGAATGCCGTCGAGTAGTAATCCTTCACGAGCAGGAACTTGACGTCGGTGCGGGTCCGGGAGGGGGCGTACTTCTTGATGTCGAGGTAGTAGGTGAACAGGTCCTTCGGGCCGTCGAACCAGGCGGTCGATCCGTCCCGGAAAAGGATCCGGCACGCCCAGGCGGGGTATTTCGAAACGAACATCCCGCACACTGCGCACTTCTCCTTTTCGGAAGGCGCAGGCAGCACCTTGTCGGCGGAGACCGCCGCACTCCCGAGCGCCAGCGAGAAAAGAACCGCGAACAACAGAAAGCGCCTCATGATCAGTCCCCCCGTTTTCTCCGACCCGCCCTGGGGTCGGTCAGCCGATTTCGCGTCAGTGCGTGACCCACCCGCTCCTCGGGATCAGCGTCGGGGCCGCATCCGGCGAGAGTTGGACGATGTAGCACCCCTTCGACGCATACCGCTGACCCGGTCCGAAGCTCAACCGTTCGTAGTCGGGATAGTCGGCCTTGTCTTCCTCGTTGCTGACGACATCGAGGAAATTGTCGCGGTAGAAATTTTCCCGCAGCATCATCTGCGCATCGCTCAACAACCGCGTGAGCGCATACATGCGCGTCACGATCCGCTTCCGGTCCGTCGGCATCCGGGCGGCCTTGAGCCAGGCGAGCGCGGCGCCGGCAGCCCCTTTTCCGACCTGCGGGAGCCGCCATGGCCAGGTGACGAACGTGGCGCCGCGCACTTTCACGGGCAGCGACCCGAGCGACGCTTTCAACATGCCGGAGGAGACGTAGACCGCGGACGGCCGGACGGGATCGTCCGTCATCCGTTCCAGCAGCGGGATCGCCGCATCGTCCAGCCAGAGCAGCAGGGTAAACGGCTTCCCGCCCGCCAGCCCGGCGATCTCCCCGTGCGTCAAGGACTCGCCCGGCCTGACCATCTTCTCGACGGGGGCGCGGCGTCCCTGCTCCAGCCAGGCATCCCGGAAGCCGGCGGCCAGGGCTTTCCCGGCCCCGCCGTCGAGGAAGAGCTGCACCACGGTCTCTTCGGATGCGCCATCCCCCAGGCCGCCAAGATGCCGGGCGACCGCATCGCCTTCCTGGTAGAACCCCTTGGAGAAATAGAGCGTGTACCAGTCGTTGTCGGACACGACGGGGAAATCGGTGACCGGGAACAGGCACGGGATCCGGTTCGCCTCGCTGAAATCGTGGATGGGCCGCCAGTCGCCCCCGGTAATCCCGCCCAGGAGGGCAAAGACCGGTTCCTTTCGGGAATACGCTTCGAGCTGGGCGCGCCAGCCGTCTGGCGGCCCCGTGATCTCCCAGATGTCGAGCGCGACCTGCCGGTACGCCGGATCCTTTCCGCCGCCGACCCCCTTGTATTTCCGCTTCGCCCCGTTGTTCATCCCGACGAACGCCTTCAGGGGCGCCAGCATCGCCGCACGATCTTCGCGAGAGACGTCATCCGTGACGACCGTGGCAAACCGGATGAGGTTGTCGCTGACGCCGGGGGAATATTCCGACGAGAGCGACTTGAGGTAGGCGATCAGGATCGCCATCTCGGAATCACCCAGAAGGTACCGGGGCATGGCGACGGCCATTTCGCGTTCCGTGGGGTCGAAGCCGTCACGCAGGACGGTGGCCAGCGTCTCGTTCGTGTAGGCGGGGCGCGGCTTGAGCACGAACTTGAGCCCCTCTTCACCTGAAATCCCGTACCGGTCGTGACGAGGCGAAAACAGGTTTCTCCCGTTCGTGGGCAGCGTCACGACACCCCCCTCGAAGGAACCGACGCCGCCGCGGAGGTGGCAGCTCACGCAGGTGAACATCGTTCCCTCGACCGCGACATCGCCCTTGACGACGGCCTGCATCGGCTCTCCGGAGGGGAGGATTCCCTGCCGGTACATCCGCTCCCCCAGCCTGAACGCCTCGTCGCCGCCGGCCCCGGAGGTCGCCGCCGCCAGCGGAACTGCCGACAGAACCAGCATCGAGAGCAGGAACGCGCGCGCCTTCATGGCTTGGAAGCCTTTTCGAATTCGGCCATGAACTCGGCGGTGCTCAGGAGCCCGTAGAGCCGGATCCACTTCCCGTCCCTGCCGTTCCGGATGAGGGTCAGGGGATAGTGCGACATCTTGTTCGGCACGTAGGCCGAATAGGCGCGCATCACCTTGTCGACGTCGGCCCGGCTCCCCGTCAGGAAATCCCACCCGGGCCGCGCACGGTACCGCTTGAGATATTCCCGCATGACTTTCGGCGTGTCGTTTTCGGGGTCGATGGAGACCGAGACGAGCTGCACCTTGGCGGAATCCGTCCCGAACTTCTGCTGGAGGTTGGAATAGCCGGCCGACAACACCGGGCAGATCGTGGTGCAGGTGCCGTAGATGAAGTCCAGGACGACCGGCTTGCTCGAAGCCATCAGTTCCTTGAACCGCACCTTCCGGCCGTCCTGGTTCACGAGGACGACATCCGGCGCCGTGTAGTTTTCGACGCTTCGCTTGACGCCCGCGTCGAACGCCGGGGCACCTTGCGGAAAAAAAGCGGCCAGCAGGCAGGCAAGCGCAACAACACGGCCGATCTGGCCCATTCACGCTCCTCCCGAATTCCGAGTATCGGTCAACGTACATTCTACCGGCATCCATTGGCAGATAAACGCGCAATCCGCCTATCCGGTTGACTCGCTTCGCCTTTTTGCAGCAGACTGGTCCCATGACGACGCCGCGAAAATGCCGGGTACCCGCCGCCCTCCCCGCGCTGTTCCTGACCCTCGGACTGCTGGCCTGTTGCGGGTTCCACGGCAACGCGCTGGCCGGGCACGACAACACACGCTCCGGGACCCGCATCATCGCGGCCGTCCCGCCCGATTTTCCCCCCACCTATTCCCGCGATCCCGAGACCGGAAAAGCGGTGGGCTTCGCCATCGACGTCATGGACGAAGTCGCCCGGCGAGCCGGGCTCGAGGTCGAATACGTCTTCGGAAAACCGTGGGACGAGATCCTCGAGATGGTCGCGGACGGCAAGGCCGACCTGGTGCCCAACCTGACCATCGACGACACCCGCCGCAAGCGATTCGCCTTTACCCGGCCGGTCGAAACGTTGCCGATCAGCTACATCGTCCGCCAGGGAGAGAAGGATACGGTACTTGCGCCGGGGATGAAAGTCGGCGTGATGCTGACCAGCGTCGGCCACACTTATCTCGCATCCCGAAAGGACATCACGCTCGTTACGGAGACAGGACTCCAGCACCTGCTCTTCGACCTGCTCTCGGGTCGGGTCGACATGCTCCTCACCGCAACGCCGAATCTCCGGAAGATGGCGAGCGACGCGGGCGTCGAGGACCGGATCCGGGTGGTGGAACCGCCCGTCATCGAGGGGCTTCGCGGCATGGCGCTCCGCCCCGCCGACACCGAACTGCGCGACCGCCTCAACCGGGCGATCGACGAATTGCAGAGAAGTCCGGCGTACGGCAAAATCTACATCAAGTGGTGGGGGAAGCCGAAACCGTTCTGGACCACCGGGCGGATGCTCTCGCTGACCGGCATCCTGATCGCACTTGTGGTGGGCGTGATGGGTACGTGGCGCGTCCGTTCGATGCACCGGCTGAATGCCGAACTGCAGGATGCACTGGCGACCACCGAACGCGAGCGGAAGAAGTCCGAGGCCGTCCTCGAGTCCGTCGGCGACGGCATCACCATCCAGGGACGCGATTTCCGGATCCTCTATCAGAACCGCCGGCACATCCAAATCATCGGACGCCACGTCGGCGAACTTTGCCACCAGGCCTACGAGGGGAATTCCGTGATCTGCGAGGATTGCCCGCTCGAACGAACCTTCCGCGACGGCGAATCGGCCATGGAGACCCGGACCGTCGAGATGCCCGACGGCACCCACCATTTCGAGATAAGCACTTCCGCGATCCGCGACGAGCGGGGGGAGATCGTCGCGGGAATCGAATGCGTCCGGGACATCACCGAGCGGATCCGGGACGAGGAGGCGCGCGTCCGGGACCTCGTCTTCACCGACTCGATCCTCAAGAGTTCACCGATGGGAATCCGCGTGTTCGACGGGGAAAGCGGCAGGTGCATTCGAGCAAACCAGGCCGTGGCCGAGATCTCGGGCGGGACGATCGATGCGTTGCTGGGGCAAAATTTCCGGGAGTTTGCCTCCTGGCGGAATTCAGCGCTGCTCGAAGCCGGCGAGGCGGTTCTTGCCGACGGCGTTTCGAGACAGGTCCACGCCGAGATCCACACCGATTTCGGACGGCACCTGTTCGTCTCGGTGCTGCTCTCGCGCTTCGAAACCGGCGAAAGCAGGCGGAACCTGCTCGCGATCAGCCGCGACGTCACCGAGGAGAAACGGCTCGAGACCGAGAATCTGCGCATCGAGCAGCAGATGCTCCACGTCCAGAAGCTCGAGAGTCTCGGCGTCCTCGCCGGCGGCATCGCGCACGACTTCAACAACATCATCGCCGCGATCCTCGGCAACGCCGACCTCGCGATGCTCCGCCTCTCTCCCGAATCGCCGGCGCGCGACAACGTGGCCCGGATCGAGCAGGCGGCCCGCCGGGCAGCCGACCTCGCCCGGCAGATGCTCGCCTACTCCGGCAAGGGGCGCTTCGTCATCGAGCCGATCGACTGCAACGCGCTGATCACCGAGATGGAGCACATGCTCGGCGTCTCCATCTCCAAGAAGGCGGTCATGCGCTTCGACCTTGCCCACGGCCTGCCGCCGTTCGAGGGCGACGCGACGCAGATCCGCCAGGTGATCATGAACCTGGTCATCAACGCATCCGAGGCGATCGGCGACCGGAGCGGCGTCATCGCCGTCACCACCGGCGCCATGGAATGCGACCGGGCCTATCTTTCCAGGGTCTGGATGACCGACGCGCTGCCGGAAGGACTCTACGTCTACTTCGAAGTCGCCGACACCGGATGCGGCATGGACCGGGAAACGATCGAAAAGATCTTCGACCCGTTCTTCTCGACGAAGTTCACCGGGCGGGGACTCGGCATGGCGGCGGTCCTCGGGATCATCCGCGGGCACAAGGGCGCCATCAACGTTTACAGCGAGCCGGGGAAAGGGAGCAATTTCAAGATCCTCCTCCCGGCAATCCGGGACGCGGCCCGGTCCGTTGATCCGAAAAGCGGGAACGGCGGGATTCCGACGGCCGGTTCGGGGACGGTGCTCCTCGTCGACGACGAGGAAACGCTGCGCGCCCTGGGCTCCGACATGCTCCGGACTCTCGGGTACGACGTGCTGGCCGCGGTCGACGGACGCGAGGCGGTCGAACTCTTCCGGGAGCGGCACGCCGAAATCGCCTGCGTCCTCCTGGACCTGACGATGCCCCGGATGGGCGGCGAACAATGTTTCCGCGAACTGCGCCGGATCCGGCCTGACGTCCGGATCGTCATGACGAGCGGCTACAACGAGCAGGAAGTGACCGAGAAATTCGTGGGCAAGGGACTGGCCGGATTCATCCAGAAACCGTTCAACGTCAAGGAACTCGGTCAGGCGCTCTCGGAAGCGATCGGGAAAGCGGCAGGACGCGACGCGTGAAGTTGAAGTACGGCCGCGGAACGGCGGAACTGCCGGATGCCTTGGCCAAACGGGCAACCGTGATCGCCGCCCGTCCCGTTGCGTTGCCTGCCGACGACCCCGCGATGCTCCGCGAGCGCCTCGCGCACCCGGTCGGCTCGCACCCCTTGCGCGACCTCCTGAAGTCCGGCGACTCGGTCGCCGTCCCGGTTTCCGACATCACCCGCTACAGCGCAACCGAGATATTCCTCGAGCCGCTCCTTGCTGAAACCGACGCAGCCGGGGTTTCCCGCGACCGGGTGACGCTCTTCGTCGCGCGCGGGACCCACCGGGCGCAGACCGACGCGGAGATCAAGGCGATCGTCGGGCCCGGGATTTCCTCCGGCATCCGCGTCGTCCAGTCCGACCCCGACGGCGAGATGTCGACGCTCGGCGTCACCTCGCGCGGAACACGCGTGCAGGTCTACCGACCCGTGATGGATCACGACCGGATCGTGCTGACCGGCACGATCTCGTTCCACTATTTCGCGGGATTCGGCGGGGGACGGAAGGCGCTCGTGCCCGGCTGTGCGCACCGCGACACGGCCGCCGCCACCCACTTCCGCGTCTTCCTGCCCGACGGCCCCGGGAAAGATCCGCTGGCGCGCGCCGGACAGCTCGACGGCAACCCGGTGCACGAGGATATCGCCGAGGCGGTCGCGATGGCCTCACCCACCTTCTCGCTCAACACGCTGCTTACGCCCGACAGGAAGTTGTTCGACGCCGTCGCCGGAGACTGGCAGGCCGCGCACCGCGAGGCGTGCGAACGGTACGCGGCCGTATTCCGGGTTTCACTGCCGCACCGTTACCCGTTCGTCATCGCCTCGGCTGGCGGCTGGCCCAAGGACATCAACCTGATCCAGTCGCACAAGGCGCTCGACAACGCATACCGCGTCGTGACTCCCGGTGGCGTGCTGATCCTGCTGGCCGAATGCGCCGACGGATCCGGCAGCCCCCACTTCTTCCCGTGGTTCCGTTTCGCGACCCCCGACGCGATGGAGACCGAGTTGCGGGAAAACTACCAGATCTACGGGCAGACCGCGCACGCCACGCTGACGAAGGCGCACGGCTGCCGCGTGATCCTCGTTTCCTCGCTGCCTCCGGAAGATGTCGAGCGGATGGGGATGACACCGGCCGAGTCGTTATCCGACGCCCTCAAAAAGGCGGCGGCGGCACTGGGTGAGCTGCCGCCGCCGCTGGTCCTGCCCGACGCGGGCTACGTGCTGCCCGACGCCTGATCCGGCACTGCGGCGCGGATCCGGTGTCTCGTAATAAAACGGGCGGGACACCTCACCCGGCGTCCCGCCCGCCCCGCCGCAAGGCGGGCTTTCCCGTCTTGTTCAGGATCCGGTCACACGGTGCGCGTCGCCGGCGCCTTCTTCTTCGGCGCGCCCTTCACCTTCTTGGCCGCCTTCTCGCGTGTTTCCGACGCGATGTAACGGTTGATCGCCGCGAGGTACGCCTTGACCGACGCCTCGATGACGTCGGTCGAGGTGGCCGTGCCGGCGACGATCGTATCCTTGAACCGGATCCGCACCCGCGCCTCGCCGACCGCGTCCTCGCCCGAGGTGATCGCGTTGAGCCCCCAGTCGATCAGCTCGAACTTCCGGCCGACGATCTTCTCGACGCACTGGTACGCCGCGTCGACGGGGCCGTTGCCGGTGGCCGCCTCCTCGATCACCTCGGAACCCTTGCGGATCCGGAGCGCCGCCATCGGCGTCGCCTTCGTCCCCGAGAGGAACTGGATGTGCTCAAGCTTGTAGATCTCGGGCACCTTGAAGAGTTCTTCCTGTACGAGCGCCGAAAGTTCCTCGATCGCCACTTCCTTCTTCTTGTCGGCCAGCGTGAGGAACGACTCGTAGATCGCGTCGAGCTGCGCGTCGGTGATCTTGTGGCCGAGGCCCGCGATCTGGTGCTTGAGCGCGGCACGGCCGGAGCGCGCGGTCAGCGTGAATGCGTGGGCGGAAACGCCGACGTCCTCGGGGCGGACGATCTCATAGGTCGAGCGGTCCTTGAGGATGCCGTCCTGGTGGATGCCGGACGAGTGGGCGAAGGCGTTGACGCCGACGATCGCCTTGTTCCGCTGGATGGGAAGACCCATGAGCGTCGACACCATCCGGCTCGTCTTGGATATTTCCTTGGTATTGATGTCGGTATAGAGCCCCTTGAAGATATCCTTCCGGGTGCGGATCGCCATGACGACCTCTTCGAGCGCCGCGTTGCCCGCGCGTTCGCCGATGCCGTTCATCGTCACCTCGGCCTGCCGGGCCCCCGCGAGGACGCCGGCCAGCGTGTTGGCGGTCGCGAGCCCCATGTCGTTGTGGCAGTGCATCGAGATGATCGCCTTGTCGAGCGCGGGCACCTTCTCCTTCAACCGGCGGATCCGGTCGGCCATCTCGCCCGGCATCGCGTAACCCACCGTGTCGGGCACGTTGATCGTCGTCGCGCCCGCCTTGACGAGCGCCTCGACCGAGCGGCAGAGGAACTCGAAGTCGGTGCGCGCCGCGTCTTCGGTCGAGAACTCGATGTCCGGGCAGAGCGACTTGGCGTACTTCACCGTGTCGACCGCCCACTGGAGGATCTTGTCCTTGTCGGACTTGAACTTCTTCTGGATGTGGATGTCGGAGGTGCCGATGAACGTGTGGATCCGCGGCCGCTTGGCGACCTTGACCGCCTCCCACAACGCGTCGATGTCCTTTTTCACGGCACGGGCGAGGCCCGTGATGATCGGCCCCTTGACCTCGCGCGCCACCGTCTGCACCGAGTCGAAGTCGCCCGGGGACGATGCCGGGAAGCCCGCCTCGATGATGTCGACGCCGAGCGCGGCGATCTGCTTCGCGATCTCGACCTTCTGCTCCTTGGCGAGCTTGGCGCCGGGCACCTGTTCTCCGTCGCGCAACGTGGTGTCGAAGATGAATACCTTTTCAGCCATGATCCATTCCTCCTCTTTTTCGTTTCGGGTTATCGGTCGATTGCCTGCGTCAACGCATTCGAAAAGATGAAAAAAGCCGCCGGGAGGGATTCCCGGCGGCTCGTGAAAACGAAAAAGCCGCGGGAACCTTTACCGGTTCCGCGGCCGTGTGCGCTTAGAAAATGAGACGTACGCTCACGCGGCGGTGGACCGGCCTCCGGGCAGCCCGAGTAGAGCGAGGCTTCCGACAAATGCGCTGCGTGTGGTGTTCGTCTTCATGATGTCACCCAGAGTACGGGGAAATAACGGCGTTTGTCAAGCGAAAACCGATAGGGCAGATGGTCCTCATATCCTTCGCTCCGGGGGCATTGCCCATCTGCGTGTCAGCCGGAAGCATTCTCCCTTGCCTCGCGCAACTCGCCGAACAGCCTGGCCAGGTCGGCGGGCTGGTGGTGGGCGTTCAGGCCGCTCGGGTTCGGGAGGACCCAGACCTTCGAGCCGGCCAGCAAGACGGGTTGGGAGCCCAGTGCCGCCTTCGGGACGCCATAGGCCGCTCGATAGGACGTAACGCCGAGGAACGCGACGAACCCCGGCCCGTACCGTTTCACCTTCGCCGCGAGAATCCGTGCGCCGGCAACCAGTTCATCGGCAGACAGTTCCGCAGCGGTCGCGGTCGTTCGCTCGACCAGGTTGGTGATGCCGAGGCCGTATTCGAGGAGTCCACGCTCATCGAACGGCGACAGGATGCGGGGGGTGAAGCCGGATGCGTGCAAGGCCGGCCAGAAGCGGTTTCCCGGACGGCCGAAATGGTGCCGGATGGCGCCGGAATAGAGGCCCGGACATTGCAAATGAGTTGACCGCTCACGCTATCTGATTATATGATCCAGCATGATTATCCACACACGGGAGATGCCATGCGAACGGTAACCGCCACTGAACTGGCCCGGAATTTCCGGGCAATGCTCGATTCGGTCGAGCACCGGCACGAAGAGCTGATCGTCGTCCGGAACAATCACGCGGTGGCGCGAATCGTCCCGGGTCAGGCCGCCATGACGGCGCTGGAGGCGATGGCCGATCTTTACCGGACGCTCCCGCCCGACGCGAGCGCCGGGTGGCTGGCCGACAGCCGACGGACGGATGCCACGCTTGACGGGGAGGTCCGCGACCCGTGGGCGTCCTGATCGACACGTGCATCTGGGTCGACGTGGAGCAGGGAACGCTTGCGCCCGCCGATGTGGCGTCACTCACAGGAAGCGAACCGGTTTATCTCTCCCCCGTGACCCTCGCCGAATTGAAATTCGGAGCGGAAGTCGCCCCTTCGGCTGATATCCGGCAGAAACGGCTGGCGGCGCTGGCGCTGCTGAAGAAAAAACCGCTCCTGCTCATCGACGGGACCACGGGCGAGTTTTTCGGCGACATCGCCGCCCAGCTCCGCAAAAAAGGGGGAGGACACCGTCACCGGGTCCAGGACCTCTGGCTGGCCAGCCAGGCGATCCAGCACGGCTTCCGTTTCCTGACCCGGAACCGCCGCGATTTCACCGATATTCCCGGGTTGCAGCTGTTGACCCCCGGGGCGTCGGCCCCGGTCGAATGACCGCTCTGGAGGGAGCGATGAGAATGAAGAATGTGGCCTGGATGCCGATTGCCCGCAAGGCGCTTGCCTGGGTCGCGGCGGCAATAGCGCTGGTCGCCGTCCTCGGGTTCCTCGTGCTGCCCCCGATCGTCCGTTCGGTCATCGAGAAGCAGGCGACGAAGGCGCTCCACCGGAAGACGACCGTGCGGGAAGTGCGGATCAACCCGTTCACCCTCTCGGTTTCCCTGCGCGGCCTGGCCGTCGCGGACCGGGACACGGGCAGGTCGTTTCTTTCGTTCGAAGAACTGGTCGTGGACGCGCAACTGGCCTCTGCGTGGCACCGCGGGCCCGTGCTGCGCGAGATCACGCTCCGCTCGCCCCGCCTCGCCGTCATCCGAAAGGCCGACGGCCGCTACAACTTCTCCGACCTGGTCGACGAGTTCACCGGCAAGCCGGCACCGAACGATTCGAAACCGCTCCGTTTTTCATTCAACAATATCCGGATCGTCGACGGCGCGATCGATTTCGACGACGCTCCGAAGAAAACGCGACACGCAGTGCGACACCTGAAACTCTCGGTGCCGTTCCTCTCGAACCTGCCGTACTACGTCGAAACCAACGTGCAGCCCGCCTTCTCCGCCGACGTCAACGGAACGCCCCTCGCGCTGACCGGGAAGACACGGCCATTCAGCGATGCCCGCGAAACCTCGTTCGCCCTGGACGTCCGCGATATCGACATCCCGTACTACCTCGAATACTCGCCGGTGCCACTCCGTTTCAAGGTGCCTTCGGGGGCGATCGACGCGAAAGCGACGCTCTTCTTCACCCAGAAAAAAGGCGCCCCGCCCACCGTCGTGCTTTCGGGAGGAGTGGTGCTAAAAAACTTCCGGATCACCGACCGGCAGGACGCACCCGTCCTCACCGTTCCGCGCCTCGACGTCCCGCTGGTTTCCGCTTCGCCGAACCCGTTGCGGATCAAACTGGGCGACGTGTTGCTGGCCTCGCCCGAGCTGAACCTGTCGCGCGGCCGGGAAGGCAGGCTGACGCTCCTCTCGCTCCTCCCGGGAGCCGATGGCAAGCCGGGCCCGGCGGCAGCCGACAAGGACACCGGGCCGTCGGCCGGCAAGGGAGGACCCGCCAAAAGCGAGGCGGTCCCGACGCAGGTCGAGGCCACGTCGCTTCGGCTGACCGGCGGGAAGGTCGTCTACTCCGACGCCGCCGTCGAAGGGAGCCCGTTCCGGACCACCCTTGGCGACATCACCGTCGACGCCCGGGATTTCACCACTTCACCCGGGAAACCGTTCGGCCTTGAACTGTCGTTCGCCACGGAGTCAAAAGAGACGGTGCGGCACGAAGGGCGGATCACGCTCTCGCCGCTCGATGCCCGGGGTGAGGTTAAGATCGGCAGGGTCGCGCTCAAGAAGTATGCGCCTTATTACACGAAGTCCGTGCTCTTCGACGTGCGCGAGGGATTGCTCGACCTGTCGGCCCGGTATGCGTACCGGGCCGGCAGCGACAACGCGGTCACCGCCATCGACAACCTTTCCGTGGCATTGTCGTCGCTCAAGTTGCGGAAGCGGGCGAGCGATTCCGATTTCCTGCAGCTTCCCGGAATCGCGATCAAGGAAGCGGCCCTCGACCTGAATCGCCGGACGATCCGGATCGGTTCGGTCGCCGGCGCCCGCGGCCTGCTGCGCGTCGTGCGCGACGAGGACGGGACGGTCAACCTTTCGAAACTGACGCCGGATCGCGCCGTTCCACCCGGGGCGGCCGCTGCCCGGGACACGGCCGCGAAGAGCACCCCTGCCGCCTCCTCCCCCTGGCAGGTCGCCCTCGGCAAACTGGCACTCGATCGCTTCAACGTCTCGTGGGACGACCAGAAGCCGGAGGAAGCCGTGCTGCTGACGCTTTCCCCGCTCGATATCGGGGCGACGAACCTCTCGACTGCGAAAAACGCCCGCGGGAAGGCGTCGGTCCGCCTGACGCTCAACGGGTCGGGCACGGTCGCCTTGAACGGGACCGTCGGGATCGACCCTTCAATGGCTGACCTCTCGGTCAGCATCAAGGGGATCGACCTCGTGGCGCTGCAGCCCTATTTCACCGAAAACCTGAATGTGGAGATGATCGGCGGCCAGGTCGACGGCGAAGGGAAACTGTCCATCTCCGCGCCCGCCGGCGAACCGACGAAAACCGCATGGGAGGGAGAGGCGGCGCTGCGGGGCCTGGCGGCGCTCGACAAGGAAACGGGGGAAGAGTTCCTCAAGTGGGAAGCGCTCCAGCTTTCCGGAATGCGGGTCGGCGTAAACCCCGCCTCGGTGGCGATCCGCGACGTCTCGCTTTCGGGACTCTATTCGCGGGTCGTGGTGAACGCGGACGGGACGCTCAACCTCCAGGAGATCGTCCGGAAGGAACCGCCCGTTCCGGGTGCCGACAACGCCGCGACGCCGACGGCCGCGTTGCCTGCCGCCCCGCCACCGACCGGGAAGAAGCCGGTCGCCATCGACACGGTGACACTCCAGGGCGGGACGATCCTGTTCACCGACCGGCACGTCCACCCCAGCTACACGGCAAAACTCGAGGAGGTGGGCGGCCGGGTGTCGGGACTCTCTTCAGAAGAGACGAAGATGGCCGACGTGCTTCTGCGCGGGCGACTCGACAACCACGCGCCGCTCGAGATCACCGGCCGGATCAACCCGCTCCGGGACGACCTGTTCGTCGACCTCAAGGTCGACTTCAAGGACATCGACCTGAGCCCGATGACGCCCTATTCGGGCCGCTACGCCGGCTACGCGATCGAGAAGGGGAAGCTGTCGCTGGGGCTGAAATACCTGATCGTCAAGAAGAAGCTCGACGCCGGCAACACCGTATTCATAGACCAGTTGAATTTCGGCGAGAAGGTCGAGAGCCCCGACGCCACGAAACTGCCCGTTCGACTGGCCGTCGCGCTGCTCAAGGACCGCAACGGCGAGATCCGACTCGACCTGCCCGTCACGGGCAATCTCGACGATCCGAAATTCAGCGTCTGGGGCGTCGTCTGGCAGATCGTCAGGAACCTGCTCGTCAAGGCGGCCACATCGCCTTTTGCGCTGCTCGGGGCGCTGATGGGCAACGGGGAAGAGCTGAGTTACCTCGAGTTCCCGCCGGGGCAGACCACGCTGGACAGCGCGGCCGAAGGAAAGCTGAAAGCCCTCGCGAAAGCGCTGGGCGAAAGGCCCGCCCTCAAGCTCGACGTCGTCGGCCACGCCGATCCGCCCGCCGACCGCGATGCCATGCGGACGGCGGCGTTCATCCGGAAAATCCGGGCGCAGAAGGTCAAGGAGCTGGCAAAGCAGGGGGGTGACGCGCATTCGCCCGACAACGGGGTTGTGCAGCCCGCCGAATATCCGAAATACCTGCTCAAGGCGTATTCAGCCGAGACGTTTCCCAAGCCGCGCAACCTGATCGGCATGCAGAAGGAACTGCCGGGCACCGAGATGGAGAAACTGATGCTGACCCACATCGAGATCACGGATGACGACCTTCGGCAACTGGGCCAGGACCGTGCGAAGCGGGCGATCGATTACCTGGTCGCGACGAAGCAGGTCGTGCCCGAACGGATCTTCACCGTCGAACCGAAAACGCTCGCGCCGGGAAAAAAGGAAAAGGTGAGGGACAGCCGGGTGGACTTCGTCCTGAAGTAACGGGTCAGGTCGGGGGAACGACGCTCTGCAGCTTCTTGGGGGCCGCCGTGCCGCCCGAGACGAGGCAGCGCAACGCGAGTTCGATGCTCATGTCGAGCCGCCTGAGCCGCGCCTCGGGAATGAGCAGCACCTCGCCGAGGTAGAGGTTGTTGGTCGGGACGAAGACGATCGCGATCCGCTCGCCGTCGAGTTCGACGGTCGACGTCCGGAAGCCCAGCGCGTAGGAGTTTTCCTTGGGGTATTCGACCAGGACGACTTCCTTGAAGGCGGACGTGTTGTCGGGCGAGAAGGCATCGGTCATCTGCTTGATCGTCGAATAGATCGCGCGGAAGACGGGCACGTGCTGGATCAGCCGGTCGAACGCCCCGAGCATCCGGGCTCCGGCGACGTTGCGGGCGAGCAGACCGACCAGCAGGATGATGACGCTGCCCGTGATGAATCCGGTGCCCGGGATGTAGGCCGGGTAGCCGGTCACCAGCGGCAGCACGCCGTCGATGATGGGGGAAAAGAAATCGTCGACCCCGGTGAAGAACCCTTTCAGCAGCCAGATGGACAACGCCATCGGGATGACGACGAAGATCCCCGTGATGAAACTCTTTTTGAGGTTGATCTGCACGGGATGTATTCTAACGCAAATGAGTGAATGGAGGGCATGAATGGATCACGCGGTCGTGATGGCCGGCGGTTCGGGAACCCGCTTCTGGCCCGAGAGCCGGGCGAGGCGCGCCAAGCAGTTCCTGAACCTGACCGGGCACGGCACCATGATCGCCGAAACGATCCGTCGCTTTGCCCCGCTCGTCCCGCCCGACAACATCTGGGTCGTCGCGGGCGAAAAGGACCGGGAGCACCTCTCCGCCGCCGCGCTGGGAATCCCTCCGGAAAACCTGCTGCTTGAACCGGTGGGCAGGAACACGGCGCCTGCCGTCGCCCTGGCCGCCGCCGCGATACGCCTCAAGGACCCGGAGGCGGTGGTCGTGGCTTCGCCGGCCGACCACGCGATCTCGGACCTCAAGGGGTTTCGGAGCATCATCCGGAAAGCGCTGCGACTGACCCGCAAAAGCGGATGCTTCGTGACGCTTGGCATCCCGCCGACCCACCCCGCCACCGGATACGGCTACATCGAACGCGGCCAGCCCTACGGGGACCCGAAAACGGGCGCCTTCCGCGTGCGCCGCTTCGCCGAGAAACCCGATGTCGCCACGGCCCGCCGCTTCCTGCGCTCCGGCCGGTTCGACTGGAACAGCGGCCTCTTCCTCTTTCGTCTTCCCGAGTTCCGGGAGCGCCTGCAGTCCCATCTGCCCGAAGTCCACGCGGCGTTCGAGTCGGCTTTCCGTCACGCGGGAAAGTCGGGCTTCCCGGCGGCGATCCGGAAAGCGTACCGGGCGATCCCCTCGGTCTCGGTCGACCACGGGTTGCTGGAACACGAACCCGAGATCCTCGTGGTTCCCGCCGCCGTCGGCTGGAACGACATCGGCACGTGGCGATCGCTGCACGAATTTCTCGGACACGGCGAGGCGGGCAACGTGCTCTTCGGCAACGTCATCGCGGCCGACTGCCGGAACGTCCTGGTCCGCTCCGACCGGGGCATCGTCGCCGTCCTCGGGATGGAGGACGTCGTCGTCGTGCGGAGCGGCGACGCGGTGCTCGTGTGCCCCCGCAACCGTTCCGAAGAGGTCAAGGGGATCGTCGACCAGGTGAAGGAGAAATTCCCGGAGCTTGCATGAAAAAGGGCGGGAATCGCTCGCGCGAAACCCGCCCCGTGAAGCCATTCGCCTCGGCGGCTGCCCGTTATTCAGCGGCCAGCACGTCGCCGAACGTGGTGACGATCTTCTGGACTTCGAACTCGTAGCTTCCCTTGGGAATCACCACGTTGACCGTGTCACCCACCTTGCGGTTCAGAAGCGCCCTGCCGACCGGCGCCGCGACCGAAACCAGGTTCTTCTTGCCGTCGGCGACCTCGGGGATGACCAGCGTGTAGCTGATCACGTCGCCCGTCTCGAGGTTCTCGACCGTCACCTCGCTGCCGAGCCCCGCGCGATCCTTGGGGATCCCCTTCACGTCGATGCGGGAGAGGTCCGCAAGCCGCCTCGAGATCTGCCCCATACGCGCCTGCAGCGTGGACTGCCGGTCCTTGGCAGCCTCGTACTCGGCGTTTTCGGACAGGTCTCCCTGCGCCAGCGCCACCATGATCTCCTTGGGCAGATCGACCCGCAACTCGTGGTCGATCCGCTGGAGCTCTTCCTCTAGACGCTGACGCGCCTGCTTGATGATTTCCATCGAGATCCCGTATCCTTCCTGTCTACTGCTCCATCGTGAATTCTTGCATGTCGAACCAGAAGCCGTCCTGCCCGAGGGCGTCGACTTCGGCGCGCAGGATCCGGGCGTGCAGGTCTTCCTCGGCGGCAAGCGAGAGGAACATCGCCTTCCCCTCGTCGGTGTGCGCCTTGGCGGCCATCTCGAGGTAGCCCTGGTTCGCCTTGATCTCCTTGTCGATCGCCAGTTCGAGGATCCGAACCTCGTCGGCCCTTGCGAGCTCGGCCTTGCTGAACTCCTCGAGCTTCGCACTGCGCGTCATCGCGGAGGCCATCGCGTCGGACGCGATCATCGCGCCCGGGATGCCGGCCTTGCCCTGCATCAGCGCCGAAAGGTAGTCCTCGAGCTTCGTCATGTGGCCGACTTCGTCGGTGGCGAGGTTGATGAGGACGTTCTTGGCCTTGGCGTCCGTGGTCAGCTTGGCAAAGTGGAGGTAGGTGGTGATCGCCTCTTTCTCGTGCTCGATTGCCTGGTGAACGACCAATACGATCTCCGGAATCTGGCTCATGACGATAACCTCCTCTGTCATTTTTATGGAACGTTTATCTTGGGAATAAGACGCGAAAATTGCCGAACAGGCTCAAAATTGTACCAGATGAGGCGCCGGCGGCGGACAAAATGTTGGATTGCGGCGAAACATGCAGCATGCGGGCTGCTATCGCCGGACGATCCGGTCGAGTCCGCCCATGTACGGCCTGAGAACCTCGGGGATCGCCACCGTGCCGTCAGCCTGCTGGTAATTCTCGAGAATCGCGACCGCCGTGCGGCCGACCGCCAGTCCCGAGCCGTTGAGCGTGTACGCCAGCCTCGTCTTGCCGGTGGCGGCATCCCGGAACCGGATTTTCGCACGACGCGCCTGAAAATCCGAAAAACAGCTGCAGGACGAGATTTCACGGTAGCGGGACTGCGAGGGCAGCCACACCTCGAGGTCGTACGTCTTGGCCGAAGAGAAGCCCATGTCGCCGGTGCACAGCGTGACCACGCGGTAGGGCAGGCCGAGCCGCCGGAGGATCTCCTCGGCGTGCGAGGTCAGGCGCTCGAGTTCCTCGAAGGCGTCCTCGGGTTTCGAGATCGCGACCATCTCGACCTTGTTGAACTGGTGCTGCCGGATCATCCCGCGGACATCCCTGCCGTAGGAGCCGGCCTCCTTCCGGAAGCAGGGGGTGTAGGCCGTCATCTTGAGGGGCAGCGCCGCTTCGTCGAGAATCTCGTCGCGGACGATGTTGGTCACGGGAACTTCAGCCGTGGGGATGAGGTAGAAGTCGGTACCTTCGACCTTGAAGAGATCGTCCTCGAATTTCGGAAGCTGCCCCGTGCCGAGGAACGAGGCCGAGTTGGCCATGAAGGGCGGCAGCATCTCGGTGTATCCGTGCTCCCCGGTGTGGACGTCGAGCATGAAGTTGATCAGCGCCCGCTCGAGCCGCGCACCGGCCCCCTTGAGCAGGCAGAAGCGGCCGCCCGTGATCTTGGTCGCGCGCTCGAAATCGAGGATGTCGAGCGACTCGCCGATATCGACGTGGTCCTTGACCGGGAAATCGAAGGCGCGCGGCGTCCCCCACGTCCGGATCACGGGATTGTCTTCCTCGCCGGCACCGTCGGGAACCGACGCATCGGGGATGTTGGGGATGTTGAGGAGCAGCGACTCCATCTCCGCCTCGATCTCGGGCAACCCGGTCTCGGCCTCCTTGACTAGCGCGGACACCGTCTTCATCCGTTCCATCAGCGCCGTGGCATCCTGCTTCTCGCGCCGCAACCGCCCGATCTCTTCGGAAGCCGCGTTCCGCTCGGCCCGGAGCGTCTCGACGGCGCCGAGCATCGTGCGCCGTTTCCCGTCGAGGTCCCGGAACCCGTCAAGGGAGAGGCCTGAGCGCCGTTTTCGCAGCGCCTCCTCGACGACGCCGATGTTCTCGCGGACGAATTTCAGGTCGAGCATGGTCGGTCCTCCCGGCGTGCCGGGCGAAAGCCCGCGTCACGGATGGTGTCGATGATTTCCTGTTCTGACATGCGGAACGACACGCCTGCGGACGCCACGACGTTTTCCTCCATCATCGTGCTGCCGAAGTCGTCGGCGCCGAAGAAGAGGCCGACCTGCGCCATCTTGGCACCCATCGTCACCCACGAAACCTGGACCGTCGGGACGTTGGGCAACAGCAGCCGCGACAGCGCCAGCACCTTGAGGTAGCCGGTCGCGTGATTGAAGCCGGACCCTCCGCCCGAGCCGAAGCGCGGGTCGGAAAAGAGCGCCGTGTTGCCCGGCTGGAACGTCCACGGGATGAAACCGGTGAAGCCGCCGGTTTCATCCTGCAGGTCGCGGATGCGCAGGATGTGGCGAACGATCGATTCGGCGGTCTCGACGGTGCCGAACATCATGGTCGCGGAACTCTTCAGCCCCTGCCGGTGCGCCTCGCGCATGACCCCGGCCCACTGTTCCCAACCGATCTTCTTCGGGCTGATGACGGCGCGCACCGCGTCGTCGAGAATCTCGGCCCCGCCGCCGGGAATCGAGTCGAGCCCCGCGTCGATCAGCCGCGCGATCGCCTCGGAGACCGTGACCCCGGATTGCGTCGCGAAGTGGGTGATCTCGGGCGGCGAAAAACCGTGACACCGGATCGGGTGCTTCTTGACGGCCCGGACGATCGCCTCGGCCTCGGGCAGCCCCCAGTCGGGGTGCAGGCCGCCCTGCAGCAGGATGCGCGAGCCGCCCGCCTCGACGGTCAAGGCGATCTTCCGGTCGAGTTCGGCCGCGCTCAGGACGTAGGCGTCGGCCGCGTCCTTGTCGCGGTAGAAGGCGCAGAATGCGCAGCCGCAGATGCAGACGTTGGTGTAGTTGACGTTGCGGTCGACCACGTAGGTGACGACGCCATCGGGATGAAGGCGCCGCCTGACCGCATCGGCCGCGCGGCCCAGTTCGAAGAGCGGGGCGTCCCGAAGCAGCCTCACGGCTTCGGCTTCGGCCGGCCGCCGCCCGTCGACCGCTTCCGCCAGCGTCTCGTCCCAGCTCACGCGGGAACGCCCTCGCCCGGGAATTCCCGGACCACGTTGTAGAGGGTGTCGCGCTCGACCGGGATGCGGCCCGCCTGCCGGATCATGGTCACCAGGTCGGAAACGCTCATCTCCTGTCCCGACTGCGCGCCGGCGGCGTGGGTGATCTTCTCCTCGACCACCGTGCCGTCGATGTCGTCGACGCCGAAGTGGAGCGAAATCTGGGCCAGCTTGGGCCCGACCATGATCCAGAACGACTTGATGTGCGCGAAGTTGTCGAGATAGAGCCGCCCGACCGCGAGCGCCATCAGGTCTTCGACGCCGGTCGTGAAGCCCTTCGCGATCTCGGTGTTCTTCGGGTGGAAGGCCAGCGGGATGAACGCCTGGAAACCGCCGGTGCGGTCCTGCAACTCGCGCAGGAGCCGCATGTGGTCGACGCGCGACTCGAGCGACTCGACGTGGCCGTACAGCATCGTCGCGTTGCTTTTCAGCCCGGCCGAATGCACCGCCTCCATCACCTCGAGCCACCGGCTGCCGGGAATCTTCTCGGGGCAGATCGCGTTGCGCACCTCGGGGGCGAAGATCTCGGCGCCGCCGCCCGGGAGGCTGCCCAACCCGGCCTCTTTCAGCTGCGAGATGACCTCGGCAAGCGGCAGGCCGGTGATCTGCGCGAAATAGTCGATCTCGACCGCCGTGAACGCCTGGACATGCATCGCCGGGAAACGGTCGCGCAACGTCCGGAGCATCTTGAGGTAGAAGTCGAACGGCAGGTCGGGATGGAGCCCGCCGACGATGTGCAGTTCGGTCGCCTTCTGGGCCTGCCCCTCCTCCGCGCGCGACAGGATCTCGTCCATCGTCATCGTATAGGCGAGCGGATCGTCCTTCTCCTTGCTGAACGCGCAGAACTTGCACCGGTTGATGCAGATGTTGGTCGGGTTGATGTGCCGGTTGACGATGAAGTAGACGCGGTCGCCGTTCTTGCGGCGGTTCGCGATATTCGCCATCTCGCCCACCGCGATGAGGTCGCGCGACCGGTAGAGCGCCAGCGCGTCGTCCTCGGTCAGCCGTGTCCCGGCCTCGACCTTGTCACGGATTTGACTTAGTGCCGATTCCATTCGTTCCGCCTTTCCGGATCTGGTCGAGCAACCGCCCCGACGCGCCTGTTTCCTTGGGGAAGCGGGGCAGGAAGATCGTGAAGGTGACACCGGCCCCTTCCCGGTTGTCGAGGTGGATCGTGCCGCCGTGCCGCTCGATGATGGCGTGGACGATCGGAAGCCCGAGGCCGGTTCCCTTGGATTTGGTCGTGAAGAAGGGGTTGAAGATATTATGCACCACGTCGTGCGGGATGCCACCCCCGGTATCGCCGATCAGGAGGACGATGCCGTCGCCCTCCTCGGGGAAGGAGGCGCGCGTGGCCAGCGTGAGCATTCCCCCCTGGGGCATCACCTGCACCGCGTTCGAGATCAGGTTCCACATCACCTGGTGGAGCTGGTCGGGGTCGACCGAAATGATCGGCAGTTCCTCGGCGAAATCGGCGACGATCGTGATGCGCGACTCCTCGAGCTCGTCGCGGAACATCAGCAGCACCTCGCGGATCTCGGTGTTGGCGTCGACGCTCCGGACGGTGGGCGACACTTCGCGCGAGAAATAGAGCGTCTCCTGGAGGATCCGCTCGAGCCGCTGCACTTCCTTCTGGATGATCCGGGAATAGCGGATGGCGGTGGCCGTGTCCACCTCGCCGGATTTTCCCTTCTTGACGATCCGGCCGGCGAAGCCGCCGATGACGGTCAGAGGGTTCTTGATCTCGTGCGCGATCTTGGCCGCCATCTCGCCCAGCGCCGCCAGCTTCTCGTTCTGGAGCAGCTTGTCCTGCGTGGAACGGACGGATTGCAGCGCCTTCTCGAGGCGCTCGTAGAGGGAGGCGTTCTCCATCGCGAGCGAAGCCTCTGAAGCGAACATGGTGAGGACCTGGATATCCTCGTCGGTGATCTCGCGCTCGCGGAACCGGTTGTCGACGTAGATCGCCCCGCGCGCCTGCCCTTTCACGATCAGCGGCACCGTGGCATAGGCGGTCGCGTGCGAAGCGCAGAACCCGTCGAGGACCTCGGTGTCGCCGCGCCCGCACCCCGTCTCGGTCCGGATCGCACGCTGCTCGCTGACCGCGCGCGCCACGAGGCATTCGCCCGTCGACACGGGAATCCGGATGGCGTCGATCCCGGGCCAGAGCATCTTGCCGATGGCCGCTTCTCCGGGGCCCTCGACCCCCCCGGGAAGCGATGCGGCGAGCTTCGCCAGGCGGCGCGTCTCGGCCTGGTTGCGCGGTCCCATCCCCATCCGGCCGTCCAGGCGGGTTCCGTCCTCGGACAAGAGGAACAGGATCGCCCGGCTGAAGTTGAGCCCCTTCGGCGACGTGAGCGCGTAAAGCATGACTTGAAGGAGCGGTTCCGTCTTGACCGTGGCCATGAGCGCCTGGGCCACGTCGTAGAGCGTGGAGAGCCGCTGGACCTTGTCCTGGTTTTCCTGGGCCAGCTGCTGCGCCTCGCGATACATCGTCGCGTTCTCGATCATGTTGGCGAGCTGGCTGCAGACGGTCTGCATCAGGTTGACCACTTCCATGTCGAAAACGAGCGCCGGCGAATAGGAATAGTAGCTGATGACGCCGAGCGCCTTCCCCTTGGACAGGATCGGGAGGCCGAGGAAGGAGGAGACCCCGTCCCTTGAAAGGGAAGACCAGGCCGGGGAGTCCTCGGGCCCGTTGATGAGGATCGGCTTGAGGTCGCGGGCAATGTGCTCGGCGAGCCGCTTCCCCTGGTCGCGCAGCTCTTTCCGGATGCCGGCCCGGAGGTAGCCCTCGTCGACCATCACCTTGAGGTGCCCCTTCGCCGCGCCTTCGGCAAGGCGTATCGTGCAGCCGTCGGCCTGCAGGAGCCGGGAGGTGGTCTTGGCCACGTACCCCAGCAGGTCGCGAACGTGGAAGGTGGAGGTGATCGCGCGGCCGATCTCGTTGAGCGTCACCAGTTCGGAAACGCGCTTGCGGGCGTCGTGGTAGAGCCGGCTGTTCCGGATCGCGCCCGCCACCTCGACGGCGACGGTGTGCATGAGCGACGCCTCGTCCTCCGAATATTTCGCGGGAGCCGAGGATGACAGGTTCATGACGCCGTAGAGATAGACGTCATCCATCACCGGAATCGACAGGACCGACGTGAATTCGCGAAGTTCGCGCGGATCGGGAAGCGACGGCGGCATCTTCCGGACGTCCTGGAAAAAGAGCGGCGCCCTTTTCTGAGCCGTCTTGCCGGCGATCCCCTCGCCCGGCCGAAGGCGAAACGGCATCTGGGAGCATTCCTGGATCTGCATGCAGGAGGAGACCCACGGGTGCAGCAGGCCCGTGCGCTGCTCGCGGCCATAGATGCAGACGCAATCGGCGAACGTCTCCTTGCACAAGAAGTCGCAGATGTGCTTGAGCCGGTTCTCGATCTGGACATTGGAGTTGCAGATCTCGATCACGCGGGAAAGCAGGTAGGCGGGACGGTCGCTTCCGGTTTTCAAGATGGCCCCGGTATCTAGCGGGCGGCCATGGCCGCCACCCTTTCGTAAAGGCCGGCGTAGGCGCGTGCGGAGGCATCCCATGAGAAGTCGCGCGTCATGCCCCGCCGGATGATCGATCCTCGCCGGGCCGGGTCGCGGAACGCCTCGAGCGCGCGTGCGATCGCCCCGATGAATTCGCCGGAAGTGTAGCCGGAAAATAGGAACCCGGTGCCTTCGGAGGGATTGGCGTCGGCGTCGACGACCGTGTCGGCCAGCCCCCCGGTGCTGCGGACGACCGGGATGGCTCCGTAGCGGAGACTGTAGATCTGGTTGAGGCCGCACGGCTCGTACCGGGAGGGCATCAGGTAGAGGTCGGATCCGGCCTCGATCATGTGCGCGAGCCGATTGTCGTAGCCCAGCCGGACCGAGATCCGACCCGGGAACCTTCCCGCCAGGTCGGTCAATGCATCCTCGTAGCGCCGCTCGCCGAGCCCCAGGACGACGAGACGCATCGGGCTGCCCGCGATCCACTCGCCCGCCTGCTCGATCAGGTCGACCCCCTTCTGCCCGTTGAGCCGCCCGATGAAACCGGCAACCGGTTCGTCGGCGCTCTCGTGCAGGCCGAATTCGCGCAGCAGCTCGTCCCGGCAGATCCGCTTGCCGGAAAGGTCGTCGGGCGAATAGGGGGCCGCGATGAAACGGTCGGTTGCCGGATTCCACTCGTCGTAATCGATGCCGTTGAGAATGCCGACAAGCGTCTCGCGACGCTCGTGCAGCACCCCTTCGAGGCCGTAGCCGCATTCGGCCGTCTGCACCTCGCGGGCATAGGTCGGGCTGACGGTGGTGAGCAGGTCGGCGAATGCGAGCCCGGCCTTCATGAGGTTGAGCTTGCCGTAGAACTCGACGCCCTGCGGCGTGAACAGATCCCAGCCGAGCCCGGTCAGCGGCAGGTCGTGGTTCCAGAAGATGCCCTGGTACCCCAGGTTGTGGATGGTGAAGAGTGAACCGGTGCCCCGGAACGCGGGGGCGTTCGCGTAGAGCGTCTTGAGGTAGGCGGGAACAAGGGCGGACTGCCAGTCGTTGCTGTGGATGACGTCGTAATGCCGACCGGTGCGCCGGATCCATTCCATCAGGGCGCGGCAGAAGAAGGTGAAGCGCTCGCAGTTGTCGACGTAGTCGCCATCCTTGGTGCCGTACAGGAATTCGCGGTGGAAGAGGCGGTCGTTGCGCACCAGGAACGTGCGGAGGCCGTCGCCTGCCGTGATCTCCTCGACGGAACCGGGTTCCTCGTGATGCCCGAGCGGGACCGGGAAGGAAGGCCCGGACGGCGACGTCCCGAAGCGGGCCGGGTCTATGCATCCGTAGAACGGCAGCGCGAGGTCGGCGTCGACCCCGATCCGGCGCAACGCCGCGGGAAGCGCCCCGCAGACATCGGCAAGCCCGCCCGTCTTGGCGAACGGAACGCCCTCGGAGGATACAATGAGTACCTTCATGCCCAACCCCCAAAGGAACATGGCGAGGGCCGGGATATCGGGACGCGGGATGGGATGCCGGTTCCTGCCATCTCCCTTACTCGGGCAGTTCGCGAAGGAACTTTGCCGCCTCTTCGGGCGGGGTCGGGTTGATGTAGAACCCGGAGCCCCATTCGAATCCGGCGACCTTGGTCAGCTTGGGCATGATCTCGATGTGCCAATGGTAATAGTCGGCGGCGCCCTCCTGGAAGGCGGCGCTGTGGATGATGTAGTTGAACGGCGGATTCTCGAGCGCGAGGTTGAGGCGGCGCAGCGTCCGGCGGAAGATCGCGGCCAGCGAACGGATCTGCTCGGGCTCGATCATCTCATAGGCGCACTGGTGCCGCTTGGGGACGATCCAGGTCTCGAACGGGAACCTCGGGGCGTAGGGCGCGTAAGCGACGAATTCGCCGTTCTCCTCGACGATGCGCGTCTTCTGGTCCATCTCCTGCATCGTGATGTCGCAAAAAAGGCAGCGGTCCCGGAAGC
>JANXQJ010000072.1 GCA_025356865.1 Deltaproteobacteria bacterium | reverse complement strand
CGCCGAGGGCGAGCTGGCCGTGTACGAGCACCGGGGCTTCTGGCAGGCGATGGACACCTTCAAGGAAGTCGAGACGTTCAACCACCAGTGGGACAGGGGCGTTCGCCCATGGGTCGTCTGGGAGAAGGAGAACGGGAGATGAAGCGGCTGTCGCAATCCGCCGCCCGCATTGAGGGGCAGCCGATGTTCAAGGTGCTCGGGCACATCAAGGAACTCGAGCGCGCGGGCCGCGACATCGTCCACTTCGAGATCGGCGACCCCGACTTCGGGACGCCGCCCAACATCGTCGAGGCGGCCTGCGCTTCGCTGCGCGCGGGCTACGTCCGGCTGTGCTACGCCACGAGCAGCAACAACATCCGGAAGGGGCTTGCGCGCATGAAGGACTACCTGGTCAACCGGAGGAACGCATGATCCGCGTCGCCGACTACATCGCCGACTTCGTCTACGAGCTCGGGCGACCGAAGTGTTCCTCGTTTCCGGCGGCGGGATGATGTTCCTCACCGACGGCATCGCCTGCCACCCGAAGCTTGCGGCGGTGTGCACCCACCACGAGCAGGCGGCGGCGATGGCGGCCGTCGGCTACGCGAAGCGCAAGGGGATCGGCGCGGCGTTCGTCACCACCGGCTGCGGCGGCACCAACGCCCTCACCGGGCTGCTCGCCGCCTGGCAGGACAACGTGCCGGTGATTTTCGTCTCGGGGCAGTGTAAGCGGAAGGAGACCGTGCGCAACTCGGGGCTCCGGCTTCGCCAGGTGGGCGTCCAGGAGGCCGACATCCTCCCCGTCGTCCTGCCGATGACGAAGTACGCCGTCATGGTCAACGACCCGCAGGACATCGCCTTCCACCTCGAGAAGGCCGCGCCCCTCGCGACGACGGGACGCCCCGGGCCGGTGTGGATCGACGTCCCGATGGATGTCCAGGGGGCGCCGGTCGATCCCGCCGCCCTCCGTCACTTCGTGCCGGGTCCCTCCGCGGACGAGGGGTACAAGCTCGACCCGTCGCAGGACGAGGTCGACGCGGTGGCCGGGCTTCTCCGCGGCGCGAAGCGCCCCGTCGTGATCGCCGGCCAGGGGATCCGCCTCGCGGGCGCGGTCGACGCCTTCCGCGCCTTCGTCGAAAAGCACCGCCTCCCCGTCGTCGCCTCGCGGCTCGGCATCGACCTGCTGCCGAGCGATCACCCGCTCTTCATCGGACGGATCGGGAACAAGGGCGACCGGGCGGGCAACTTCGCGGTCCAGAACGCCGACGCCGTGCTCTCGATCGGCGGCCGCCTGAGCGTCAGCTCGACCGGCCACGAGTACCACACGTTCGCCCGCGAGGCGAAGATCGCCGTGGTCGACATCGACCCCGTCGAGCACCGGAAGAACTCCGTCCGGATCGACCGGTTCGTCAACGCCGACGCGAAGCGCTTCATCGACGCGATCGGCGGCGCGGCGCTCCCAGAGGCGCCCGCCGACTGGGCCGACACGTGCCTCGGGTGGAAGGCGAAGTGGCCCGTCTGCCTGTCCGGATACGCCGACGACCGCGAGGGGATCAACCTCTACTGGTTCGTCGAGCGGCTCTCCGCGCTGCTCCCGCCCGATGCGATCGTGGTGTCCGACGCGGGCTCCGCCTTCTACGTCGTCTCCCAGGGAATCCCCCTGACGGAGGGGCAGCGCTACGTCACCTCGGGCGGCCAGGCCGACATGGGCTTCTCGCTGCCGGCGGCGATCGGGGCGAGCATCGCTCAAGGCCGGAAGGAGGTCGTCGCCGTGACCGGCGACGGCTCGCTCCAGATGAACCTGCAGGAGCTGCAGACGCTCGTCCATTACCGGCTGCCGGTCAAGCTGTTCGTCTGGAACAACGGCGGCTACCTGTCCATCCGCGCGTCGCAGTCGAAGTTATTCGAGGGGCGATTCATCGGCACCGATGCTGCGTCGGGCGTCTCCTTCCCTCGCTCGAGAAGCTCGCGGCCGCCTACGGGATCCGCTACTTCAAGGCCGCGGTCAGTGCGGAGCTCGACGGCGCCATCGGCCGGACGCTCGCCTTCGACGGCCCGGTGCTGTGCGAGGTGATGTGTCAGCGCGACCAGGAGATCGTCCCCTCCGTCGCATCGATGCGGCGCGACGACGGCACGATGGTGTCCAAGCCGATCGAGGACATGTACCCCTTCCTGCCGCGCGAGGAGTTCCTCGCGAACATGATCGTCAAGCCGCTTCCGGAAGGATGAGCGCGCGGCGGACAGCCCCGGCGGGAAAGACCGTCGCCATCCTCGGCGCGACGGGGCACGTCGGCAAGTCGCTTGTGGCGGGGCTGCTCCGGGAAGGCCTGCACCGCCCCGCCTTGTTCGCCCGGTCGCCCGGGCGGGCGGCGGAGTTCCTCGCCTCCGTCGGCGCGCCACCCGGGACCCCGTGCCTGCCGATCGAGGCGTTCCCGGACTTCCCCTGCGACGTCGTCGTCAACTGCACCGGATCGGCGACCCCGGGGCGCTGCAGGCGGCGGGCGCCGGCAACTTCCGCCTCACCGAGCGCTTCGACGACCTGGTCTTCGACCGCCTGCGGGAAAACCCCTCGACGCTCTACGTCAACTGCAGCAGCGGGGCGGTCTACGGGACCGACTTCCGGAAGCCCGCGACCGGGCGCACCCGGCTGCAGGTCGACGTCAACGCCCTCACCCCCGACACGCACTACGGGATCGCCAAGCTGAACGCCGAGGCGAAGCACCGGGCGCTGGGCGGCCTCTCCATCGTCGACCTGCGGATCTTCGGCTACTTCACCCGGCACATCGCCCCCGACGCCCGCTTCCTGCTGGCCGAGGCGGTCACCTGCCTCCGCGGCGGCAAGACGATGACCACGGGCCCCGAGGACATCGTCCGCGACTACGTCCACCCCGACGACCTGCTGGCGCTCCTCGGGAAATGCATGGCCGGCCGCCCCGCTCAATGCCGCGTTCGACGTCTACAGCCGCGGCCCCGCGCGTAAGTTCGAGATGCTCGACGTCCTCGCTGCCCGGTTCGGCCTGAAATACGTCGTTTCAGGAGGGGGCCCGGCGGTTTCCCCGACCGGCGCGAAGCACAACTATTATTCGAAGGGCCGCGCCGCGTCGGCCATCGGTTACCGCCCCCGCTGGACGTCGCTGGAAACGCTGACGTCCGAAACCGCTGCGCTCCTTTTCACAGGCTGATCCGTTGCGGTTTTCTCTCTGAAGATTTCCATTCCTTGCTCCGATAAGGGATAAGTGATTACATCTCTGCATTTGCAGGCAAGAGGTTGACCAAGTGTTCCCTTTCGTAATTATGGCTGCATTCGATCGCCGCTGCATCCGCCCCGGTTGCGTTGCGCTCCTTGCGCCGTACTTTAAAGTACGCCTCAGTCGCGCGCCTTGCCGAGGCGGCGCATCCGCGATCTCGGTGCGTTACGGAAAACCGTTACGTTGCCATAATTACGAAAGGGAACACGTATGAATCCCCCCGGCGATCCACCGAACCAGGACGGGCGCGACGATCTGTTGCGGGAGGCCGAGCGACTGATCGACGCCGGCCGCGAAAAAAGTTCCGAGGAGACGGGACCGGCACGGTCGTTTCTCGTGTTCTCGCTCGGGAAGGAATGGTACGCCCTCGACCTGGCCGGCGTCCGCAAGGTGATCCGGCCCGTTCCTTTCGCCCGAGTCCCGGGAGCGATGCCCGAGGTGCTGGGGCTGATGAACAGCCAGGGCGAGGTGCTGTGCATCCTCGACCTCCGGAGGATTCTCGGGATGCCGGCCGAAAAAGCCGCCCTGTCCGAAGGGCGACTGGTGATCGTCGTCGCGGCGGGCGGCAAGGAGGCGGGCGTCCTGGTCGATACGGTCGACGACGTGTGGGAAATGCCGGCCTCCGCGGTGGCGCCCACCCTCGAGTCGCTCGACCCGGCGCGCGCCAAGATGTTCGAGGGCACGATCGAGCGGGACGGCCGTTTCGTCGGGCTCATCAGCGCGGCGATGTGCCTCAACCCGTGAGGCGCATCGCGTGAACGTGCTCGTGGTCAACGACGGGGTGACGCTGCGCGGGTACGACTGCCGCGAGGTGGTGCGCGTCGAGGAGCCGGCCGGGTTGAACGATCTGCCGTTCGTCGTCCACTTCGGCCGTGCCGGCGTCGAGCGCGAACTCGGCTGCCTGAGCGTGCTCGGCTTCTATCCGCTCTCGGCGTC
This sequence comes from Deltaproteobacteria bacterium, assembly GCA_025356865.1. Classification (GTDB taxonomy): domain Bacteria; phylum Desulfobacterota; class Deferrimicrobia; order Deferrimicrobiales; family Deferrimicrobiaceae; genus JANXPS01. The sequence goes on along the minus strand of JANXQJ010000072.1, from coordinate 84 downwards.
CGACATCCGCCCGCTGCCGGCACGGCCGAAGTGGACGACGAACGGCAGATCGTTCAACCCGGCCGGCTCCTCGACGCGCACCAC
>JANXQJ010000058.1 GCA_025356865.1 Deltaproteobacteria bacterium | reverse complement strand
CCGCCGAAGCATCGCAGGGTGCCCTTTTCCGTGGGCGTGTGCCCCGAGCGTTCTGAGGCGCTATGGATAGCGCCGCGAGCCTGGGCACCCGAGGCGCAGCGAGTGCATGGATGCAGGAGCAAGCCGTCCCACGGAAAGGGGTACCCGAGAAGCGAAGCGGGACGGGCAAACGGCGACGACATTCCAGGTGAACGATCGCCCCCCCCCCGCGTGGCGCTAGCCGGGGAGCAATTGGCCGAAACCCCGGGGCTCCCTCCCTAGCCCGAGATTGGCGGGCATCAGTGCGACGTATTGCGTCGGGAGGGATCAGAATATCTTGCGCATCGTGAAGTCGGCTGCCGTGTCGTTGCCGTTTCGCAGGTCGGCGATACCGGGGATCCCCGCCGCAAAGGCCGCGGGCGACGCGGTCCAGCCCAGCCCGTCGATCCCGTAGACGGCTGCGGGGAACCCTCCGGGAAGCGACATGGTCGTGTAGGTCGGGTTCTGCATCCTCCCGCTTCCGTCGATCATCATCGACCACCCCATGGGGCCCTGCGTTGCGGTCGGGAATAAAGTGTCGACCACCATCCCGCCATGGGTTATGAAGAGCATGACATTGTCGAGCGTCATCGTCACGGCAGTGGTCCGAAGCCGGTTGCGGGAGAAGATCGTGCCGGAGGCGATTGCGTCGGTTCCGTATCCAACCGGCATCCTGCCCGAGAAGACCGGCCCTGCGGACGTGTTGTCGAACTTTCCGTTGTCGCAGGGTGTCCGGCGGAAATTGACCGCATCGGCGATCGCCATGAAGCCGGCGTTGCCGCCGGTCCACTCCTTTGGCGTGATCGACTGGAACGAGATGGCGTTGCCGGCGGCGTAGGCGCCGAAATGGATCGGTCCGTTGGAGAGGGCGATGTTGCTGAAAAAAGATCCGGTGAACGGGTTGAGGTGGCGGTAGCGGATTTCGTAGGGGTATTCCGTTCGGCCGGTCATCCGGTTGTCGAGCGTCTGGTAGAAGTTGACCCACGCGCCGGTAGGGCTGACCGTCGTATTGGGGTAGAAATCGGTTCCGGAAGGGATGGCGATTGCGCCGGAAGACAGGATGGGCGTGTTGGCCCCGCGCACCACGGGCACTCCGCGAATGATGACCGTTTCGACGCCGCGCCCCCGCAGGACGATGTCGTAGCTGCCCGGCTTGAGGAAGGAAAGGACGAAGGTGTTGTCGGAACGGACACCGGTGAAGCGCTTGACCGAATACACGTTGTCGCTCGCGTCGCGCTGCTCGGCCTTGACGACGAACCAGTGTACGCCGGCCGGGGAGGATACCGTCCCGGTTATCGAACCCGTATTGTCGAGGTCGAAGTAGCGGAGCCGCGGCTTGAGAATGAATTCGGTGGCGCTGTTGCGGGCCACCTTGACGACGTCGTTGTTGAGGTTGAAATCGATCGCGAGCCGAAGCGTAGCCGCCTCTGCGACGTGGAACGTGCCGGCGAGCGCGATGCCATGGGACGCGTCCGGGACGCGCAACGGGTAGCTGCTCGGGCCCTGGACGACCTCGTTGTTGTATGGGGCGAGGAAATTGTTGTCTTCCGTCGGGGCCAGCAGGATGCGGATCTGGCCGTAGTCCCCCACCGGCACCTGCTGGTTGAGGACGTTGTCGATCTGCCCGTCGGTCAGGTGCGCCAGGTCGACCGGTTTGGGGGTGGCCAGCGGGAATTTGATCCAGCCCGCGTCGCCCGGTCCGGCGCTGCCCCGGGTGTGGAACCAGACTTCGGTGACAGTGACGATCACGTTGTCGAACGATTCTTCCGTGGCCGCCGCGTCGGTCAGGCCGACCTGCACGGTTCCGGTCGTGTCGGGGGAACCCCCGCAGGCGGAGAGGGCGAACAGGGCCATCGCGAGCACCAGAAGGTAAAACGGTCGTTGGCGATTCATCGGATGAATCCTCCAGGAAATAAATTTGGATGCAAGGCGGTTTCCGGCTATCAACCCTGATCCGGGGGAAAAGTTTCGGGAATGACATCTGAGACTGTCGATCTTGCGTTAAGCGGGGGGGCGGTTCCTGGGATCGCCTTTCGGTTCGAGCAGCAGTTCGACGGCGAGCAGGATGACGCCGGCCGAGATGGCGATGTCGGCGACGTTGAAGGCGGGCCAGTGGAAGCGCCGCCAATAGAGATCGAGGAAGTCGACGACGTAGCCGAGGCGGATCCGGTCGATCAGGTTGCCTACGGCGCCGCCCAGGACCAGCCCCAGCGCGGCCTGAGTCGTGGGGCGCGCCGGCAGGTAGCCCAGGTAGCCCACGACGCCCGCGATGGCCAGCAGCGTGGCAAAGGCCAGCAGCGGGACGGACCAGCGCGGGTCCATCCCCGAAAACATGCTGAAGGCGACGCCCGTATTGCGGACGTGGACGATATTGAAGAGGTTCGGAATCAGCGCTTTCCCCTCGAACAGCCCGTAGGCGTGGACGACGGCCAGCTTGCTCCACTGGTCGAGAATCGCGATGGCGACGGCGGCCAGCAGCGGGGGGGCGAGTTTCCCGGGCGTCAGCGAGAACTTCGCGACGGGCTCACCCACCGACGGCCCCGGCGCAACGGACGCACAGGTCGGTCGCGGCCAGTGTCCCCACCACGGGATCGTGGTTCCAGCACCGTTCGCATCGGGGCCAGGGCGCCTTCTCGACCTTGATCTTGAGCCCGGGCCAGGTCGCGCTCTCGTACACCCCTTCCCCCGACGGATCGCCGGATTCGAGCCCGGAGACGATGAGCGTTTCCTTGAGCGCGGGCAGGTGCGACGCGAAGAGGTCGGCGAACGGGCCCGGTGCGACGACGACGCGGGCGTGCTGGTCCTTTCCGATCTCTTTCGATTTCCTGGCCGCCTCGAGCGGTTGTGCGACTTCGGCCTTGAACGCGAGGATCCGCTCCCAGGTGGCCGCGGCCTCCGCCTCGCCCGGAAGCGGTTCGACCTCGGGAATATCGGTCAGGAAGACGTTCTCCGGTTTTCCCGGGAACGCGGGCAGGAAGCGCCACGCCTCGTCGGCCGTGAACGAAAGGATCGGGGCGATCAGCGGCAGGAAGCCGCGGGCGATCTCGAACAGGGCGCTTTGGGCCGACCGGCGGGCCGGGTCGTCGAGCTTCGAGCAGTAGATCCGGTCCTTGATCGCGTCGAGGTAGAACGCGGACAGGTCGCCGACGCAAAAGTTGTTGAGCGCCTGGTAGATCGTGTGGAACTCGTAGGCGTCGTAGCAACGGCGTACCTCGACGGCCAGCTTCCGGAACAGCGAGAGCGCGTAGCGGTCCATCTCTTCCATCTTGTCGTACGGGACGGTGTGCCGCGCCGGTTCGAAATCGCCGATGTTGGCCAGCAGATAGCGCACCGTGTTCCGGATCTTCTTGTACGCCTCGGAGAGCTGGTCGACGATCTCCTTCGAAATCCGGATGTCGCCTTCGCGGAAGTCCTGCGCGCTGACCCAGAGACGCAGGATCTCGGCGCCGTGCGTCTTGATTATGTCCTGCGGCGCGACGACGTTCCCTTTCGTCTTCGACATCTTCTCGCCCTTGCCGTCGACCACGAAGCCGTGCGTGAGCACCGCCTTGTAGGGCGCCACCCCGCGGGTGCCGATGCTGCACAGAAGCGACGAGTGGAACCAGCCGCGGTGCTGGTCGGACCCTTCGAGATACAGGTCGACCGGGACGCCGAGCCCTTCTTTCCCCTCGCAGACCGCCGCCCACGATACGCCCGAGTCGAACCAGACGTCGAGGATGTCGGTCTCCTTGACGAATGCGGTGCCCTTGCACGAAGGGCACGCCGTTCCGTCGGGGATCAATTCGGACACCGGGCGGTTGAACCAGGCGTCCGCCCCCTCGGTTTCGAAGAGGTCGGCGACGCGATCGATGAGCTTCCGGTCGAGCAGGTGGCTGTTGCACGCCTCGCAGCGGAACACGGCGATCGGAACGCCCCAGGAGCGTTGGCGGGAGATGCACCAGTCGGGGCGGCCGGCGATCATCCCCTCGATGCGCGTCTGCCCCTTGGCCGGAATCCATTGAACCTGTCCGATGGCGTCGAGCGCCTTCTGCCGAAGCCCCGTCTTGTCCATCGAGACGAACCACTGCGCCGTCGCGCGGAAGACGACCGGGCTCTTGCATCGCCAGCAGTGCGGATAGGAGTGGTCGACCGATCCGACCTGGACGAGGGCGCCGACCTCGGCCAGCTTCTCGACGACATTCGGATTGGCGTCCCACACCCTCAACCCCCCGAAGAAGGGGACGTCGGCGAGGAAGCGGCCCGCATCGTCGAGCGGCGCGTAGATGTCGAGGCCGTAGCGGACGCCGGTCTTGTAGTCGTCCTGGCCGTGCCCGGGCGCCGTGTGGACGCAGCCGGTGCCGGCTTCGAGCGTGACGTAGTCGGCGAGGACGATCAGCGAGTCGCGCTCCTCGAAGGGGTGGCGGCAGGTCATCCGTTCGAGGTGGGTGCCCCCGAACGTCGCGATCTTCGTCGCGTCCTCGAGGCCGGTGGCTTTCTTGAAAGACTCGGCCAGTTCTTCGGCGACGACCAGCACCTCGCCGCCGGTTTCGAGCGCGGCGTAGGTGAACTCGGGATGGAGCGCGATCCCGAGGTTGGACGGAATCGTCCACGGAGTCGTGGTCCAGATGACGAAGGAGACCTTCTTGCCGGCGAGTGCGGCGTGGATCGCTTCGGGAACCCCGTTGAAGGTGAATTTCACGAAGATGGACGGGGAGGTGTGGTCGGCGTACTCGACTTCGGCCTCGGCCAGCGCCGTCCTGCAGGACAGGCACCAGTGAACCGGCTTGTACCCCTTGTAGACCGCGCCTGCCTCGACGAATTTGCCCAGTTCGCGAAGCGTCGCCGCCTCGTAGCCGAACGTCATCGTCTTGTAAGGATTTTCCCAGTCGCCGAGGATGGCGAGACGCTTGAATTCGTCGCGCTGGATGGCGACGAACTTCTCGGCGTACTCGCGGCACATCTTCCGTTTTTCGGCCTTGTCGATCCCTTCCTTCTTGCCCCCCAGGTTCTTGTCGACCTGGTGCTCGATCGGCAGGCCGTGGCAGTCCCAGCCCGGAACGTACTCGGCGTGGTGTCCGGTCATCGCCCGGTACTTGACGACGACGTCCTTGAGGATCTTGTTGAGCGCGTGCCCGATGTGGATGTGCCCGTTCGCGTACGGAGGGCCGTCGTGCAGCACGAATTTCCTGTGCCCCTTGCGGCTCTCGACCAGCTTGCGGTAGACGTCTTCCTTCGCCCACTGCTCGAGAAAGGCGGGCTCGCGCTGCGACAGGTTGCCCCGCATCGGAAAGTCGGTATTGGGAAGGTTCAGCGTGCTCTTGTAATCCATCGATGATCTCCTACAGCGTCTTGCCCGCCGCGGCGATGAAGGGGGAGAGCGCCTTCATCAGTTCGGCGAACTTCGCGAAGTCGAGCGATTGCGGGCCGTCCGACCACGCCTTTTCCGGGGTGGGGTGCACCTCGATCATCAGCCCGTCGGCCCCGGCTGCGACCGAGGCGAGCGCCATCGGCTGGACGTACTGCGCGTGACCGGTTCCGTGGGAGGGATCGACGATCACCGGCAGGTGGGTCCGCTCGTGGAAGACGGGGACGGCGGAGATGTCGAGCGTGTTGCGGGTGGCGTCCTCGAATGTGCGGATGCCCCGCTCGCACAGGATCACGTTGCGGCTGCCCTCGGACAGGCAGTATTCGGCGCTCATCAGCGTCTCGTTGATCGTGGTCATCATGCCGCGCTTCAGCAGGATGGGGCGCTTCGATTTCCCGGCTCGCTTGAGCAGGGCGAAATTCTGCACGTTGCGGGCGCCGATCTGGATGATGTCGGCATATTCGGCGACCAGGCCGACTTCCTCGGTGTTCATCACTTCCGTGACCACCGGCATCTTCGCGGCTTCCCCCGCCTTGCGAAGGATCTTCAATCCTTTTTCGCCATGCCCCTGGAAGGCGTAGGGGGAGGTGCGCGGCTTGAACGCCCCGCCGCGCAGCACCTGGGCGCCCGCCGCCTTGACGGCGTAGGCCGTCTCGATCATCTGCGCCTCGCTCTCGACCGAGCAGGGTCCGGCCATCACGAGAAGCTGTTTCCCGCCGATCGTGACTCCGGGTGCGATCTTGATGAGGGTGCGCTCGGCCTTGACTTCGCGGCTTGCGAGCTTGTACGGCTTCAGGATCGGGACGACCTGTTCCACGCCCGGCATCGGTTCGATGGACTGGAGAACCGCCTTGCCCCTCTCGTCGCCGATCGCGCCGATGACGGTGCGCGTCGTGCCGTGGATCGGGTGGGGCGTGTAGCCCAGTTCCTTGATCCGCGCGATGACGGAGGTGATATCCTTTTTCGACGCCGAGGGCGCCATGACGATGATCATGGGAGAACTCCTTGCCCGTTTGGGGAATACGCTATTATATCCAACAGGAGGTATGACCATGAAGAAAACCATCGTTTGCCTGCTCGCCCTGACGGCGACGCTCGTCCTTTCGACCGTCGCATCCGCCGAGCGCGGATTCCGCGGCGGCGGGGGGCCGCCCCCGAAACACGCCGAATTCGGCGAGCCCTACCTGTTCGGCCACATCGGCCTTTTCGAGCCCTGGGGCGACCTCAGTGCCTACAACGCCGGGACCAACTTCGACTTCGGCCTGGGCTCCCGGGTCAACGAGAACATCGCGATCGAGGCCTCGCTCGGGCGGCACGACGCCAAGTCCGCCACCGGCAATCTTTCGGTCATGCCGCTGACCTTCGGCGCCCGCATCATCCTTCCGCAGCAGGTCGTCGAACCTTATGCCGGTATCGGCCTCGGTTTCTACCGCGTGAATCTCGACGACAACGCGAAATTCGGCGTGAACGATTCGGACACGGCGATCGGCGGCTACCTTTCGCTGGGCGCCGATGCGTGGCTCAACCCGCGCATCGCCCTCAATATCGAAGGTCGTTACCAGATGGTCAACCCGCAGCTCGGCGAGCAGAACGTCGAAGTCAGCGGAGTGAGTCTCTCGCTCGGCCTCCGGGTCGGGTTCTGAAAGGGCTTGTCCCTGTTGACCCAAGCGACGCCCCGGACCCTCCTGCTCGGGGGGTCCGGCGGCTATGCCCTTCCCGAAGGGACGCTCGGCGAGCGGATCTCACCCCCGCGCCGTATCCGTACGCCTTACGGATTGTCCAATCCCGTCCACCGGTTCGAAAAAGACGGCTTCGGCTATCTCTTCCTTTCCCGGCACGGCGAACACGGGTATGAGACGACGGCGCCCTACGTCAACTACCGCGCCAACATCTACGCGGCGAAATCGCTCGGGGTGACGCGAATCATCGCCTGGTCGGGTCCCGGCGCCATCTCGCCGAAATATCGTCCCGGCGATCTCGTACTGCCCGACGACCTGCTCGATTTCACCAAGAACCGTCCCTCGACCTTTTACGAAGGAAAGGGGATCGGCTTCATCCGGCAGTTCCCGGTCTTCTGCGAACCGATCCGGGCCGCCCTCAAAGGTGCGTGGGGCAAGAGGATCAAGGGCCAACGGTTGCTCGATGGCGGCGTTTACGCCTGCACCGAGGGGCCGCGGCTCGAAACGCCCGCCGAGATCCGCTTTTACGGCAGGGCGGGAGGGGACCTCGTCGGGATGACGCTCTGCCCCGAGGCGTTCCTCGCGCGCGAACTCGAGATCTGCTATGCCCCCGTCCTTTATGTCACAAACTATGCCGAAGGGGTCAGGGCGCTGCCGTACGAAAAAGGCGCGCTTTTCGAAGGCATGCTCCCCGCGACGCAGGCCGATGCGGTCGAGGCGGCCAAGAACGCGATTCCGGCGCTGGCGATCGCCGCCGCGAAGGCGCTCGAAACCGCCGCCCGCGATTGCCCCTGCGCGGTTTCCATGGAGCGTTACCGCCGTCGCGGGGCGATCGGCGACGATTTCAGGACTTGGGTCTCGAAGCCCTCCGGGAGGGAATAGATCATGAAATTCACCGAAGACGCAGCGAAGCGGATCTGCCGGGCGATTCTCGGCCAGTGGACCACCAAGGGGCTGGTCCGCAAGAAAGCCACCGACGAAGTCCTGCTGGCGAAAATGGTTCTCGAACTGATGAAGGACGTCGCGAAGGAAGACGCACTCGACCGGGAGGTCGAGGCGTTGCTCGAAAAGCACGCGCGGGAGATCGACACCGAACAGGCCAATTCCCGCCTCATGTTCCAGAAGATCAAGCAGCGCCTCGCCGACCAGCGCGGCGTGGTCCTTTAAGGAGTCCACCCGATGCATCTCTCCGATGACCGCCGGGCCCACTGGGCACACCTCGTCCTGAACCGGCTCGACAACGACGACATCGCCGATTTCGCCGATACGACCGCCGCGCTCCGCGAGGCCAAGGCGGGCCTGACCGGCTACGCGAAGGCCAACGACGAGGCGGACAACGCCGCCCGTTCCAAGATCGC
>JANXQJ010000048.1 GCA_025356865.1 Deltaproteobacteria bacterium | reverse complement strand
GGCCGAGGTGGCTGCGGTCAATTCGAAACGGGGCAAGGGTGACAAACTGGGCCCGTTCGACCAGCCGCGCGAAGAGGATTTCAACATTGCGCACAAGGTCCTCGAACTGGCCAGTGCCGTTCCGGCTCCCGAGATGACCCCGGGGGCGTCCGGGGCAGCAGGCCCGTCCGAAGCCGAGATCGAAAAAAAGGCCGCGGCTTTCTTCCACATCCCGGTCGATCGGGTAAAGACCGCCCGATTCAACCTCTCGACCTGGTACGGCATGCACCGGGACGCGAAACTGTACGAGAAGAAGTAACCAACCCGGCGGTGCGGATGCCTTCCCCCGGAAGCGGAGGCGGGAGGGGCTAGCTCGGCTCCATCCGGTACTGCTCGATGTGCAACTTGTCGGACGCGGAGATGTTGACCGAAACCCGGTAGCGCTGCTCGAGCGTCTCGAGATATTTCCGGTCTTCGCCGAACAGTTCCTCGGCCACCGCCGGGTGAACGTGCAGCGATAGCTGCTTGCCGGAAAGCGCGGGCCCCTGCCGCTCGATCGCCCGGAAGATCTCGTAGCAGATCGTCTTGCGCGACTTGATGACTCCCTCGCCGGAACAGTAGGGGCACGCTTCGGAAGTGGACCGCGAGAGCGACTCGCGTACCCGCTTGCGCGTCATCTCGACCAGCCCGAGCTCCGAAATCTTGCAGATCGTCGTCTTGCTCCGGTCGGCGCGCAACGCCTCGATCAGCGCCTGGTAGACCTTGTCGCGGTTCTCTTCGCTCTTCATGTCGATGAAGTCGATGATGATGATGCCGCCGATGTTGCGCAGGCGGAGCTGATAGACGATCTCCTTGACCGCTTCGAGGTTTATCTTGACCGTGGTCTCCTCGAGGGAGGTCCGTCCGACGTACTTGCCCGTGTTGACATCGATGACCGTGAGCGCCTCGGTCTGCTCGATGACGATGTAGCCGCCGCTTTTCAGCCAAACCTTCTTGTCGAGGGCGCGCGCCAGTTCGATCTCGATGCCGAAGTGTTCGAATATCGGCGCCGTGCCGGAGTAAAGTTCGACCCGGTCCCGGATGCCGGGGAAGAACTGCGTGGCGAAGTTGCGGACGCGCTGGTACTCTTCCTCGCCGTCGACGACGATCCGGTCCATGTCGGCGGTGAACAGGTCGCGGACCGCGCGCAGCGAAAGCGACAGGTCCCGGTGGATCAGCGTCGGGGCGCTCGAACTGTCGGTCTTCTTCTGGATCGACTCCCACAGGCAGGCGAGGTAGTCGATGTCGGCCTTGAGCTCGTTTTCGTTCTTCCCTTCGGCGGCCGTGCGGACGATCGCCCCGGCGCCCTCGGGACGGATCGACTCGACGATCTGGGCGAGCCGTTCTCGCTCGACGCCATCCTCGATGCGGCGCGAGATGCCGACGTGCCCCGACCAGGTGAGCAGCACGAGATAGCGGCCGGCCAGGGTGATGTGGCTGGTGATCCGCGCCCCCTTGGTCCCCAGCGGTTCCTTCGAAACCTGGACGAGCAGGTGCTGCCCTTCGCGGATCAGCCCCTCGATCGGCGGCAGGAAATGGTCCTGGGGGTAGCGCGCCTGCCGGATGCCCATATCCTCGCCTAATACCGGGTCTTCGATCGGTTCCCGTTCGAATTCGAATTGCGGTGTCACGAAGTCGCCCGCGAACAGGAACCCGGCCTTGTCCATGCCGATGTCGACGAATGCGGCCTGCATGCCGGGGAGCACGCGGATCACCTTCCCCTTGTAGATGTTGCCGACCATGTTCCGGTCGTCGCCCCGCTCGACCAGCAGGTCGACCAGGATCCCGGATTCGAGCGTGGCCACCCGTGTTTCGTAGGCGGCGGCGTTGATGACGATCAGCTTGTTTGTTTTTTGCACGTTAGCGTTTCAGCCGCGGGCGGGGCTCCGCGGACACCTTCCTGGTCGAATATTGGGACGTCGAAAGCGGGACGCGGAAGAGGGCGGAGGCTGCGTCGAGCGGGCGAACCCCTTTCCCGGTCCCGTGGACGATTGTAATGGAGAGTTCGTCGCCGTTCATCTTGAAATCGGATACCAGTTTCCGCAGGTCGATCTCGGAGCGCTTCCCGTCCTTCTCCGAGACGAGTGGAACCGTTTCGGATGACAGGAACAAGGTACGCGCGGCTTCCCCCGATTCCGGGTTGATCCCGGGCGGGAACGTGCATCCCGGCTCGGGGGAGACGCGATATTCGCAGACGAGGTCGAAGTCCGATATGAAAGGCCCGAGAGGGGGTACGCGGCGCGCGTCGAGCAGTCGGATTCCGGCCGGAAGGTGCGGCGGGACGAAACCGAGCACGTTTTCGAGCGGCACGGGGAGCGAGAATTCCGCCTCGACGAACTCGGCGTCGCTCTCGGTCCCAACCGGCAGGGCCGGTGAAAAGGAAAGGCGCGGTTGCGGATGGAAGCCGCGGCTGTAGGCGACCGGCATTCCGGCCCGGCGCAGGACGCGCGCCCAGATCGATTGCAGTTCGAGTCCGCTCAGGTAGCGGGCCGGCCCTTCCTTCGAAAAACGGAGGCGGACGACGAGCCGGTGCTCTGGCGGCCCCGAAGACGCCTGGGCCGATGGTTCCGCACCCCCGGGGGGCGACGTGGAATCCGGCGTCGGCAACCGGTAAGTGACGTTTGCGATCTCGCCGCAGCAGACCCCGCAGGCTGAGCATTCGCCGGACCGGCAGTCGGGCGTCGCATCGCCGGTCAGTGATTTCGCGAGCTCGGCTCGCAGGAACCCCCGGTCGAGCCCGGTATCGACGTTGTCCCAGGGAAGCGGGTCGCCTTCCGGGTCGCGTCCCTCGAGGTATCGCAGGTGGTCGATCCCGCAAGCGGTGAAGGCGTCGCGCCAGCGCTGCACGGAGAACATCTCGGTCCAGGCATCGAAGCGGGCTCCCCGCCGGTATGCTTCCTCGATGGCGTCGGCCAACCGCGCGTCCCCGCGCGAGAACACCCCTTCGAGTTCCGACACCTCGGGCGAGTTGTACTTCACGTCGGCGTTCCGGTCCCGGCCGACCGTGCCTTTGACGATCGCGATCCGTGCCTGCGATTCGGCGGGACTGATCTGCGCTTCCCACTGGAACGGCGTGTGGGGCTTCGGGATGAAGGTCGAGAGACTGGCCGTGACGCTGTTGCGTTTCCCGTGGCGGCGCGCCACGGCGGCGACCCGCTTGACGAGTTCGCCGATCGCGGTGACGTCTTCTTCCGTTTCGCCCGGCAGGCCGAGCATGAAATAGAGCTTGATCGTCTGCCATCCGTTCCCGTAGATCGTATCGGCAGCGTGGAGCAGGTCCTCGTCCGTAGTCCCCTTGTTGATCGCGCGGCGCAGCCGTTCGGTGCCGGCCTCCGGCGCGAGCGTGAACCCGGTCTTGCGCACCTTCTTGATCTGCTGGACCGTGTTCTCCTGAAGCGCGTCGAGGCGGATCGAGGGGAGAGACACCGAGACCCGCTCGGGGGAGAGGGTCTCCATCGCCTCGGTGATGAGCCGGTCGATGGATCCGTAATCGGCGGCGGAAAGCGAGAGCAGCCCCACCTCGTCGTAGCCGGTGCGCAGGGCGCAATCCTGGAGGTAGCCGAGCAGCAGAAGGGGATCGCGTTCGCGAACCGGCCGGTAGACGTAGCCCGCCTGGCAGAAACGGCAACCCCGTGTGCAGCCGCGGGAGATCTCGATGCTCAGCCGGTCGTGCACGATCCGCATCGCGGGGAGCACCGGGGATGGGATCATCGGCGATCGGGCCATGTCGGGAAGAATCCGCCGGGCGACGCGTTGCGATACGCCGGGGACGAAGACGCCGTCGATGGCGGCGAGCCGGCGAAGGAGCACCTCGCGCGGAGAGCCATCCGTTTTCCACGCCTCGTATGCGGCGACGATTTCAAGGATCGCCTCTTCGCCGTCGCCGACCAGGAGCGCATCGAAGAAGGGGGATATCGGGGCGGGATTCAGCGTGCAGACGCCGCCGCCCAGGACGAGCGGGTCGCCCGGCCCGCGTGCCGAACTCCGGAGCGGAATCCCGGCCAGGTCGAGCATCAGGAGGACGTTCGTGAACGTCAGTTCGTAGCAGAGCGAGAAGCCGACGATGTCGAAACTTTTGACGGGCGTTCCCGATTCGAGGGAGCAGAGCGGCGACTCGCTTGCCCGCAGTTCAGCCTCCATGTCCGCCCACGGCGCAAACGCCCGCTCGGCGAGCGTCCCGGGGCGGTTGTTGAGGATATCGTGCAGCAGCAGGATGCCGAGATGCGACATCCCGATCTCGTATACGTCGGGAAACGCCAGCAGCACGCGTGTCCCGGCCTCCTCGAACGAAAGGAGGGGGCGCCGGACCTCGCACCCGCTGTAGCGGGACGGTTTCTGGACGGAAGGGGGAATGCGCGTCATCGTTTTCAAGGGCACCTGGCCGGATTGATTTTGTAATACGTTCGACAAAGGGATACATTATCCGATCGAAAGGCAATTCTTTCGAACGGGAAAGGGACAATAACCGTCTTGCACCTGTTACGCAACCCAGGCGCCGCGAGCGCATTCAGTCCGGGGGCGTTTTTCGGACGTGAAGATGAACTGTCGGCGCTCCTGCGCGCCTGCCTCGACGGCGGTCGCGGAGTCGGTGCGGCCGTGATGCTCTCCGGCCCGCCCGAAGCCGGGAAGACCTCGCTCCTGCTGAAGTTGAAAGCGACGCTGCTCGAGCAACCGTCCGCCACCGTCCCGCGTCCGTTCCCGTTCTATTTCGCCTTCAGCAAGATCCATTCGACCCCGTCCGCGATTTCGGGGCAGTTCCTAGGCGAATATCTCGGGCAGTTGCTGTCGTTCGTAAACCCGGACGGCTCCGGCGTGTCCACATCCGAAGAGACATGCGACCGGCTGGCTGCTTTCGGGTTCCCGGCTTGCCGGGAGATCGTGGCGGCCCACCAGAGGCACATCGCGGCGGGCGACGGGGTATCGGCAATGGTCAACGCCTTCTCCGCGCCCTTTTCCGCGAACGTCTCCACAGTATACCCCGTGTTCCTCCTCGACGACTTCCAGTTCGCCTCGAAAATCGATGACGTTCCCGACGGCGCCATCCTTTCCATACTCCGACCGTTCATCAAGGCGGCACGATTCCCGTTCGTCCTCTCGGGTTCGACCCCGGGGCGGATCACCGCAGGGCTCAAGCGCGAAGGATTGTACGGGGCTTTCCGGGTGATGGAAACGGCGGGGCTTTCCCCGGGGGCCGGGCTCCTGTTATGGAATTCGCTGTGCGAGCGGCGAGACCTTTCCGTTCCGCCCGACATTTGCGAGCGGATCGTCGAACGGCTGGGGGGCGTTCCCGCGTATCTCCGCATGTTCGCCGAAGAACTCTCCTTCTCGGGCGCACCGGTTCAAGACGATATCGCCTTCGAAAACCTGTATGCCGCCTCCGTGACCGAGGGGGGATTGAACCGGTACTGGAAAGAACTTTTCGAAAGCCTGTTCCCCGAACGGGTCGTGCGGGGGCGGGCGGTCCGTTTCCTGAAGCGGGTCCTGTGCGATCGCTTTCCGCTCGATACGATGGAAGGTGCGTTGACCCTCTACGGTGCCGAACCGCGGGAGGGCGAGGCGGTGCTGGGGGCTTTCGAGCTCAAAGGGCTTCTCCGCTCGGAAATCGACCACATCGAGTTTCACCGCGATCCGGTCCTCGAGGATTTCTTGACGTGGGGCGTCGAGCGCGGCGTGATGGGGCGCTCTTCTTCGCAGGTCGCTTCCGGTATCGTCCATTCCCGGATTTCGCGGACGGCCACCCTCCTGTCCGAGAGCGAGCAGGAGTCCATCCGGGAGACGGTCAAGTTGCTGATGCGGCGTTGGGATTGCCGCGAGGTGCCCGCGTTGCTGTTCGATTTCGGGAAATTCCTCGACCGGTTCGGAGGCAGGGGGTTGCTCGAGATCATGATCGGGCTGGAACACGAGCCGCTCCGGATCCGGTTGCCGAAGATCAGCGCCGTTTCGCGAGGTTATCGAACCGACGGGGTCGGCTCCCGCTTCGACTTCGATCTCGTGGGGTACGGATTCCTGGACGGCGATTATTCCGTAGACAAGATGGTCGCCTGGGCCGTGGATGTCGCTCCCGGCAAGACGCTGACGCGTGCCGATGTCGAACATTTCGAAAACCGGAGCCGGTTGCTGGCGCTCGAAAAGGCAATGCCGCCGGAACGGCTCCACAAGTGGCTCCTGTTCGGGGAAACGGCCGATCCCGCAGCCGTCGAACTGGCTGCCGCCTCCGGGATTCACCTGACCCACCGGTCGCAACTTCGGCTCTTCCTCAATCTGTTCGGCATGGACGAGGCGAAACTGCCGGCCGATCCACCGGTTGAACCGGCGTCGTCCCGGTTTTCCGGAACTGTCCCTTCGTTCGACGTCGGCGTCCAGGCCCCGGCCGACTCGACCGAATCCACGCGCGTGCTGCCGACGAAGGCCGACACCGAGCGGGTCGCGTCGCGACTGGTCGAAGAGATAGCCGGTTCGGCGTCGCTCGATACCGATTCGATCGATCGTCTCAAGATGGCGATCATCGAGGCCTGCATCAACGTCTTCGAACACTGCGCTCCCGAGGCCGCCGGCGTCCGCCTCCGCTGCATCCTTTCGAACGGGAAGATCGAGATATTCGTCGGCGAAGAGGGGCATGCAGGCAAGCCGGGGAAAGTGACACCGACCGGCGGGAACCATGGGCGGGGTCTCGAACTGATGCGCGAACTGGTCGACGAGGTCGAGATCGAAACCGGGAAAGCAGGAATCGTCATAAGGTTGGTGAAGTACGTGGATGATGCATCTGGGGTATACTGTATACCGGTGGCGCGCCCGGGAATCGGGCCGTAAAAGGGGTCTGTTTGCTGAATCTCGATATTCGAATCGACACGCGGTCAACGCTTCGCGAACGGATTGCGGATGGCATTCGCAACGCCATCGTCAACGGAACCCTACCGGCAGGGTCGCGCGTTGCCGAGCCCGACCTGGCCGAGCGGTTCGGAATCAGTCGAACGCCGGTTCGCGAGGCGCTCCGGCAACTCGAGTCCGAGGGGTTCATCACCGTGGTCCCGCGCAAGGGGGCGATCGTCGCTTCGCTTTCCGCCAAGGACATCTCCGATTTCTACGATCTCAAGATGGTGCTCGAGGGGTTCGCCGCCCGGCAGGCCACCCGCGCACTGACCGATGCCGATATCGACCGGATGTCCGATGTCAACGACGCGATGCTTGCGGCAGCCCTCAACGAAGAGTGGCGCAAGGCGATCGAGTTGCACAACGAGTTCCACGAGATTTTCGTCGACGCAGCGGGAAACGAACGTCTTGCCGCCATCGACCGCAACCTCGTCCTGCAGTTCCAGCGATTCCGGCTGATCCTGGCCATGCACGGCAGCATCGAGGGATCCGCCAGGCAGCACCGGGAAATCATCGCCGCCTTTCGCGAACGCGATGCCGAACTTGCCGAGTCTCTGGTCAGGAAGAACGCCGCCTACGGAAAGAAACTGCTGCTGAAAGAACTGGCCGCGGCGTAATCCGGACGACCATGCCCGCATCCGACCGGCTCTCCGCGATTCCCTCCGTTTCGGCCATCCTGGACTCACTCCCGGTTCGCGATCTGCTCGTGGATCACCCGCGAGAGGTCGTGCTTTCGGCCATCCGGGTGCTGCTCGAACGGGTCAGGGGCGGGGAAGTCCTTTCCGTTGGCGCGGTTTCTCCATCCAGGGCCGCAACGGTCGACGCCATCGTTTCCAGGCTTCCGGCCGAAGTCGCCCTGCTCGAAGCGATCCCGCTTTGCCGGGTGATCAACGCCACCGGCGTAGTCGTCCACACCAATCTTGGCCGGGCCCCGCTGCCGGCCGAGGCGATCAAGGCGATCGCCGAAACCGCGGGCGGCTATTCCAACCTCGAATTCGACCTTGAAAAAGGCGGGCGCTCCTCGCGGTCGGTCCACGTCGAGGCTCGCCTGCTCGCGCTGACCGGCGCCGAATGCGTGCACGTCGTCAACAACAATGCGGCGGCGATCATGCTGTCCCTGGCCGGCATCGCGCGTGGCCGCGAGGTGATCGTCAGCCGGGGAGAACTGGTCGAGATCGGCGGATCCTTCCGGATCCCCGACGTGATGGCCGAGAGCGGAGCCCGCCTGGTCGAGGTCGGCACGACCAACCGCACGCGGCTTTCCGATTACGAGCGGGCGATCACCCCGGAGACGGCACTGCTGCTCAAGGTACACCGGTCCAATTTCACGATCACCGGTTTCACGGGCGAGGTTTCGACCGCCGAACTCGCGGTGCTCGGGAAGGCACGCGGCATCCCGGTCCTCGAGGATCTCGGCTCCGGCGCCTTCTTCCCGTTTTCGACTGCCGGCATCCCCGGAACGCCGACCGTCCGGGAGGCGCTGGCGGCGGGTTCCGACATCGTGACGGTCAGCGGCGACAAACTGTTGGGCGGCCCCCAGGCGGGCATCATCGCCGGCAGCAAGGCGTTCGTCGCACCGCTTAAGAAACACCCGCTCTCCCGGGCGCTCCGCGTCGACAAGTTGTGCCTGGCCGCGTTATCGGCCACGCTGGCGCTTTACGCCGACCCGCTGGATGCATCCCGCCGGATTCCGACCGTGCGCATGCTGACCGAGACGATCGAAGCCGTTCGCGCCCGCGCCGTGCGTCTCGTGCGCCGGGTCAAGGCGCTCGAGCGCCGGTCGCCCGGCGATTCGGCGCCGTTCACCCTATCCATCGTCCCCGAGATGTCTTCACCGGGGGGCGGCGCGATGCCCGAGGTCGAGATCGCCACGGTGTGCGTCGCGGTGTCCCATCCGTTGCGGTCCCCCGGTGCGCTCGACCATCTGTTGCGGACCGGATCCACGCCGGTCGTCGCTCGCATCTCGCGCGGGAAACTGCTCATCGACCTCCGCACGGTCGGCGACCACGAAATCGCTGCCCTCGCGGATGCCCTCCACCGGGTCGCGTCCGCGGGGCATTGACCGTGACGATGCGGCCTTCGTACCTCGATTCGCTTCTTTTCGTGGTGGGGAATCCGCTCTCCCACTCGCTCAGCCCGGCCATGCACGGTTCCGTGATCCGCCGCCGCTCGCTCCCGCTCCAGTACATCGGGATCGAAGTTCCGCCGCCCCGGTTCGATGATTTCATCCGGGTAGTCCGGTCGTCCAACTTCCTGGGCGGCAACGTGACGATTCCCTACAAGCGCCAGGCGGCCGAAGTGGCCGACATCCGATCCGAGGCGGTCGCCGTCTGCGGCGCGGCCAACGTGCTTACGGTGAAGGAAGGGCGTCTGCTCGCCGATAATACCGACGGCGACGGATTTCTCGACGCCGCGTCCGCGGCTGGCTGGGGGCGAATATTCCCCCGTGTCGTGATCGTGGGTGCGGGGGGGGCAGCCAGGGGGATCGCGTTTGCGCTCATGCTCGCGGGGGCGCGTGAAATCGTCATCCTGAACCGAGACCCGGAAAGAGCGCTCCGGATGGCCGACGACCTGGCCGGGCGTGATCCGGAAGTCTCGATCCGGACCGGGTCCCTCGACCGGGCCTCGATGTTGCAATCGTTGAACGGAGCGAATCTCGTCGTCCAGTGCACCTCTTTGGGACTTTCGGATGACTGGGTCGATTTTCCGATAAAAGCAGTAGAGAAAACGACACGCTTTGCCGATATAGTGTATGTTCCGGGCGGCACGTCGCTTGTGCGCGCGCTTCGGCGACGGGGCATCGACACGATGGACGGCCTGCCGATGCTGGCATTTCAGGCCGCCCGCAGTTTCGGGTTGTGGACCGGCATCGAGGTTCCGGGCGAGGAATACCTCGCCGCGGCCCGGCTGGCAATCGTACGAAAACGTTAATTCGATTTCGATAAAGCAAGAATCAGGAAAGGACAGGCAACCCACCTCCATGTCCGTGATGGCCACCAAGATCGGCGAAATGCTCCTCAAGGGGAACCTGATCACCTCCGAGCAACTCCGCAGCGCGCTCGAAAGCCAGAAGAGCAGCAAGGAGCGGATCGGGACCGTGCTCGTCAAGGCCGGATTCGTCAAGGAACCCGAGCTGCTCGCGTTTCTCGGACGGCAGTTCAACCTGCCCGTCGTCGACCTGACGCAGTACGAGATCAATCCCGACGTCGTCCGCCTTCTTCCCGAGGACATGGTCCAGAAAAACCTGGCGCTTCCGATCAACCGCGTCGGCACCAAGCTGATCGTCGCAGTCGCAGATCCTTCCAGCATGGCCATCATCGACGGAATCGGGTTCAAGACCGGTTACTCCGTCGAACTGGTGCTCGCATCCGAAAAAGCGATCACCGATGCGATCAACAAGTTCTTCGACCAGTCGTTGGGCATCAAGGAATTCAACTTCGAGCAGGACGACGACCTCGAAGTCGTTCGCGAGGAAGAACTCGATTCGGCCGATCTCGAGCGCGGCGTCGACGACGCCCCCGTCGTCAAGTTGGCCAACTTCCTTTTGACGGACGCGATCAAGCGGCGGGCTTCCGACATCCACATAGAGCCCTACGAAAAAGAATTTCGCGTCCGGTTCCGGATCGACGGCGTGCTTTACGAGGTCATGCGTCCCCCGCTGAAACTTCGCACCCCGCTGGCGTCGCGTCTCAAGATCATGTCCAGTCTCGACATCGCCGAGCGGCGCCTGCCGCAGGACGGACGCATCAAGCTCAAGATGGGCAAGGGGATGGAGATGGACTATCGCGTTTCCGTCCTGCCCACCATCTACGGCGAGAAGATCGTCATGCGTCTCCTCGACAAGAGCAACCTCCAACTCGACATGACCAAGCTGGGTTTCGAACCCGATCAGCTCAAGGACTTCATGGAGATGATCCACAAGCCCTTCGGCATGGTCCTGGTCACCGGTCCCACGGGATCAGGCAAGACGACGACGCTCTATTCCGCACTCGCCGACCTCAACAAGACGGCCGAAAACATCTGCACCGCCGAAGACCCCGTCGAATTCAACTTCGCGGGGATCAACCAGGTCCAGATGAAGGAAGAGATCGGCCTGACGTTCGCGGCGGCGCTCCGCTCTTTCCTTCGGCAGGATCCCGACATCATCATGGTCGGCGAGATCCGCGACTACGAAACGGCCGAGATCGGTGTCAAGGCGGCTCTCACCGGGCACCTCGTGCTCTCGACCCTCCACACCAACGATGCCCCGAGCACGGTGACCCGTCTGCTCAACATGGGCATAGAGCCGTTCCTGGTCTCCTCGTCGCTGAACCTGATCGTCGCCCAGCGCCTTGCAAGGCGGGTCTGCAAGGAGTGCGGCGAACCGGTAACCGTCGTCCCCAAGGCGTTGCTCGAAGCCGGCATGAAGCCCGAACGGATCAAGTTCGCCAAGCCGATGAAAGGGAAGGGCTGCGACAACTGCAACGGCAGCGGATATCGCGGTCGCGTCGCGCTTTACGAAGTCATGCCGGTCAAGGAAGACCTTAAGGAACTGATCCTTCGGGGTGGCTCGGCTATGGAAATCAAGCGCGAGGCCGCGCGGCTCGGCATGAAGACGTTGCGGCAGGCCGGGCTTTCAAAACTGGAAGAAGGCATGACCACGCTGGAAGAAGTGCTGCGCGTCACGGCGTCCGACTAAGGATCCAGTCGATGGAGGCTTTCTAAATGATCACGATGCAGGACCTGCTCACGCAGATGTACGAAAAAGGGGCTTCGGACCTGCATATCACGACCGGCGTCGCTCCGACGATCCGGGTCGACGGACGGCTCGTCCCGATCGGGACCGAGATCATGGGCCCCGCCGACACCAAGCGGATCTGCTACAGCATCCTGACCGAGGTGCAAAAACAGCGCTTCGAGGAAGAGTGGGAACTCGACCTGTCGTTCGGCGTAAAGGGGCTTTCCAGGTTCCGTGCCAACGTCTACATGCAGCGCGGGGCCGTCGCCGGCGCCTTCCGGACCATTCCATTCCGCGTGCGCCCGTTCGAAGAACTCGGGCTGCCGCCGGGCCTGAAGGACCTGTGCAAGAAGCCGCGCGGCCTTGTTCTCGTCACGGGGCCCACCGGATCCGGCAAGTCCACCACGCTGGCCGCCATGATCGACAAGATCAACTCCGAACGCCAGGAACACATCGTCACGGTCGAGGACCCGATCGAATACCTCCACCCGCACAAGCGGTGCCTGGTCAACCAGCGCGAAGTCAACGCCGACACGCAAAGTTTCAAGCGGGCGCTCAAGTACATCCTGCGCCAGGACCCCGATGTCGTTCTCGTCGGCGAGATGCGCGATCTCGAAACGATCGAGGCGGCTCTGACCGTCGCCGAAACCGGGCACCTGGTGTTTGCGACGCTTCACACCAATTCCTGCGTCCAGACCATCAACCGGATCCTCGACGTTTTTCCGCCCTACCAGCAGCCCCAGGTGCGCGCCCAGTTGTCCTTCGTCCTCGAGGGGGTCGTTTCCCAGATCCTCGTCCCGAAGGCGAGCGGTGCGGGCCGCGCCCTTGCGCTCGAGGTGATGATCCCGAATCCCGCCATCCGCAACCTCATCCGCGAAGAAAAGGTTCACCAGATCTATTCCCAGATGCAGGTGGGGCAGGCCAAATTCGGGATGCAGACGATGAATCAGTCGCTCATCGCGCTCCTTCTCAAACGCGAGATCACGCTCGACGATGCCATGGGACGCAGTTCCGACCCTGACGAGTTTCGCAACCTGTTGACCGCCGCCCAGAACCGTTCGGCCGGTTTGCAACGACCTATTTAGCTCGACCAAGATCCGGAGGTAAAGATGGCAAAGTTTTCCTGGGAAGGAAAAAACAGGAACGGCACCGTTGTGACCGGCGAGATGGAGGCCCCGAACGAGGCTTTCGTCCTTGCCCAGTTGCGCCGCCAGCAGGTCGAACCGACCAAGGTACGTTCCAAGGCGAAAGATATCGGTTTCAATTTCAGTTTTGGCGCCGGGAAAGTCACACAGAAAGAACTGGCGATCTTCACCCGGCAGTTCGCAACGATGATCGACGCCGGTCTTCCGCTCGTCCAGTGCCTTGAAATCCTGGGCAACCAGCAGGAGAACGTGGCGTTCAAGAAGATCGTCCTCAGGGTCAAGGAAGATGTCGAGGGCGGCTCCACGTTCGCCGATGCGCTCGGCAAGCACCCCCGCTTCTTCGACGAACTGTTCGTCAACCTCGTCGCAGCCGGCGAAGTCGGCGGCATCCTCGATACGATCCTCTCCCGCCTTGCCGCCTACATCGAGAAGGCGATGAAACTCCAGAAAAAGATCAAGAGCGCCATGGTCTACCCGAGCACCATCGTGGCCATCGCCCTCATTGTCACGCTCGTCCTGCTCCTCAAGGTCATTCCGATTTTCGCGGCGATGTTCAAGGACTTCGGAGCCGACCTGCCCGGCCCGACCGTATTCGTCATGGCGCTTTCTTCCTATGCCCAGAAGTATTTCCTGGTGGCTGTCGGTTTCGTGGTCGCCATCATCTTCGCGCTCAAGTGGTACTACAAGCAGGAGTCCGGACGGCGGAACATCGACGGGTTGCTCCTGAAGATGCCGGTCGTCGGAAGCCTGCTCCAGCGGATTGCGGTCGCCCGGTTTTCGCGCACGCTCGGGACGATGGTCAGTTCCGGGGTTCCCATCCTCGAAGGGATGGATATCGTGGCCAAGTCGGCCGGCAACAAGGTCATTGAAGAGGCGATCGCAAAGGCCCGGATCAGCATCAGCGAAGGGAAGACGATTGCCGACCCGCTTGCCGAGGCCAAGGTGTTTCCATCGATGGTGACCCAGATGGTCGCCGTCGGCGAGGCGACCGGCGCGCTCGACACGATGCTCAATAAGATCGCCGATTTTTACGACGAAGAAGTCGATACGGCCGTCGACTCGCTGACGGCGTTGCTCGAACCGATCCTCATGGTATTTCTGGGCGTACTCATCGGAGGCCTGGTCATCGCCATGTACCTCCCGATCTTCAAGCTGGCCGGCGCCATTGGTGGTTAGCGGGTCCGATATCACCCGGTGAATCGTCCGGGAAAGGACCGCGATTCAGAGGCGTCCGTTGCCCGAAACCTGATCCTGGTTCGAACGGGGATCACCTTTGCCCTCCTGGCATCGGTGGTCTCCGTTCACATTCAGGAACCCGAGTTGCTCCTGACGGGGGCTTTCCAGTTTCTCTATGCGGCGGTCGTCCTCTCCTACGGATGGCTCCTGGTCCGCTACGCCTTCTGGGGATCCCGGGAACTGCCCATGCCCGCGGCGATCATCCAGGCGCTTGTGGACGTCGGGTTCGTATCGATCATCGTCGTCGCCTCCGGCCTCTACGACAGCGTCTTTACATTCATGTACATCGTGGTGATCCTGCTCGGGAGTCTTGAACTTTACATGGCGGGCGCCATGTCCTGGGCGGTTCTCGCGACGCTCTCATGGTCCTTGTTGCTCTACCTTCAAAAAGAAGGGGTTGTCTCTCCGCCCGGCTGGGAGCCGGCGTCGATCAGCTGGGGGGCGTTCGCCCGTTCCGTTTCGACCAATTCCATCGGGTTCCTGCTGACCGGGTTGCTCTCCGGACTGCTCGGACGCGACATCAGGCAGACGCGGCAACGGATCCTGGACCGGGAAGAGGATCTTCAGAAACTCGAGTTGTTCAACACGTGCGTCGTCGATAACATCCCATCCGGCATCATCACCGCAGGGATCGACGGGCGGATCGGGCTGATCAACGACGTGGCGTGCGGAATATTGGGTGTTGCCCGGGAGGACGTCGCCGGCAAGCCGATCGAGTCGCTCTTCACCGGGGCCGATGCCCCCGTCCGACGGGACGACCTCCGGGTATCGCGCCCCGAAATGTCCTTCCGTCGTGCGGACGGGGTCGAACTCTTCCTGGGTTTTTCCTCTTCCCCGCTCAGGGATTCGGCGAACGCGGTCATCGGACGCGTCCTCATATTCCAGGACCTGACGCCCATCAAGCGGATGGAAGAGCGGATCCGTATCGCCGACCGTCTTGCGGGGGTCGGCGAACTGGCCGCCGGTCTCGCCCACGAAATCCGGAATCCGCTGGCCTCCATCGGCGGCGCCTCCCAGATGTTGCACGAGTCGGGCGGCCTCCCGGCCGAATCCCACACGTTGCTCGACATCATCGAACGGGAGAGCACCCGGTTGAACGGGTTGATCACCGAATTCCTCGAATTCGCGGGACCGATGTCGAGGGAAGTCAAGACGGTGGACCTCACCGCGCTCGTCGAACGGATCGCGGGAGCCGTCCGACCCGGAGAAGCCCGGGAAAAGGGCGTATCCGTCGAGATCCGGGGCAATTCCCAACTTTTTGTCGAGGGAGATGCCGAGCAACTGACCCAGGTCTTGTGGAATCTCCTTCGGAACGCCATCCAGGCGACGCCGACAGGCGGACGCGTCACGATCGACCTTTTCCCGCAGGTGCGGCACGGTGAACGGTTCGCCGTCCTGACCGTGTCAGACAACGGAACCGGCATCGCGCCCGGCGTCCTCGGCAAGATCTACAACCCCTTCTTCACGACGAAGGAAGGCGGGACCGGACTCGGGCTGGCGATCTCCCAGCGGATAGTGATCACGCATCGCGGTTTCCTCGAGGTGCGGTCGGTCCACGGTGAAGGGACGGTTTTCTCCGTGCTGCTCCCTGAAAGGATGGAACCTGAAAACGATGAATGAATTTTCTCCCGTCAGGATCGTGGGCGCCGGGCTGGCCGGATCCGAAGCCGCCCTGGTGCTCTCGGCAGCCGGAATTCCGGTCGACCTGGTCGAGATGCGCCCCCTCCGTTCCTCGCCGGCCCACGCGGGCCCCAATTTCGCCGAACTTGTTTGCAGCAACTCGCTGGGCTCCGAAAAACTCGAAACCGGCAAGGGGTTGCTCAAGGCCGAATTGCGGGTGCTCGGCTGCAACCTGCTCCATATGGCCGAGACGGTAAGGGTTCCGGCGGGAATGGCGCTCGCGGTCGACCGGGATCGGTTCGGGGCGCGGGTGACCGAGGCGGTGTGCGGCCGCGACAATATCCGGGTGATCCGTTCCGAACAACTGGCGATTCCGGAGGTCCTGCCGGCCATCATCGCGTGTGGACCGCTTCCGTCCGAATCGATGGGGGAAGCGATCCATGCCCTGCTGGGCGGAGAAGGGTTCTATTTTTACGACGCGATCTCTCCGATCGTCGACGCATCCACCGTCGATCCGGATTGCAGTTTCATCGGCGACCGTTATGGAGACGGCATCGGCGACTATCTGAACCTTCCGATGTCGAAAGAGGAGTACGACGCCTTTTACGAAGCGCTGATGTCCGCGCGAACCATCCCCGCGCGGGAGTTCGAGACCGAACGGCACTTCGAGGCCTGCATGCCGATCGAGGCGTTGGGCGCAAGAGGGCCTGAAACGCTCCTGTTCGGGCCGTTCAAGCCGGTCGGGTTGCGAGACCCGCGAACCGGCCTGAGGCCGCACGCCGTCGTCCAGTTGCGGAAGGAAAACGTCCAGGGATCGATGTACAACATCGTCGGATTCCAGACCAAGCTTGCCTGGCCCGAGCAGGCCCGGGTGTTCCGGATGATCCCCGCGCTGCGAAACGCCGAATTCCTCCGGTACGGGTCGGTTCATCGGAACAGTTACATCGATTCGCGACACCATCTTCTGCCCACGCTGGAATGTCGCGAGAAGCCCGGCCTTTATTTCGCGGGGCAGGTGACCGGCGTCGAGGGATACATCGAGTCGATCGCGGCCGGTTTCGCCGCCGGGTTTGCGGTCGCATGCCGGTTACGGGGGGAAGCCCCCCCCGTTTTCCCCGCGGATTCCATGACGGGCGCGCTACTCCGTTACGTCACGACCCCCGCCCCGGGCCGTTTTCAACCGATGAACGCCAATTTCGGCCTGCTTCCCGAACCGGTTCCCGGAAAGAAGAAGGAGCGGAAAGGGCGCCAGGTGTCGCAGGCGCTGGAATCGATCGGGCGCTTTCGCAGCGAGTCCTTTTCCTTTGACCCGTTCTGTGTTAAATAACACTTTTTAATCGGTTTACCGGGAGGCAGGGTGAAATCCGCGATTGCCCGTTTCGGGCAGTTTCTCCATTCGGAGCGCAATGCTTCGGGGGAAACCTCGCGGGCCTATCTGCGTGAAATCGAGGACTTGAGGGTTTTTCTTTGCGAGGGCGACGACGGAGGTCCCGAAGGGGGCTGGTCTGCCGTCAACGTCGCAATGCTTCGCCGCTACGTCGCTTCGCGGCACCCGGGGCGGCAGGGCGTCACGCTGGCCCGCACGGTTTCCTCGCTTCGAACTTTTTTTGCATTTCTGGTGGGTCAGGGGGATCTGCCGGCCAATCCCGCAACCGGGTTGGTCGCTCCGAAGCGGGTCCTGTCGCTCCCGGGGTTTCTTCCCGTCGACGAGATGCTGGCGCTCCTCCAATCGCTTGGCGGAGCGACCCAAACCGAAAAACGAAACGCGGCCATCCTCGAACTGCTCTACGGTTCGGGAATCCGGGTCGGAGAGCTGGCGGTGCTTCGGTGTGGCGACGTCTCCCACGAAACGTCCACCGTGCGGGTGCTGGGGAAAGGGCGCAAGGTTCGCGTGGTCCCGCTTGGATCGAAGGCGGCGGGCGCGATACGCGAATACCTTTCCTTTCGGGGAGCGGGTGACGCCGCGCACGATTCGCCCCTGTTCCTCAATGCGCGGGGCGGTCCGCTCACGGCGCGAAGCGTCGCCCGGATCTTGGATGCGGCGATGGCTCGTGCCGGGATTTCCAGGCACTTGTCGCCGCACGGGATGCGGCATTCGTTCGCGACCCACCTGCTCGAATCGGGCGCCGACCTGAGGACGATCCAGGAGATGCTGGGGCATTCGTCGCTCTCGACCACGCAGCGGTACGCCCGTGTCAACGTGGGGCACCTGTTGAAGGCATACGAGTCTGCACACCCGATGTCGAAAGGCGGCGGAGAATGATCGAAATGCGTGGCACGATCGCGGCCGGGGCTTTTCACATGAGCAAGCCCTCCGACCTCATTCCCGAGTTCCAGGGACGCTTCCCGATCCGGGTCGAGCTCGATTCGTTGGGCAAGGACGATTTCGTGCGCATCCTGACCGAACCGCACGGCGCCCTGACGCGACAATACGAGGCGATGCTCGCGGCCGAAGGGGTGACGCTCTCCTTTACGCCCGAAGCCATCGAACGGATCGCCGACATGGCTTGCGAGGTCAACGACCGGACCGAAAACATCGGTGCCCGGCGTCTTCATACGATCATGGAAAAAATGCTGGAGGAGTTGCTGTTCAGCGCACCCGAAGCGGGTGGCCAGGCCGTCGTCATACAGCGAGGATACGTCGACGACAAACTTTCCGACATCGTGCGGGATGTCGATCTCAGCCGGTATATCCTGTAACCGGGAATGCGCGCGGGGGAAAGCATGCAGGGATACATCCAGAAAGCCGAAACGCTGATCGAGGCGCTTCCGTACATCCGTGAATTCGCAGGAAAGACCGTCGTGATCAAATATGGCGGCGCCGCGATGAAAGACGAATCCCGGATAGCCTCCTTCGCCGAAGACATCGTGCTGCTCCAGTTCGTCGGGATACGGCCGGTCATCGTCCACGGCGGGGGGCCCCAGATCGACCGGTTGCTCGAACGGCTTTCAATCCCGACCGAACGGCGCGCGGGGCTCAGGGTCACCTCTCCCGAGGCGATGGAAGTGGTCGAGATGGTGCTCGGGGGCACCGTCAACAAGCAGATCACTGCGCTGATCAACCGCTTCGGAGGGCGCGCAATCGGGCTTTCCGGGAAGGACGCCTCGTTGATCAGGGCCCGCAGGTATGATCTCCCTGGACCCGACGGGAAACCGCTTGACCTGGGCGAAGTCGGGCTCGTCGAATCGGTCGATTCCTCGGTGATCTCCACGCTCGAGGCCGGCGGCTTCATGCCGGTCATCGCCCCGATCGGCGTCGGATCCAGGGGGGAGGCCTACAACATCAACGGCGACACGGCGGCGGCAGGGATCGCGGGTGCGCTCAAGGCCGAGAAGTTCATCCTGCTGACCGATGTCCCCGGCGTTCTTGACGGGGAGAAGAAACTGATATCCACCATGACTGAAATGGCCGCGTACGCGGCGATCGCCGACGGCACGATCAGCGGCGGAATGATCCCCAAGGTCGAATGCGGGCTCGAAGCGCTGGCGGGTGGCGTCCGCAAGGTGCATATAATCGATGGGCGCGTACCGCACAGCGTCCTGCTCGAAATCTTCACCGATGCCGGGATCGGCACCGAGATCACCCGGGTCTGAAGGAGTTCTTGCCATGAGCAACGCCACGATCGCCGAAATGACCGCCGCGCACCAGATGGGAAACTATACCCGGTTTCCCGTGGCGTTCCTGCGTGGCGATGGAGCGCGCCTGTTCGATGCCGACGGGAAGGAATATCTCGATTTCCTGGGGGGAATCGCCGTGGCGCTCCTGGGGCACGCGCATCCCGACGTCACCCGGGCGATCGCCGCGCAGGCGGCGTCGCTGGTTCACGTTTCCAACCTGTTTCACGTCCCGGTGCAATCCGAGGTGGCTCGCCTGCTTTCGCTCGCCACGACCGGCGGCAAGGTGTTCTTCTGCAACAGCGGCACCGAGGCCAACGAGGCTGCGATCAAGCTTGCCCGGAAATGGTCCGCCGACCGGGGCCGCACGGAAGCCTTCGAGATCGTCGCGATCGACGGATCCTTTCACGGACGGACCTACGGCAGCCTTTCCGCGACAGGCCAGCCCAAGTTCCATGAAGGATTCGGCCCGATGGTCCCCGGTTTTCGCGTCGTACCGTTCGGCGACCTGACGGCGCTCGATGCCGCCTTGAACGGGAATACCTGCGCCTTCCTGATCGAACCGATGCAGGGAGAAATCGGCGTCAGGATGCACCCGCCCGAATATTTCGAAACCGCCGCGCGTCTTTGCCGCGAGCGGGAGATCCTGCTGATCGCCGACGAGATCCAGACCGGCATGGGACGGACGGGGGCGATGCTCGCATCGAAGCGTTTCGGGGTTACGCCCGACATCGTCACGTTGGCCAAGGGAATCGCCAACGGGCTTCCGCTTGGCGCCGTCGTGGCGCGCGACGAGGTGGCGGCTTCATTCGGCCCCGGCAGCCACGGGAGCACGTTCGGTGGAAACCCGGTCTGCTGCGCAGCGGCGAAAGTCGTCCTCGAGACGGTGACCGCCCCCGGATTTCTTGCCGAGGTCCGGCGAAAGGGCGAGCGACTTGTCGACGGGGTGCGCGAGATTGCCGGACGACGGGCCGACATCGTCGGGGTTCGGGGCATGGGTCTCATGATCGGAATCGAGATGGCGATCGAGACGAAGCCCATCGCGAACCGCGCGCTCGCGAACGGCTTCATCGTCAACGCGTGTTCGGGCAACGTCCTGCGTCTTCTCCCCCCCCTGACCGTCACCGATGCCGAAATCGATCGCGCGCTTTCCCTGCTGGAAGCCGCGTTGCCGGAGGAGCGTCGCAGTTGAAAAAGGATTTTCTCAGGGTCCTCGACCTGACCGACAAGGAACTCGTCCGGTTGCTCGACCTGGCCGATACATGGAAAAAGAGAGGGAGCGGCCCGCGCCTCCCGACCCCCCTCAAAGGCAAGACGCTGGCGATGGTCTTCCAGAAGGCCTCGACCCGCACGCGCGTCTCGTTCGAGGTCGGCATGGCGCGCCTCGGCGGCCACGCCTTGTTCCTTTCGCCGCAGGACACGCAGATCGGGCGGGGCGAGCCGATCAAGGACACGGCCAGGGTGCTGGGCCGCTATTCCGACGCGATCATGGTCCGGACCTTTGGCCACGCCTTGGTCGAGGAGATGGCCTTGCACGCCCGCGTTCCGGTGATCAACGGACTGACCGACGACCACCACCCCTGCCAGATCCTGGCCGATCTCCAGACTGCGCGCGAGCGCGGGAAAAACCTCCGGAAGATGACGGTCGGATTCATCGGCGACGGAAACAACGTCGCCAATTCGTGGGTCGAGGCGGCGCACCTTCTGGGGTTCGGCCTTCGCGTCGCGTGCCCGAAAGGATTCGAGCCCAATTCCGGGATCATGGCCGAGGCCGAAAAGACCGGACGAGGCGATGTACGCATCGTCCGCGATCCGGCCGAGGCGGCCGACGGCGCCGACCTGCTATATACCGACGTGTGGACCAGCATGGGGCAGGAAGCCGAACAGAAACGCCGCCTGAAGGCATTCAAGGGGTTCTGCATCGATTCCGCGCTGATGTCCGCCGCAAAAAAGAACGCGATCGTCATGCACTGCCTCCCGGCTCACCGCGGGGAGGAAATAACCGATGACGTGATCGAGGGGCCTCAATCGGCCGTGTTCGACGAGGCCGAAAACCGCCTCTACGCACAGATGGCCATTCTCGATACACTCATCCCACATTGAACGCACGGGAGGCTCAGGAAATGAAGAAAATCGACAAGGTCGTGCTCGCGTACTCCGGAGGGCTGGATACCTCCGTCATCCTTCGATGGCTGATCGAGACGTACGGTTGTGAAGTCGTCGCATTCGTGGCCGACCTGGGGCAGGGCGACGAACTGGCGCCCGTCAAGGCCAAGGCGAAGAAGACCGGCGCCTCCAAGGTCTACGTCGAGAACGTCCAGGACGAGTTCGTGCGCGACTTCATCTTCCCGGCGCTCCAGGCCAACGCGGTCTACGAGGGTTCCTACCTGCTCGGCACCTCGATCGCCCGGCCGCTGATCGCCAAGAAGCAGATCGAGATCGCCATCAAGGAAAATTGCAAGGCGGTCTCCCACGGCGCGACCGGCAAGGGAAACGACCAGGTCCGTTTCGAACTGACATATTTCTCCCTGATGCCCGACGTCCAGATCATCGCCCCCTGGCGCGAATGGGACATGAACTCCCGCACCGACCTCTGCAACTATGCGAAAAAATACGGCATCGAGACGCCGGTCACGGTCGAGAAGCCGTACTCCAGCGACCGCAACCTGATGCACATCAGCTACGAGGGCGGCATACTCGAGGACGTCTGGGCCGAACCGCCCGAAAACATGTTCACGCTGACCGTTTCGCCCGAGAAGGCGCCCGACAAGCCGACCTATGTCGAGGTCTCCTTTGTCGACGGGTTGCCGGTCGCGGTAAACGGCAAGAAGATGGGTCCCGCCAAGCTGCTCTCGGCGCTCAACGTCCTGGGGGGCGCGAACGGCATCGGCCGCCTCGACCTGGTCGAGAATCGCTACGTCGGCATGAAGTCGCGCGGCGTCTATGAAACCCCCGGCGGCACCATCATGCACCTGGCGCACCGGGCGGTCGAATCGATCACGCTCGATCGCGAGGTCGCGCATCTGAAGGACGACCTGATGCC
>JANXQJ010000069.1 GCA_025356865.1 Deltaproteobacteria bacterium | reverse complement strand
CCGGGGGAGGCACCCCCGATGGAATGGTCGAAATAGGACTTCACTCCAGCCCCGGCTGACAAGCCGACCTCAAAAAACAACTCGCCTTGCTGGTGCGCCAATGGCGCATAATGGCCCTATGGTTTTCCTGGAGACATCGCTGTTCACCAAGTGCATCCGTGACCTGATCTCCGACGAGGAGTACCGGGTGCTGCAGACAGCGCTGGTGGGGAAACCGGAGCTCGGCGCGTTGATCCCGGGTTCCGGGGGAATCCGCAAGGTGAGGTGGGCTGCATCTGGGCGGGGCAAGCGCGGCGGCGCCCGGGTCATCTACTACTGGCACCGTCCGGGCGACCGCATCTACATGCTGTTCGCATACCCGAAGAACGAGCAGGACGACTTGACGCCGGAGCAGGCCAAGGTGCTCGGGCGCCTCGTCAAGGAGGAGTTCGGATGAAGAAGGAACTGTTCGACGGACTGGTCGAGAGCATCAAGGAGGCGGGGAAGATCCACCGCGGCGAGATGGCGCCCAGCCGCCGGTTCGTCTTCGAACCGGTGGACATCAAGGCCATCCGCGCAGGGCTGAAGAAGTCGCAGGGGGAGTTCGCCCTGATGATCGGTGTGAGCGTCGCGACGCTGCGGAACTGGGAGCAGGGCCGTCGCAGCCCGGAAGGCCCGGCACGCGCGCTGTTGCAAGTGGCCGCAGAGAACCCCAAGGCGGTGGTCGACGCGCTCTGGAAAAAAGGAGCGGCTTAGTCGGCTTGATCTACAGTGCCCGGGGGAGACATATGGGGCTTATCGGGCTAGGCGACAAGGACTGGGAGGTTCGCCACTGGCGGGACTTCGAGGACGAGGTTCCGCCGCTCCTTGATGGCGCGGTCCGCGACGAAAGCCCCGATGATCTCCATGGCGTCTCGGAACGCTTCGGGGAATGGATAGACCCCTTCGCCGCTCAGGTGCAGGAAGATGTCCGCCGCATCGATCAGGACGTAGCCGGTCGGCCTCCTCAGATGATGAACCCGTCGGTTGAAAGGGGAGCGCCGATATCAGTACGGTAAGCGCCGATGCCGGTCCCTTCGCTGTTCCGCCCGTAGTCGACGCAGGCGATGTTGGCCGCCAGCAGCCCCGGGAAGGCGTCGTATCCGTAATGGCCGATGAAGACCGGGGGGGAATCCGCAGGGTACGGCTCGTAGCTTCCCCAGGTGCGCGCACAGGGAAGAACCCCGGCCGGAAACTCCCCCGGCTTAACGAGGATGTCATCGATGCGAATCTCCTCCGGGCGGGGTTTCCACCACGCGACCCGCGTTTCGCGCTGCGGGTACCCACGCTTGCTCAGGATGGCGATTCCGTCCGGGAAACCGAGCTCCGGCCCCTTGAGGAGTCGCTTGATCGCGGTCTCCTCCTTCGAGCCGTCGAATGCACTCGTGTTCCAGTCGCATTCGGGGAGGGTTCGGCGACCCGATAACGTCTCCAACTCCCGCTCTCCCCAGTAGGCGTGGACGAAGCGGATCCCGTCGGCCTCCGCGAAGAGCGGCAGGTCGATCAGCCATCGGCGGAACGAAGGATCGGCGGCGATCGCCGCCAGCGACGGCCTCATCTCGGATATCTTCTGCGGGTTCATCCGACACCGACTCGTCCCGTGCTCCAGGTCGTGGAGGTGCCCGAGCACGTTGTACTCGTGGTTGCCGAGGATCGCGCACGCCGTCCCCGCATCGGTCATCGCACGGACCAGTCGGAGGACGCTCCCGACCTCCGATCCCCGGTCGACCATGTCGCCGATGAACAGCGCCTTCCGCCCCGGATGGCGCCAG
This sequence comes from Deltaproteobacteria bacterium, assembly GCA_025356865.1. Classification (GTDB taxonomy): domain Bacteria; phylum Desulfobacterota; class Deferrimicrobia; order Deferrimicrobiales; family Deferrimicrobiaceae; genus JANXPS01. The sequence goes on along the minus strand of JANXQJ010000069.1, from coordinate 1,423 downwards.
GCACCACCCCGTTCCCGGTAGCCCAAACGCCGGAGCAGCGCATCCAGCGCGCCCAGCCGACCGTGGATGTCCCCGATGACGTCCCACCCCGTCTGCTCCATTTCGCGTTCCCCTTTCGCTCACCGATTGTCCGATGGTTCATATTGTTGACAAAGATGGTAATTTGTTACTAACGTCAACCATATGATTGATATATCCGCCTACTGTTCGAAGCCCGGTCTGTCGCTGGACCGCTTGGGGACGCTCTGCCGCTTCGTGGACGCGGGAGGGTTGTCGGCCGCCGCCGGTAAAGACCACGCTCGCATAAGCCTCTACAGCCGGCAGATCAAGGAACTGGAGTCGTTCTTCGGGGTGCCGCTTGCTCGGCGCGCGGGGCGGGTTTCTGTACCGACCGAGGCCGCTGTTCGCCTCGCGACGCTGGTTCGGGAGCATGTGTCCGCGCTGGATGGATTCGCCGAGGAGGAGCGGAAGGCGCCGCAGCGGGTCACTATCGCATCGGCCCACAGCGTCCTGGAATGGTGGGTGATGCCGCGGTTGGCCGCGATCCGCAAGATTCTGCCAGAAGGGGCGACCGTCATCCTGCGCAACATGCGGACGCGCGAGGTCGCCGAAGCGGTCGAGACGCGGCATGTCGACCTCGGGCTCCTTCGGTCGGACGCGGTGCCGCACGGGCTCATGCGGAGCCAACTGACCCGCCTCGGGTATTCGCTGTTCGTGGCGACGAATCTCGTTAAGGGGCGCGGGTCGCGGGAGTTGCTGGTCGCCCTTCCGGTCGCCGTGTCGATGGGAGGGGATTTCCGGCGGCAGCTCGGAGAGCAGGCGGAGCACGCCGATGTGACGGTCAACGTCGCACTCGAGTGCTCGTCTTTCGCGTTGGCAGCAGCGGCAGTGGCTGACGGCTACGCCGCGATCCTGCCGGTCACGGCATCTTCCGTCTTCAAGGGCCGGAAGGTGAGCGAACTGCCCCTGCCCTTCAAGGCCAGCCCCGTCCGGAGCCTCGTCGCCGCATGGCCCCGCGGAGCAACGAGTCCATGGCTTGGCGCGGTGCGCGACGCGTTACGCCAGCCAATAGAGTGCAGACCTGCGGTGGCAACGGTTTCCTGATTCCGTCTTATCGCAAAATGCAGGATTCCTTTTTCGACCGTCCTTGGCGTCCAGGCTCCATTCCGGCCGCCTACGGCGCCTTGCCCTCGCTCGGTGTGATTGGTAGCCGTTCGTGTCGGAGGCGCAGGAAGGGGAAGCCTCATGATCGGAACCAGTCTATGATAGTCATACCGACGTAGTAAGGAATCGTGAGCATTGAGCGCCCGTAGCCAGCACAGTGGGGCAACCCTCTTCCCGCACCTGGACCCCATCCAGGAGGCGGTCGATCGTCTTGCGGATGCCGGGGTCGAGGAGCGCGGCGCCATCTTCACGCGCCGTG
>JANXQJ010000014.1 GCA_025356865.1 Deltaproteobacteria bacterium | reverse complement strand
GACGGCGGGCGCGTTCACCGAGATCATCGGGATGATCGAGAACACGTCCGAGGCGTCGATGCAGATCTCGCTTGCGACGCACCAGCAGACGAGCGCGAACGACCAGGTGGTGGCGGGGATGCGGCAGGTGGCCGAGATGGTCCGCCTGACGGCCGCCAGCATGAAATCCGCTTCGACCTCGGCCGGGGAACTCAAGGAGTTGGCCGGAAAACTGACCGAAAAGGTCTCCGTATTCCAAGTCTAGCCCGGCACGTTTCTTCCGAAGAGCGTCGCGAAGGCCCGGCACCGGCCGAACCTGAGATACGGCATCACCTGCGCCGTGGCCGAATCGCTCAGCGGCATGAACTTGCCGGTCGCCCGGGCGCACGCCTTGCCCTCGAAGGTCAGTTCCGCTTCGGCGTAGGCGACCCGGCCGCGGTCCTCGACCAGCCGGGCGACGATCTCGACCGGCTGCCCGACCGGGACCTGCGCGACATATTTCACCGTCAGCTCGGCCGTGACGTACATCGGGTGCTTCTCGCCGAAGACCGTGGCCGACCACCCCATCGTCTCGTCGAGGAGCGCCGCGACCACCCCTCCGTGGGCGACCCCCTTGTAGCCGTTCACGTGCGCCGGAAGCGAGAGCCGCGCCCTCACCGCGCCATCCTCGACAAAAAACGACGTCCGGACACCGTGGACGTTCTCGTCGCCGCACAGGAAGCACCCCGAGGAATGGGGCAGGAATTCCCGGTCGTCGTTCGTCATGCGGATTCCCCCTTCGGAACCGTTTCCGGGCGGGCCTTGCCGCCCTGCCAGCTTCTCCGCCGCACCAGTTCGTGCGTCACGTCGTGCGCGAACCGTTCGCCGTCGCCCGCCCACCGGGGCGCGAGCAGCAACCCACCGGACGCCTCGCCGGAGAGCCGCATCACCGCGATCCCGGGCGATAGCCGTTCGAGAAAATCGGCACAGGCCGAGACGTATTCCCCGTAGCCCGGCACCCCGACCAGCCCCGCACGCCATTCCCGTTCGGCGCGCGTTCCGGAGACGACGTGGAAGTGGTGCAGCTTGACTCCCTGGACGTCGAGCCCTGAGAGAAACCGGGCCGCCCCCCTGAAATTGTCGACCGTGTCTCCCGGCAGGCCGTGGATCAGGTGGACGCCGACGTCGATCCCCGCCGCGCGGAGCGCCCGCACCGCCTGCTCGAAATCGCCAACCGTGTGTCCCCGTCCGATCCGCGCCAGCACCGGGTCGGAGATCGACTGCAATCCGACCTCGACCATCACGTACCGATCGCGTGCGATCGCCCGCAGGACATCGAGGACCTCGGGGCCCAGGCAATCGGGCCGGGTGCCCACGACGAGGCCATCGACCTCGGGATGTTCCAGAGCCTCCCGGTAGAGGCGGTCGAGCGTTTCCGGCGCCGCGTGCGTGTTGCTGAATCGCTGGAAATAGGCGAGGAATCGCAACCCGCCTTTCGCGGCCCACGCCGCCTTGCGCCCCGGACGCACCCGGTCGATGCCGATCCGGAGCTGCTCCCCGACCGGCAGGTCCGCGTGCCGGATGCCGGGCGTGAACCCCTCGTTATTGCAGTAGAAGCACCCTTCACCGGCCGCGTCGCGATTGGGACAGGAGAAGCCGCCGTCGATCCCGATCCGGATCACGGACGTCCCGAGGCGGCGGCGGATCCACCCCCCGTAATTGTTGTAGCGCAACTCCGGATTCAACGGAGGCGGGGCGGCATCCGGCAAACGGTCAACCGCCGACGCGCGACATCGGCTCGGCCGCGGACGGCACCGATCCGGTGCCGCACAGGTCGTGTCCCTCGGGCTTGGCCGCCACGGCCTGCCGGATCATGACGGCGACCGCTGCATCGTCGCCCCCGCCCCGCATCAGCTTGCGCAGGTCGAGCGTATCGCGGCCGAACAGACAGTTGCGCAAATGGCCGACCGATGTGACGCGCAGCCGGTTGCAGTCGGCGCAGAACTTTCGGGAAACCGGCGAGATGAGCCCCACCCTGCCGGCGAACCCGGGGATGTCGTAGTCGAGCGCCGCGGCCGGCCGGCCGCCGACGGCTTCGCGGGCTCCGGGGATCGACAGGATGCGGGCACGGACGCCGTCGGCGGAGACATACCCTTCCGAGGGGGCGCAGCCGATCGGCATCCGTTCGATGAAGCGGACCGTGACGGGCGTCTCGCGCGCCATCGCCAGGAAGTCGTCGACTTCGCCGGGAAGCAGGCCGTGCAACAGCACCACGTTGATCTTGACCGGGGAGAGCCCCGCCCGGATCGCGCCGTCGATCCCCGCCAGCACCTCGGGAAGCCGGTCGCACCGGGTGATCTCGGCGAACCGGTCGCGGCGGATCGTGTCGAGACTGATGTTGACGCGCCGGAGTCCCGCCGCCTTGAGCGGCCCGGCCAGTTCGGCCAGCCCGATGCCGTTGGTCGTCATCGCCAGGTCTTCGATGCCGGGGATCCGCGCCAGATCGCGGACGAAGTCGACGACGCCGCCGCGCACCAGCGGTTCTCCGCCCGTCACGCGCACCTTGCGGACGCCGAGCGACGCCGCTACGCGGGCGATCCGGAGCAATTCGTCGTAGGAGAGGATTTCGGAGGCCGGCCTGAGCGGGATCCCCTCGGGCGGCATGCAATAGACGCAACGCAGGTTGCACCGGTCGGTGATGGAAAGTCTCAGGTAATCGACCTTTCGGCCGAAGGCGTCGGTGAGCATGAGTCCATTCTAGCAGAGGGCGCCCGGCGGCCCTCCCGCTACTTCGGCTCCTTTGATCGCGCGATCGCCGCTTCCAGTTCCTTCATCGTGTCGAGAAGCACGGGAATTCTCCGGACCGGGTCGGCGAGGACCGCATCCATCCGTCCCTTTGCATCCTGCAGGTATTTCACGTCGCCCGAGAGAATCGCCGACATCGCCAGGTTGTTCGTCGCCTCGGGATCGCCGGCCCGGATCTCGAGCGCCCTGAGATATTGTTTCCTCGCGGCCAGGTATTCCCGCTCGGCCAGCGCGATGTTGCCCAGGTTCACGCGCGCCTGGAAGCAGCGCGGATCCTTCTTGAGCGCCCGGGCGTACTCTTTCTCGGCGATGGCGAATTGCCCCTGCTGCTCGTACCCGACGCCGAGCATGACGTGTTCCTCGGCGCTCAGCGGATCGGTCAGCGTCACGACCTTCGGCATCTTTCCGCCGCACCCGGCCATCAGCAAAAGCATTACCAGCACAACGAGCGCGAACGTCCGTGCAGGGGAAACAAGCCGGCGCGCAACGTGGGTGGATATTGCGGATGCCAACTTGATTCGACACCCGGCGACGCAGGACGTCCCCTGGAAGTGGGCGTGTCCCCCGAGGAAGTTGGCCGCCAAGGAAGGCGGCCCGAGCGGGGACCCGAGGTGAAGGCCGGCCATGGATGGCCGGGCAAACCGTCCCACGGAAGGGGAGGTCCGGAGTCGCGAAAGGGTGACGGATCTCGTCTGCACCCTGGCCAGGCGTGCGCGCTTCATCTTTTCTTCCCCTGCGAGACGATCAGCGCGAGGCGGCCCATCTTGGCCCACTCCGCGTCCAGTTTCTTCGCGGCAATCACCGCACCCGATGTCTTTCCGTCGTGGACGATGATCCCGTCGGCCGTGTACCCGTACGCCACGAGGTAGTGCGGAACGCTGTACACGAGAAATCCCTGGTCGACGAGGAGGATTACGGGGGTCCCCGAGTCGATCGCCCATTTCAGTCTCGGCAGATCCAGGTCGACGATTTCGGCCGTGTATCCGCGCCGTTTCGCGGCGCTGGAAAGATCGGTGATCAGCGCTCCCCGAAGCGCCTCGGTGCGCGTCTCTGAGGTCAGCTCGGCCGTCGTCTGCTTCCCGCCGAGAAAGCGGAGCACCATCGCCAGCGACGACGGGCCGCACGTCTCCTCTTCCTGCTGCAGGAAAGGGACGCCGGGGATGAAGAACACGGGACCGTCGACGCGGGTCAGCGTCAGCGGGCGCGTCGCGCATCCGGCGGAAAGAAAAAAGGCGCCGCCCACCAGCAGGGCGACGCCGAGGACGCGAAATAACGTTCGCATCAGCGAATGATGATTTCCTTGTTGAGCAGCTTGAGGATGACGATCACGAGGATCACGAGGATGGCGATCCCGATGAGGGGTCCGATGATATCGCCGCCCGCGGCCGCCCGGTCGGTCATCGACGCCAGCCGGTGCAGGTCGGACTCGCTCATCTGGCTGACCTTGGACATCGCCTCGGAGGGCGAGACGCCGTAGTCGGCCAGTTTCTGCATCACGACCTTGCCTTCGAGGAACGCCTGCATCTTCAGGAGATCGCCGGCCGAAGAAGCAGCCGCCCCGTCCGTGGCGTGCGACGCGATCACGCCCGCCTCGGCGACGCCGCGCGCGCCCGAGAGCACGCCCATCCAGCCCGCCATCATCACGGCCACCATCACGAACCAACCCGTCCTGCGGATAAACGCCATCACGATTCCTCCTGAATAAAGCTTCGACGGAACGACGTCGCCGCCACCCCGAACGTTGATCGATTTGAGTGTCCCTATAATCCCCCACGAGGCAGGCACCCGTCAACCCGCGGGATAGCCACACGGGATGGCATCGCTTGTTGCCCGTCCTGCTCGGCGTCTCAGGGTGCCCCTTTCCGGCGGACGGCTTGCTCCCGCATCCATGCACTCGCTGCGCCTCGGGTGCCCAGGCTCGCGGCGCCTTCCATGACGCCCCAGAACGCTCGCGGGGCACACGCCCCCGGAAAAGGGCACCCTGAGCCGTTCCGCACGCCGGGAATAGCGACGCCAAGATGGCCCGGGAACTATGCGGATCCGGGCGAAACGGTTCGGGCGCTCGCAAACCATACAAGTGCCGTCCTCACGGCATTCCGCATGGCGGTTTGAGCCTTCGGGGAAGCTATTCCGCTTGTGCGGCCATGTGGCCCTCGCGAAGCCTGGATGGCGAGAGCGAGGGACACGGCAGGGAGCCAAACAGGATGTTCGGCGAACCGGAGGTTGCGGGAATGATTCCCCGGAGGCGGTGCTGGCGGAATGCGAACCCCGGCGAAGCCGTGCGCGCGAAGCCGGGGACGACGCCGCTACAGCACCCGGACCGGCATGATGATCATCGGGAGGCCTTCGAAGACGAACCGCTTCTGGACCATGAACGAGGTCTGGTTGTGGAGGAGGCGGGTCAGGGCGTTCTCGTCCTCGAACAGCAGCTGCCCGGCGAAGAAGACCGAGTTGGGGAAGTCGGTGACGGTCTCGCGGGCGAGGTTCATGACGGACTCGACCACGTCGGTGCCGACCTGGTACCGCGTCTCGGCATAATAGCCGTGGGCGTGGACGAACGACTCGTACTTGGCCAGGTTTTCCTTGACGCTTGCGACGAGGTGGTCGATCTCCTCGATCCCCTTGAACACGCTCGAATCGACGACGCCCGCGGAGATGAACACGTAGTTCTTGAAGGTGCCGGGGAACGACCGGACGATCGAGAAGAAGACGTGC
>JANXQJ010000176.1 GCA_025356865.1 Deltaproteobacteria bacterium | reverse complement strand
ACGGCCACGGTCTACGCCGAAGCCATCTTCGGCGAGGGCCTCAAGAACGTGGCCAGCGGCGCGAACCCGACGCAGATCCAGAAGGGGATCAACATCGCCGTCGAGGCGATCGTTGAGGAACTCAAGAAGATGTCGAAGAAGATTGACTCCTCCAAGGAAGTCGCCCAGGTCGGCACCAGCTCGGCCAACCAGGACGAGCAGATCGGCAAGATGATCGCCGACGCGATGGACAAGGTCGGCAAGGACGGCGTCATCACCGTCGAGGAAGGCAAGAGCCTCGAAACCACCGTCGAACTCCTCGAAGGCATGCAGTTCGACAAGGGATATCTCAGCCCCCACTTCGTCACCGACCCGGCCACCGCCGAGGCCGTGCTGGATGATGCGTATATTCTCATCCACGAAAAGAAAATCAGCAGCGCCCGCGATCTGGTTCCGGCGTTGTCCAAGGCCGCCGAGGCTGGCAAGCCGATCCTGATCATCGCCGAGGAAATCGAAGGCGAAGCGCTCGCCACCCTCGTCGTCAACAAGCTGCGTGGCGGCCTCAAGGTCGCGGCCGTCAAGGCTCCGGGCTTCGGCGATCGCCGCAAGGCCATGCTCGAGGACATCGCGGTCCTCACCGGCGGCAAGTGCATCGCCGAAGAGATGGGCATCAAGCTCGAAGCGGTCCAGCTGACCGACCTCGGCCGCGCCAAGCGGATCGTCATTTCCAAGGAGAACACCACCATCGTCGACGGCGCCGGCAAGAAGGGCGAGATCGAAGGGCGCGTCAAGCAGATCCGTGCGCAGGTCGAAGAGACCACCTCCGATTACGACAAGGAGAAGCTGCAGGAACGCCTTGCCAAGCTGGTCGGCGGCGTGGCCGTCATCAACGTCGGCGCGTCGACCGAAACCGAAATGAAGGAAAAGAAGGCCCGCGTCGAGGACGCGCTCCACGCGACCCGCGCGGCCGTCGAGGAAGGCATCATCGCGGGCGGCGGCGTCGCCTACATCCGTGCGGCGAGCGTGCTCGACAACCTCAAGCTCGACCACGAAGAAGCGGCGGGCGTCGACATCGTCAAGCGCGCGCTCTTCGAGCCGGCGCGCCAGATCGCGGTCAACGCGGGCCAGGACGGCGGCGTGATCGTCGACAAGATCAAGAACGGCAAGGGCAGCTTCGGCTACAACGCCCGCACCGGCGAATTCGAAGACCTGATCAAGGCCGGCATCCTCGATCCGACCAAGGTCACCCGCGTCGCGCTGCTCAACGCGTCGTCCGTGGCGGGCCTCATGATCACGACCGAATGCGCGATCTCCGACAAGCCCGAAGAGAAGGGCTCCATGCCCTCGATGCCCCCGGGCGGCGGCGGGATGTACTAAGGGACGAACGTTCGCGCTTCGAACCGAAGCGGGAGCCTGAGCATCAAAATAGGGGGCCGGGCCATCAAGGCCGGCCCCTTTTTCACAAAGAACCCGGGAGAACAGGCCGTGCCAATCTACGAATACAAGTGCCGCAAGTGCCACAAGATCACCGAACAGATCCAGGGCTATGACGACCCCGGCCCCAAGTGTCCTTCGTGCAGCGGAAAGACCGACAAGGTCATGTCCGGGGGGTCCTTCCAGCTGAAGGGCGGGGGATGGTACAAGAGCGGATACGTCCATAAACCGGACGAGGGGAAAAAGAAAGCGGCGCCCTGCGCCGAGGGGAAGGCCGAAGGCGCCCCGGCGTGCGCGGGCTGTCCGAAGGTATCGGCTTCGGAATAAAAAAGCGGGGGCAGGATGACTGATCCGGTTGCGCTTCTCCAGCAGTACGTCAGGATCGACACGTCGAATCCCCCGGGCGATTGCCGAAAGGCGGTCGACTTCCTGTGCAGGATCCTCGAATCGGCCGGGTTGTCGCCATTCGTCTTCGGCGCACGCCCTGAAAAGCCGAACCTCGCCTGCCTCATAGGCGGGACCGAAGAACCCGCCCTCGTATTGGTCCATCACATGGACGTCGTTCCCGCCATCGCGGACGAGTGGCGTCACCCTCCCTTTTCAGCAGTCATCGAAGACGGTTTCATCTACGGCCGCGGCACGCTCGACACGAAGAACCTGGGCATCGCGCACCTCTGCGCCGCGCTCGCGGCCAGGGAGGCGGGAACGCTGCGCCGCCGGCTCTGGTTCGTCGCGAATTCGGACGAGGAGGTCGGCGGGGGCGAGGGCGCCGAATACTTCGTCCGGAACCTGCCTTTTTCATTCGGCCGTGCATGCGGGATGAACGAAGGCGGCACCGGTCTGCTCGATGCCTTCGGCCCCGGGAAATTCTTCCTCGTGAACACGTGGGAGAAGGGGCCGCTCTGGATGAAACTTTCCGCATCGGGAAAGGCGGGGCACGGCAGCCGCCCTTCGGTCCAGGACGCCCCGGGGCGCCTCGCGCGGGCCATGGCACGGATCGCCGAACATCGCGACCCGCCGAGGTTGACCGAACCGGTCCGCGAAATGCTCTCGGTCCTCTTCGCGCACGGCCGGGTGCCGTTCGACCCTTCGACGCTTGGGGGCGGGACCGCCGACGCCGGCAGGCTCGAAGAACTGGCGCGCGCCTTCCCCGAATTCGACCCGTTGCTGCGCAACACCTTCGCGGTCACGACGCTCTCGGCCGGTTTCAAGCCCAACGTCATCCCGTCCTCCGCCGAAGGGACCGTCGACGCCCGGATCCTGCCTGGCGAGGAGCCCGAAAACGTGGCTGCGAGAGTGGGCGAGATGGTCCGGGAGTTCAACGTATCCGTGGAAATCGTCTTCGCCGAAAGGCCGTCGGGTTCGCCACGCGGCCCCCTGTTCGAGGCGGTGCGGGAGGCCGTTCTCTCCGTGTATCCGGATGCGATCGTCCTGCCTTGCCTGTCGACCGGATTCACCGATTCCCGTTTCTTCCGGCAACTCGGCGTCGAGACGTACGGACTGGCCCCGATTCTTCTGCCTCGCGCCGAACTGGGTCGCATCCACGGGGTCGACGAGCGGATTCCGGTCGACGGGCTGCTCGAGATGACACGTATCACCCAGGCGATGATCGACCGATGGAATGCGGGCGACGAACCCTGAACGGTTCCGTCACCGATGGCACTGCCCGCAGAGGGCGCTCGGGTTGTTCTTTTTCAGCCGCAGGTCCGGGTAGGCGTCCCCGCCAGGGCTGTTCCACGACCGGTAGGCAGAGCCGTGCGGATCGTGACAGGTAACGCAGGTGAAACGGTACTTGATGGGGCCGAGATTGCTGTAACCGTTGCCGAAATCGCGGGAGCCGTCCGGGAAATCGGGATTGAACGGCAGCGGCGAAAGCGCAGTGTTGAAGAAGCGCGGATTCGCGTCGGTCCTGCCCGGATATTTGTAGTGGGAGGGACCGGTCGAACCGGTCACCTGGGCATACCACGCGACCATGTCGTCGGTCGTGATGATGTCGTTGTTGTTGTGGGCGTGACTCCGCGTGGATACGTTATCCCTCGTGTATTCCTTTCCGTTGATGATGCTGATTATCTTTGTGCCGGCCAGGAGATACAGGGCGGTGTTGTCGTCCCGTTTCCGGTACCGCTCCTTAGACCAGCTCGGGTCGAAACGGGCGATGTGGCACGCCTTGTTGCAGTAGTTGCTGGCATCGGACGCGTCGGCCACGTTCAGGTCGACCCTGGAGCGATACGGGATGTTCTGGTTCAGGGGGGGGCCGTTGCCGCCCGTGTTGTCGGCCGGGAAGACGCCGAACCGCTGGGGGAGAGCCGTGGCGGACGCCCGGTTCACGGGGTTCGGGCGCACGAGTCGGGTGTTCCCGGACCCGTGCGGATCGTGGCAGTGGATGCAGGAGGCCCCGGTTGCGCGGTGGCGCCCCGATTCGAATACGGCCGGGTCGACCAGCGTCCGGTTTGCGCTGCCGGGCACGCGGCCGCCGAGCGAGATATTTGTTCGCTGGTGGCACTGCAGGCACCATGTGTCGTAGTCGGCCGCCGAGTTGATGACGAACTGGGAGGTGGGGAGCGAGTCGGAACCCAGCGTGGTCATCTGCAGGATGCCGTCCTTGTGATTCGTGGCAGGGGCGTTCGGCTGGTTCTCGAAGTGGCACATGAGGCACTCGTCGCTGGATTTCGTCCCGACGGATGTGTAATGGCACTCGAGGCAGTCGACGGTTCCGGCGAAGCGGAGCCCGCTGTCGGACGTGGTGATCCCGCGGAGCGGGTGGCTCGAATTGTCGGCGAAATTGGCGGGTCCGGAAAGTCGGTCGAAATACTGCCCGACATCGGGAGCCCCAAGCCGGGATTGCGACGTCCGGATGCTCGTTTCAGTGGAAAACACGCTCTCGAACCCGCCGGGTCCGACCGCGATTGCCGCGTAGTAATAGACGGTTCCGTCCTTGAGCCCCAGGTGGCGGTAAGGGGTCGCCGCGTTGTCGATCAGGATGCCGGTCGTTTTCGTGACGCCGGGGGAGGGCGACCAGTAGACCCGGTACGAAACGGCGCCTGGGACGGGGCGCCAGGACAACGTGATCCGCTGGTTTCCTGCCTCGGCGACGAGTCCCGTCGGGGCAGCGGGCGGCAGATATCTCCACAGGTGGACGGACCGGTTGACCGGCTTCTCCTGCCGGGCGTTCTCGCCCCACTGGGTCGTGATCGCCGCGGCGCCCGATGACGGTTTCACGTACCAGCTATTGTTCGAAGGCCGCCAGATCGCCACGTCGGTCCTGCCGTCGCCGTCGTAATCGCCCGAAACCGGAATGTCGCCGGAGGAGAATATTCCCCACTGGATCGTGATCGTCGGCGCTCCCGAAGAGGGTTTGATGTACCAGGTTCCATTGGATGGACGAAATACCGCAAGGTCGGTCTTGCCGTCCCCGTCGTAGTCGCCCGGGACGGGGATGTCGCCCGAGGCGTTGATGCCCCACTGGGTGGTGAACGGCGCCGCTCCGGAAGACGGTTTCACCCGCCAGGTGCCGTCCGACGGGCGCCAGACCGCAAGGTCGGTTTTCCAGTCTCCGTCGTAGTCGCCGGGAACCGGGATATCGCCCTGTGCCTCTTCGCCCCATTTCGTTTCCGGCCAGACACCCCCCGAAGAGGGCTTCACGTACCAGGTTCCGTTCGAGGGGCGCCAGGTGGCGAAATCGGTCTTCCCGTCGCCGTCGTAGTCTCCCGGCACCGGGATGTCGCCGTCGGGGTTGACGGGCCACCGGACGGCAACCGCCGCCCCTCCGGTCGGGGAGTTCAGATACCAGGTCCCGTCGGAAGGGCGCCAGACCGCAAGGTCTGTCTTCCAGTCTCCGTCGAAATCACCGGGTATCGGGATGTCGGCCGACGCCTGTTGCCCGAGTTGGGTCTCGATCGACGATCCTCCGACGGTCGACGGCTTCATCCGCCAGGTACCGCTCGAAGGCCGCCACACCGTGAAATCGGTCTTTCCGTCTCCGTCGAAGTCGAAAAGGGGGCGAAAGGGGAGGAACATCTCCGCGGAAGCGAGGGGGGTGACGCCGTCGCCCCCACCTGCGATCAGAACCCGTCCCCCGGACAATAGCGCCGCCGAGTTCGTCTTTCGCCGGCTTCCCATCATGGAACCCGTCGCGAAAAAAGCGGCGGCGGCCGGGTCGTACATCTCGGAGGCGGAAGGGTCGATTCCGTCTCCCCCGGAGAGCAGGATCTTCCCTCCGGGCATCGGCGCCGCGAAATGGTTCGAACGGGCGGCCCCCATCGGCGCCGCCGGTTCGAACCATTCCTTCGAAGGGTCGTACAATTCGGCCGATGCCAGCTGGCGGCCGTCGCTCTCTCCGCCCGCGACCAGGACCTTCCCGTTGGGCAGGACGGTCGCCGTGGCGTTTTTTCGTGCGACGCCCATCGCTCCCGTCGGCTTGAAGGTCTTTCCGTAAAGCTCGGCCGAGGAAAGAATGGACGTGCCGTCGTATCCGCCCGAGACGAGGAGCTGTCCGTTGGGTAGCAGCGTCGCGGTGTGTCCTTCCCGGCGGTCCCCCATCGCCTTCACCGTCGAGAAGTGCCCCGTGGCCGGATCGTACAATTCTGCGGAGGCGAGGACGCCGGACTTGGAAGAGCCGCCGGCGACCAGCACCTTGCCGTTCTGGAGCAGGGTGGCGGTGTGGAATTGACGCGCTCCTGCCATGGGGCCGGTCGGGGCGAAAACTCCGCGAGAGGGGTCGTACAGTTCGGCCGACGATAGAATGACGGCGCCGTTTTGTCCTCCGGCGACCAGCACTTTCCCGTTGGGCAGAAGCGTGGCGGTGTGTCCGGTCCGGGGTGATTTCAGGGAACCCGTTTCGGCGAAGGAACCCGTCGAAGGATCGTAGACCAGCGACCCCCGGAGATACCCCTTGCCCGGTTCTTCTCCCCCCGCGACCAGGACCGACCCGTCTGAGAGGACCGTGCAGGTGTGGCGGCTCCGGGCGGTTTCCATGGACCCCGCGGGGGCCCAGACGCCGTGGGCCGATCCGGATGCGGGAGACGCCCCCGCCATCCACGCCAGGAGCAGGGCGAAGAGGGTCGTTATGCCGCTGGATGTCCAAGATGGCCGGGGAACGAATCTCCCTCGCAAGCGATTCTCCCGTGTCTATTTACACTGCCGGCCCGCCCCCGGTTTCGATATGCGGGCCAGCCGTCACCATTGGGATAAAGGCGTTCGGAGCGTGTTTCAGTATACCTGATAGCGTTTCGGGATGGACAAGGTTGCACAATCCCGTCGGAAAAAGGCGGCCCGCCCGGTTCAGCGGCCCGGGCGCGCTTCGTCGAGCAGGCGCGACCCCTCGAGCAGGATGTAGTCAGTCGGAAGCATCACGTTGTCGTTCGGGTAGGCCTCGGTCGGCTCCACCCTGAAATTGCCGTCCTCCTGCATGCAGACCACCCGATAGACCACGTCGACGCCCGTCATGCCGTAGCCGGCGGCGTGGACGATCCGCCCGTTCCGGAAGTAGATGTCAGCCTGCGTGCCGTCGGCGTGCTCGATGTGCATCTTCACGTTTTTCATGCCGGTTCCGAGCGTTTGCACGAGGTCGGTGAAGGCCAGGTCCCGGAACGTGGCGCTGAACCCCTGACCCGCGCCGGCGGCGGAATCCTTCTCGGCCGTTGACAGGGCCCGGGTGATGCGTGCGATCACGACCCGACTGTTCATGGGGAGCGGCAGAACGTCGCTGAACCAGCTTTCCATCAAGTTGAGCAGGAAGGACGGGTCGCTCTTGCGCGTGACGGCAAAGAGCGCCGTGGCCGCATCGCCGCATTCGCCCCGGATGTGCCGGCAGAAGGCGTCGGCCAAGGCCGGCGATTCGTCGACCTGGATGAGGATCGCAGCCGGGTGTCGGCGTGCGTAGACCTTTCCGGCTTCCTGGAAATCGGATGCGTGGACGATGCGGAACCCGTGGAAGCGCAACTCGGTCGCGAGCGAGGCGGGCAGCGCGTCGGACTCCCCAACGATGATCAGGTCCTTGTCGGCCCCGACGGGCAGGTCGGATTGCTCGATCATCCGGATGTAGGCCTCGACCACGGCCGAAGGCGCCAGCCGCCCGGCCTGCCGGCGAAGCAGCGTCTTGAGGGTGTCGAGATCGGCCCCGCCTTTTCCGCGCATCGATCTCAAGGCGTGGTGGCGGTGCCAGGCAAGTGCGAGGATGCCGGCCGGCGCGGCGGGTTCCGGTTTTCCGTCCCGCGTCCCGTAGTCGTTTTCCCCAACGGGCGCGGCGCTCTTGAGGGTCTCCAGGCATCCGGCGATGTCCCATGGGAAATCGAGCCGGCGGGCCAGTTCGACGGAAGCGTCGAGATCGCCCGGCATCCCCGCGGGTTCACCCGGACCGAGCAGGTGCGAGGCGATCCGCAAGCCGTCGACGGCGAGGCGGCCCAGTCCCAGCGTCCGGGCCATTTCGGCGGCCTCGTTCGAGATCAGGGCGTAGGGCGGGGAGGTGGGTAGTCCGGAGGTTTTCTGGTCGGCGATCACCCGCACGGCGGAAAGGAGCGTCTCGGCCATCCGGTCGTAGGGGACCGGATTGTCGATCAGTGCGCTCGCGACCGCGCGAAAATGGGAAACCTCGGGCAGTTCGAGGGCGGCGCCGGCTCCGGCGATGAATCGCGCGAACTCGGCCTTCGCATCTTCGGAAACCAGGATGCGGCTGATCCCCCCTCCCCGGATGGCGGCGGCGATTTCGGCCGCGGAAGTCACCACCGTCAGGTGCAACCCCTCCCGTTCGAAGAGCGTGGGGAGCGCGCTCTTGAGAAAGATCTGCCTGGAAAGCATCAGGATGCCGGACTGGACGCCGGACCGGGGTTCTCCCTCGGACGGGGCGGCGTGCGCGGCCTGAGAGGCATTTTCAGCCTCGAACAGGTCGGGCAGGTCGATGAGCTGGTCGATCGCCGTTCCCTGGCTGCGGCCGTGGTAATGAAATGCGATCAGGTTCCGGATGACCACTTCGGGGGCGACGTAGAAGATGATTCTCGGAACGCCGCTCGCACGGCGCATGTCGGGCATCGCGGATGCGTTCGACGAATCGGCGATCGCGACGTGCAACTCGCCCTTTTCGAAGTCGTGCCGGAACGGGATGGCCGCATACGTTTCGGCGATGTCGGCGGGGATGCGCTGGATGACCGCGTCGGGAATGGTAAAGTCGCTCAACCGCACGCCGTTCAACTGGATCTGCTCGGCCAGCGCCTGGATCAGGTCGTCTTCGGTGACGAACCGGTAGTAGAGCAGGTGGGTGCCGAGCTTGCCGCCTCGCGATTTCTGGCGGAGCAGCGCCT
The DNA here is from genome assembly GCA_025356865.1 of Deltaproteobacteria bacterium. GTDB lineage: Bacteria > Desulfobacterota > Deferrimicrobia > Deferrimicrobiales > Deferrimicrobiaceae > JANXPS01. The sequence goes on along the minus strand of JANXQJ010000176.1, from coordinate 4,491 downwards.
TTCTGATCTGCTCTTCGGTGACGGCGCGGTTGCGAAGCAGGATCTGGTCGAGCCGGACTTTCATGATTTGACCGGTGCCTGCGTCGTTTCGGGCGAAGGACTGTTCTTCCCACCCAGGAAGTCGGCCGGGTTCTCGGCGTGGGCGGCGGCCTCCTCGGGGGTGATTATCTTCTGGGAAACCATCTCCTTCAGGTGGTGTTCGAGCTTCTGCATTCCGAGTTGGCGCCCGGTCTGGAGCTGGGTGCTGATCTGCTGCATCTTGGATTCGCGGATGAGGTTGCCGATCGCGGGAGTCCGGATCAGGATCTCGAGCGCCGCGATCCGTCCGTTGCCGTCGGCCCGCTTGACGAGTTGCTGGCTGCAGATGCCGACGAGCACCTCGGACATGGCCATCCTGACCTGGTCCTGCTGGTTTGCGGGGAACGAGTCGACGACGCGGCTGATCGTCTGGGCCGCCGAGCGGGTGTGGAGCGTCCCCAGCACGAGGAGCCCGGTCTCGGCCGCGGTGAGGGCGAGCGCGATCGTCTCGTTGTCGCGCATCTCGCCGACGAGGATGACGTTGGGATCCTCCCGCAGGGCGGCCCGGAGGGCGCTCGCGAAGGAGTTGCTGTGCCGGCCGATCTGGCGCTGGCTGATCATGCAGTTCTTGTTGGTGTGGATGAACTCGAGCGGATCCTCGAGCGTCAGGATGTGATGGTTGCGGTGCTCGTTCAGGTGGTCGACCATCGCGGCGAGCGTGGTGGTCTTCCCGGAGTTGGTCGGGCCGGTGACGAGGATCAGCCCGCTCTTGCTGGCGAGCAGTTTCTTCAGCACCTCGGGGAAGCCCATTTCGTCGAGCGTCGGGATCTTGTTGGGGATGATCCGGAAGGCGGCGCCGAGCCCCTCGTGCTTCTTGTAGATGTTGATCCGGAAGCGGGCCACGTCGGGGAGCGAATAGGTGAAGTCGATTTCCCCGGTGCTTTCCAGGTCGCGGATCTGCTGGTCGGCCAGCATCTCGTAGATCAGGATGCGGACCTCGTCCGCGCTCAGGATCCTGTGCTTGGTGGGTTCGAGCGCGCCGTGCATGCGAAGCATCGGCGAGTAGCCGTCGCCGACGTGCAGGTCGGAGGCGCCCGCCTGTTGCATGATTCTGAGAAATGCGTCAATCCTCGGCATCGGGCTCCCACGCTTTTTCTTGTGTGATTTCCCAGTATACTACTCGTTGCCCAACCTTACACACCGGAGGAAATTCATGTCCGCACAGATCATCGACGGGAAGGCCATCGCGGCGTCGGTTCGCGCACAGGTCGCAGTCAAGACCCTTGAATTCGTCGCCCGCACCGGCGTCACGCCCTGCCTGACCGTCGTGCTCGTCGGGGAAGACCCGGCGTCCCAGGTTTATGTCCGCAACAAGGGAAAGGCCTGCTCCGATGCGGGCATCCTCTCCAGGCAGATCGATCTTCCGGCGACGACCTCCGAGGCGCAGCTCCTCTCGTTGATAGCCGAACTCAACGCCGACCGCTCGGTGCACGGCATCCTGGTCCAGCTTCCGGTGCCCGGCCACATCGACGAGGCGAGAGTGATCGAGGCGATCGCGCCCGAGAAGGACGTCGACGGGTTCCACCCCATGAATGCCGGCCGTCTCTTCACCGGCGGCGTCTCCTGTCTCCCCTGCACGCCTTACGGCATCATGAAGATGCTCGAACACGAGGGCGTCGCGCTCAAGGGGAAGAACGCGGTCGTCGTCGGCCGCAGCAACATCGTCGGCAAGCCGATGGCCATCCTCCTCCTGGCCCGGCACGCGACCGTCACGATCTGCCACTCCCGCACGGCCGACCTCGAGGCGGTCTGCCGGAACGCCGACATCCTCGTGGCCGCGGTCGGCCGGGCCGAGATGGTGCGCGGCTCATGGATCAAGCCGGGCGCCGTGGTCATCGACGTCGGGATGAACCGGAACGCCGAAGGCAAGCTGTGTGGCGACGTCGCCTTCGCCGAGGCGCGGGAAGTCGCGTCGAAGATCACGCCCGTCCCGGGCGGCGTCGGCCCCATGACCATCGCGATGCTGATCCAGAACACGCTTGAGGCGGCCGAGCGGCAGGTCGCCGCGCGCGCCTGACCGGCGCTCCGGGGCCATCACGATGGAATCCGTTTCCGCGCCGGACGACCGCAGATATTCGGCCTGCCACAGCTGGGCGCGCCCCGAGGAAGACGGATCCGTGCGCATCGGGATCACGCACGTCGCGGCCGCGATCCTCGGCGACGCGGTCCATTTGGAGATGCCGTCGGAAGGGGTGGATTTGCACGCCGGGGAGCCGGTGGGGCTGATCGAATCGTCCTATGTCGTATTCGAGATCGTCTCGCCGGTTTCCGGCGCCTTGCTCGAGGTAAATCCTGCCGTGGCCGATTCTCCCGAACTGGCGACCTCCGACCCTTACGGGGCGGGTTGGCTCTTCCGGTTGCGGATGCCCGACCCGGCCGGGTTCGATGCACTGGCGCCCGCGCGGGAATATCCGGCGCGGCCCGGAGCCGCGGGGGAGTAGACCGGAAACGTCACCGGAGCATCCGTTCGCCGCCCTGGACGTAGGTGAACCGCCCCCGGATCGCCAGGTTCGTAATGTTGTAGCTTTTCGGGATCGGGTTGAAGCGCGACCGTCCGACCACCTGGATCGCCCGGATCGCCTCGTCGTCAAGCACCTTGTGCCCGGAACTCTTCACCAGGCTGACCGACGACACCGACCCGTTCCGCTCGATCACGAAATCGATCGTCACTTCCCCCTGCATGCCGGCCTGCGCGGCTTCGAGCGGATAGACCCAGACCAGCTCGATCTTCCGGCGGATCGAGTCATACCACGAGAGGTACTGGATCTCGGGTGAGGATAGCGAACTCAGGTGGACGCCGCCGCCGCTCTCTTCGGCGATCTGCCCCTTCTCCTTCAGTTTCCCTTCCGTGCTGACCGCGGTGCCGTTGTTGGTTTTTTCCGTGCGCCCTCCCGGTTCGGCAGGGGCCCGGACGATCGATCCCAGTCCCGGGATCAGCCCTTTCAACTTTTTCGGCGCCGCGGGACCCGGAACCGGGGAATTACCGGGCGCCTGTTTCGAGGGGGCCGGCTCGACCGCCGCGGGGGAAGTCTTCTCGGCCGCGCTGCCGGCGGAGGGCTTTTCCTGGGCCTGGTTTTGCGTTGCCTTTTCCCTGGGGCCCGAACCCTCGTCTTCCTTGGGCTGCGGCGGTTCGGGGTTCCTGGCCGATGCGTATTCATTCTGCGGGGGGAGCTTCGGGTTGACCGGGAGAGCGGGGATTCGCCCCTTCGGGGGCACATCCGGCTGCGCAGGCGGCACCGGCACCGGCACCGGCGGCGGGGCGCCCTGCACGATCCCGGGGGCGGGTTCGAGGAAGTCCGTTGCGCGGGGAAGGTCGGCGAGTTCGACCGGGACGACGTCGGGCGGCAGCCGCTTCCCTGCGGGCACCAGGTACAATGCGACCGCCACCACGAGGTGGAGGACGATCGAGACGGCGATGCAAACCGAAAGAAGGCGACTGCGAGGCATAACCAACTATTATATTGCAATAACGTCGATACTTCTCGCCGGAGGCATCAGCCCATAATCCCGATCCGCAACACGATACCGACCCGCCGGAAGGCGTTTGCCGTCCGGCTGCTGATCGCGGCCAACGTCGCCGTGTTCCTCGGGTTCCGGTACGGAGGTGGCGACGACCTCTCCCTCTATCCGGTTGCCGTCGTTCCCTGTCGCTTCCTGATGCGCTGGACACAGGACGCCGGGGAGCTGCTGACGCCGTTCAGTGCCCTGTTCCTGCACGCGGGGTGGCTGCACCTGCTCGGCAACATGCTCTATCTCCACATCTTCGGCGGCAACGTCGAGGACGTGCTCGGACGCGGGCGCTTCCTGCTCTTCTTCCTGGTCGCGGGTTTCGTGTCCTTCCTCGTGCAGATCGTGCTGGTCCCGCACGCCATGGTGCCCAACATAGGCGCCTCCGGCGCGGTGGCGGGCGTGCTCGGCGCCTACGTTTTCCTCTATCCGAGGTCACGGGTCATCGCGGTGATTCCGCTCCTTTTCTTCTTCCCGATGGTCGAACTTCCCGCGTGGGTTTTCATCGGGGGATGGTTCCTGTGGCAGTTCCTGAGCGGGGCTGCCTCGCTTGGAACCGCTTCCGCGCTCTCGGGAGGGACCGCCTGGTGGGCACACGTGGGCGGTTTCGTTGCCGGGGTCCTGCTTTTGCGCATCTGTAAAAAATCTTGACACTACCCGTCCATTCGGCTTTATTTAAGGGAATTTGCAGATTTCAAGGCCGGCCCGTTCCACCCCGGCGATCAGAAGGGTCAGAACAACAATACTTTCAGGAGGCAGTGCAATGACGAAAGCGGATCTGGTCACGTACATCGCGGAAGAAGCGGGCATCAAGAAGACCGAAGCCGAGAAGGCGCTCGGCGCGGTTCTCTCGGCCGTCGAGAAGACGCTCAAGAAGGGCGAGAAGCTGGCGCTGACCGGTTTCGG
>JANXQJ010000154.1 GCA_025356865.1 Deltaproteobacteria bacterium | reverse complement strand
TCACGTTGGACCATATATCGACGACCTTGTTGTATCGTTCGCCGTTGGTGATGAGCCCCTCTCGGTGCTCTTCCATGACGCCCGTCACGTCGGCCGTGGCTCCCGCGATCATCTTCTCTTTCTTGGACGGAATCTTCATGTCGTTGATGCAGACGGAAATACCCGAAAGCGTCGCGAAATGGAAGCCGGTGTTCTTGAGCTGGTCGGCGAGGATGACCGTGGCCTTCTGGCCGCAGTTGCGGTACGTGACGTCGATCAACTCGGCCAGATCCTTTTTCTTCATGACCTTGTTGACGTGCTGGAAGGGAACTTCGGTCGGGACGACCTCGTAGAGCAGGACGCGGCCGACGGTGGTCTCGATCCGTTCGCCCTTGATGCGGACCTTTATCGGGGCCTGGAGTTCGACCTCGTCTGCATCGTAGGCGATGCGGACTTCATCGGGGCTCGAGAAGAGCTTGCCGTCACCCTTGACGCCGTCGCGCTGGCGCGTGAGGAAGTAGATGCCGAGCACGATGTCCTGCGAGGGGGCGATGACCGGCTTTCCGTGCGCAGGAGAGAGGATATTGTTCGTGGACATCATGAGGACGCGTGCTTCCATCTGCGCCTCGATCGACAGGGGGACGTGAACCGCCATCTGGTCTCCGTCGAAGTCGGCGTTGAAGGCGAAGCAAACCAGCGGGTGTAACTGGATCGCCTTGCCCTCGATCAGGACGGGTTCGAATGCCTGGATGCCCAGCCGGTGCAACGTGGGAGCCCGGTTGAGCATGACCGGAAGCTGGCGGATGACCTCGTCGAGCGCATCCCAGACTTCGCGCTTCTCTTTCTCGACCATCTTCTTGGCGGCCTTGATCGTGGCGGCGTGACCGGCCTCTTCGAGCTTGTTGAAGATGAACGGCTTGAACAGCTCGAGCGCCATCTTCTTGGGAAGGCCGCACTGGTGCAGCTTGAGCTCCGGGCCGACGACGATGACCGATCGGCCGGAGTAATCGACGCGCTTGCCCAGCAGGTTCTGACGGAAACGGCCGCCCTTCCCCTTGAGCATATCGGAGAGCGACTTGAGCGGCCGCTTGTTGGAACCGGTGATCAGCTTGCCGCGACGGCCGTTGTCGAACAGCGCGTCGACCGCTTCCTGCAGCATCCGCTTTTCGTTGCGGATGATTATCTCGGGAGCGGAGAGGTCGAGAAGCCGCTTGAGCCGGTTGTTCCGGTTGATGACGCGACGATAAAGATCATTGAGGTCGGAGGTGGCGAAACGACCTCCGTCAAGCGGCACCAGCGGCCGCAGGTCGGGGGGGAGCACGGGGATGACGTTCTGGACCATCCACTCGGGGCGCTGCTCGCTGGCGAGGAAAGCCTCGACGATCTTGAGCTGCTTGGATATCTTCTTTTTCTTGGCTTCGGAGGGCGTCGAGACCATCTCCTTGCGGAGCGTCTCGGATAGCGTGGCCAGTTCGAGGGAGGCGAGCAATTTCTGGATGGCCTCGGCGCCGATACCGGCCTTGAAGGCATCCCCGTGAGCCTCGCGCTTTTCACGATACCGGGACTCGCTCATGACCTCGTTGACTTCGAGGTCGGTCGTGCCCGGATCGATCACGATGAACTTTTCGAAATAGATGACGGCTTCGACATCCTTCATCGGCATGTTGAGAAGCGTCGCGATTCGGCTCGGGAGACTCTTGAGGAACCAGATGTGGGCCACGGGGGATGCCAGTTCGATATGCCCCATCCGCTCGCGGCGAACCTTGGACTGGATCACCTCGACGCCGCACTTCTCGCAGACGATCCCGCGGTGCTTCATGCGCTTGTATTTGCCGCAGTTGCACTCGTAGTCCTTCGTCGGCCCGAAGATCTTGGCGCAGAACAGGCCGTCGCGCTCAGGCTTGAAGGTGCGGTAGTTGAGCGTCTCGGGCTTCTTGACTTCGCCGTGCGACCACTTCCGGATCTGGTCCGGCGAAGCGATCGAAATGCGGATTCCCGAAAAGAAGAGCGGATCTTTCGGTTTCTCTGCTCGCGTAAAGAGGTCTTCCAAGGGGCGCCTCCGGTATCGTTAAACGGTACGGGTTGTTTATTTCGGTTCTTCGCTGATCAGGTTGACGTCGAGGCCCAGCGCCTGAAGTTCCTTGATAAGCACGTTAAAGGACTCGGGCAAGCCGGGCTCGAGGGAGAAATTCCCCTTGACAATCGACTCGTACATGCGGGCACGGCCTGGGACGTCGTCGGACTTGACCGTCAGGAATTCCTGGAGCGTGTACGCCGCGCCGTAGGCCTCGAGCGCCCAGACTTCCATCTCGCCGAGACGCTGGCCGCCGAACTGCGCCTTGCCTCCGAGCGGCTGCTGCGTGACGAGGGAGTACGGCCCCGTGGAACGGGCGTGGATCTTGTCATCGACCAGGTGGTGCAACTTGAGCATGTACATCGAACCGATCGTCACAGGCTGACGGAACTTGTTGCCGTTGCGACCGTCATAAAGCTCGGTCTGGCCGGAATCGGGCAAGCCGCCAAGCGTCAGGTATTTCTTGATTTCGCCCTCTGTTGCGCCGCTGAATACGGGAGAGGCGACATATACCCCTTCGGACAGCGCCTTGGCGACGTTGCGGAGCTGTTCTTCGTCGAGCGAATCGAGATAGACGTTGAATCGCTCGGAGTTGTAGGTGCGAACAAGCCATTCGCGGATCGACTTCGAGGACGACTCGGTTTCGACCAACGCACGGATACGGCTTGAAAGACCGCGGGCGGCCCAACCAAGATGGGCCTCCATGATCTGCCCGATGTTCATTCGGGAAGGAACGCCCAGCGGATTGAGAACGATATCGACCGGCGTGCCGTCTTCCAGATAGGGCATATCCTCTTCCGGCAGGATGCGGGAGATGACGCCCTTGTTGCCGTGCCGCCCCGCCATCTTGTCGCCGACGGAGAGCTTGCGTTTCATGGCGATGTAGACCTTGACCATCTTCAGGACGCCGGGAGGCAGTTCGTCGCCTTTCCGGATGCGGCTGATCTTCTCGTCGAAGACGGCGCGGATGATGCCGATCTGGTCCTGGGTTTCGCGATAAAGCGTCGCCAGCCGGTCCTTGAGCGTGACGTCTTCCTCGACGCCGATCTCGGCCCAGCGGTCCTTGGGGACGTCTTCGAGAATCTCCCCGGTGATCACCTTCTTTTTCTGGAGAACGACCGACGACCGGTCGTCGCTCATCAGCCGGACGGAGGAGGTCTTGCCTACGAGCTGGTTCTTGATCTTGGCGTATGTGGTCTCGCGCAGGATGCGGATTTCGTCGTCCTGGTCGCGCACCATGCGGTCGAGTTCTTTCTCTTCGAGCATCTGGGCGCGGTCGTCCTTGTCGCTCCCCTTGCGGGTGAAGACCTTCGCGTCGATAACGATGCCTTCGATGCCCGGCGGAACCCGCAGCGAAGAGTCCTTCACGTCGCCGGCCTTGTCGCCGAAGATCGCCCGAAGAAGTTTTTCCTCGGGGGAAAGCT
>JANXQJ010000149.1 GCA_025356865.1 Deltaproteobacteria bacterium | reverse complement strand
CCGAAACGGGAAGCGGCCGGACCGGCGGCGATTTCGACGCGGCTTACCTCGACCACCGCCACCCCAACGGCAACGGCGAGGCGCGGCTGGGCCGCTTCTTCCTGGCCGAGGGCGTCGCCTCCGACACGATCGACGGCATCTTCGTGAAGGGACGCACGGCGCCCGGTTTCGGCGGGGCGCTTTTCGCGGGGAAGCCGGTCGAGCAGGGCGGCGGCGCCATCGAGACGGGCCGGACGATCTACGGCGGGCGGGCGTTCTTCGCGGCTTCCGGGTTCGCCGAAATCGGCGCGAGCATCCTCCAGGAGAAGGGCGATTTCCCCAAGGGCGACGGGGGGACGGGCGACCGCACGCTGGCGGGGGGCGACCTGTGGCTGCGTCCGGGCGGCCCGATCGAGTTCAACGGGCAGGCGTCGTACAACCTGGCCACCAAGGGCTTCGCGAACCAGCGCTACGTGGTTCGGCTGGTTCCGGGCGCCGGGATGGACGTGCTGGCCGGATACGAGAGCTACGCATATCGCGCCCTGTTCCAGTCGGCGCTCAATCCCGCGTTCCACTCGCCGGCCGTCGGCTTCGACAACAACGACAAGGTCAAGGTGGCTTTCGTCACGGTCGACTGGGAATTCGTCAAGGGGCTCGTGTTCGAGGGGGCGCTGAAGAACGTCAAGCACGATGTGGGCAACCCCGGCACCGGCAACCGCGGCGAGGCGGGCCTTCGCTGGATCTGGAACGAAAAGAAGGATTCGGTGGGCGGCTCCGCAGCCGTGATGACGGCCGACCGGGCCGAGGACGAATATTCCGCGTACCGCATCTACGGCATGTGGTCGCCGGGCGACCTGCGACTGGCGGCCGACGTGCTCACACAGCGCTTCAAGCGGCCTTTTGGCGATTATCCCGACCGCAAAGAAGGGGTGCAGGCGGTCGCCTCCGCCGGCTACCAGCTGCGTCCCGACCTCAAGCTGTCGGGCGACGTGACGTACACGAAGAGCCCGCAGCTCAACAACGATTACGCCGGCCTGGTCAAGGTCGCCTACAACTTCGGCATCGGCGCGGGAGGTGTCAAATGATGCGGCGCGCATCCGTAATTCTCGTTTCCGGGGCGCTGACCCTCCTCCTGGCGGCGGGCTGCTCGGTGCTGTCGACCACGGCGTCCGTCCCCGCGAAACATCCCGAGGAGCTGTCGGGCACGCGGGCCGACTGCGGCGAGTGCCACTCCGACATCTCGGCCGGAACGCTCAAGTCCTACGCCGCCTTCAAGCACTCCACGGTCTTCGTCAAGCAGCACGGCTTCTACGCGAAGCAGGGGCAGAACCTGTGCGCGTCGTGCCACAAGCCGGCCTTCTGCGCCGAGTGCCATTCGCGGCGCCCCGAGCTGAACCCGTCCACGCGCAACGCCGACCGGCCCGACCGGATGGCGCCGCACCGGGGCGACTACACCCTGCAGCACCGCATCGACGGCCGGATCGACCCGGGCTCGTGCGTTCGCTGCCACGGCAACCGGGCCAGCGGCCAGTGCCGCGGCTGTCACAAGTGAGGGGGCCGACGATGAGAAACAACGCGACGAACGCCGGCCGCGCCGGCCTGATCCTGACCTTTTCGCTGCTCGCGGCGCTGCTCGCGGGCGGCTGCTCCGGTTCGGCCAACAACCACTCGGTGCCCTTCGAGCCGGGCAAGGGGCATCCGGCCGATTTCGTGGCGACGCACCCGAGTTTCGCGGTGGCACCCGACTGCCTCGGCTGCCAGCCTTGCCACGGCTATATCAACATGACCGACAACGTGTACGACCTGCGCGGCGGCACGAGCCGCGTGTCGTGCGCCTCGGTTTCGTTCAAGGGCATCTCCTGCCACGCCGCAGGCCCGGGCGCCGCCACGGCCGACCACGCCCTGCCGGGCTGGGTCGACAACGTCCACTTCGTCTCGGCGGCGGCCGACCTCGCGGGCTGCAAGCGGTGCCACGGCACCGACCTGCGCGGGCAGGGGGGCGCCGCGCCATCGTGCTATTCGGCCTCGTTCACCGGCCTCGCGTGCCACACGGGCGGGCCGGACCACCTGCTGCTGGCGGCCACCTGGGTCGTGACCTCGACCTCGGTTCCCGACACCGTCTCGGCGCACCACAACGCGACGTTCGCCGATGGCGGCGTTTCCTGCCGCCAGTGCCACGCGGCCAATCCGCCGGTCGACAACCAGCTCACCGGCGGGAAGAGCCGGGTCTCCTGTTCCACGGCGTCGCGCGGCGGCGTCGCCTGCCACATCAGCGGCCCGGCGTTCCACCCGGCGGGATGGCTGGATTGCACGGCACGGAATACGAATAATTGGCACGCCCAGAGTTCCCTTAATTGTGATCCTTGTCATGGAACAGTTGCTACGAGCCCAAAATGCACACAAGTCTGTCACTTCACTTCTAATGGGAGGAAAATGCCATCAGCATCATCATGGCCTCACGTCTTTAATCCCACCCCCACGGGTGTCCTCCATAGCGATCATGGCCTGTTCACCGACAACGGCGTGACTTCGGTCTGTGTCAACTGCCACGCGACGCACAACAAGTTCGGCCAGCAGCCGGTGTGCCACAACTGCCACCCGCCCTTCCCGGGCGGCAACCACGACAACGGCTGGCTCCAGACGCATGCGGTCGCGGCCCGGGCGGGCACGGCCTCCTGCGCGGCCGGGAGCGGCACCTCGACCTGTCACGGGACGAACCTGGCGGGCGGCACCGGGCGCGCCTGCGTCGCGTGCCATAAGGGCGACGCGCCGTCGGGCAACCCAACTCCCACCGGTTGCCAGTCGTGCCACGGCAACCCGCCACCGGGAGGCTCGGCAGTCGGATTCCCGAACGTCGCCGGGGCGCACGCGAAACACGCGGCGCTGGCGGGCGTGACGTGCGCGACCTGCCATACCGGGGCGGGGATGACGACGGTGCGCCACTTCGACAACACCGTCCAGATCGCGTTCGCGACGGGGTACAACGCCCAGATCGGCACGCTCGGCTACACCGCGACCACCACCCGGGCGAACCCCGTTTCCGGTCAGTGCACCGCGGTGATCTGCCACGGCGGCCAGGCGACCCCCGCCTGGGGGACGGCCGGGACGCTCGCCTGCACCGACTGCCACCGGGTCCGCGTGACGGCCACCCCGGAGTACACCGACCTGGTGAACACGGCCTACGTCCAGCACACCAACCACGCCGGGCGGGGGTGCACCAACTGCCACAACCTGGCGCTCACCGGCGTCAACCACTGGAGTTCGCTGACCGACCGGGGGATTCCGGCGGGCCGGGCGCGGGCGTCGATCCTGTCGTCGCTGAACTACGTTTCGCCGGGGGCGAACCAGTCGAACTGCTCGGGGGCGCCCGGCAGCTGCCACAACTGAGGCGGTTGATCCGATAACAGCCGCACGCGGGCTGCCTGCGAAACACGGGACGAACCGGCATCTTGCCGGTTCGTCCCGCTTCGTTTATGGTCTAACGGCACGCGTCGCGCGAAGCCAATCCGGACGAGGAACCCCGATGAGATTTTCCCGCAGTCGCCGCACCGGCAAAGTCGCCGCCCTGTTCGCCGCGCTCCTGCTCTGTTCCGGGTTGCCGTCGGCCGGACCGGCGGATGCGCACCTGCGCAACCCGGCGCCCGACGGCGTCGCCTTCCGGGACGTCGCCTTCGGGAACGGCCTTTTCGTGGCGGTCGGACAGGCCGGGACGATCCTCTCCTCGACGGACGGGGCCGCCTGGACGTCGCGCGCATCGGGCACGGCGGGCGCCCTCAACGGCGTGGCATGGGCACCGGGCAACGCACCCACCGGCGCCGCGCGGCAATTCGTCGCCGTCGGCGACGGCGGCATCACCACGACCTCGCCCGACGGCGTGACCTGGATGCCGCACGCCCCCCTCTGCACCGACAACCTGCTCCGGGTGGCCGCGGGCGTCGATTCGAAGGTCATCGCGGTCGGAACGGGCGGCACAATCCTTTCCTCCGGCGACGGCGCCTCCTGGAGCCGAAACGACACGTATACGGCCAGGACGTTCCGCGACGTCGCCTGGACCCCGGTCGGGCTTTACGGGTACGGCCGCGCGGTCGCGATCGGCGACAACGGCTTCGTCCTCTTCTCGGCGCTCGGCAACCAGTGGCTCAACCCCTTTCCGGTGATTCCGTCCGGCTTTTTCGCGGTGGCGTGGGACAACGGCGGATTTTTCGCCGTCGGGGAAGGGGGGCGGATCTGGCGTTCGCCGGATGGCGACTCCTGGTCCAGCCGCCTGTCCGGCGTCCCGAAGACGCTTTCGGGGATCGCCGCCGGCGGCGGACGTCTCGTCGCCGTGGGCGCGGAAGGGTCGGTCGCCGTCTCGAGCGACAACGGCGCCACGTGGGCCGACCGCAGTATCGGCATCTATTCGTCGCTCGCCCGCGTGACGTACGGCAACGGACGCTTCGTGGCGGTCGGCAGCGACGGCACGATCGTGTCGTCGGCCGACGGTGCCGCGTGGCAGGGGGGCGGCGTCGGCTACTCGCAATCGTTCCGCGCCGTTTTTTCGGCTGCGGGCCGGTTCGTCGCCTCGGGCGACAACGGCGTGTTCTTCGCTTCCGGCGACGGGGCGGCCTGGACGTCGTTCCGCACCGGGAGCTCCGACCGCTTCACCGCGATCGCGTGGGGGAACGGCAGCTACGTGGCGGTCGGAGACAACGGGGCGACGTCGGTTTCCGTCACGGGCGCGACCTGGTCCGCACCGCTCCACGTATCGGGTCGGCCGAATCTCCACGGCGTCGCCTTCGACAACGCCGCCTTGGTGTTCGTCGCGGCCGGCGATGGCGGAACGCTTCTCAAGTCCTCGCAGGGCACGGCGTGGCAACCGCTTGTCTCCGGGACGTCGGTGCGGCTGAACGGCATCGTCTTCGGAGGCGTCGTCCCGGGATTCGTGGCCGTCGGCGACAACGGAACGGTACTGACCGGACGTGACGGCACGGCGTGGACGGTTCGCGATGCCCGCACCACCGGCGTCCTGCTTTCGGTCGCCCACGGGGACAACACCTTCGTCGCGGTCGGCCCGGGCGGCGAGGTGGTCGCCTCGCACGACGGCGTCGCGTGGACCAACCGCTCCTCCCCGACGACGCGCCCGGCGGGCGACCTGCGCGGCGTGGCCTACGGCGCAGGGCACTTCCTCGCCGTGGGCGACAACGGTTCCGTGCTCGACTCGGCGGACGGCGGCGTCACCTGGGCACCCAAGGCCGCCGGCACGACGCGGACGCTGCGCGCCGTCGCATTCGGCGACAACACGTTCGTCGTCGTGGGCGACTTCGGCGTGATCGCGCAATCCGACCCGGTGATCGTAACGGTGACGACGACGGCCGGATCCGCCGGCGGCGGTTGCGCGGCCGTGCCGGGACACGCAGGCCCCGCCGGTTCCGTTCGGGACGCCGTCTGCCTCGCGATCGCGTTGCTGGTGCCCGCCGCGCTCCGCCGGCTGCGCCGCAACCGTCCCGAGCGGACCGGCCGCACCCGTTGACGTCGTCGAAACACAGCGTCGAGACGCGCGCACGGGGTGGCCTCGTCCTGACGATGCTGTTCTGGGGCAGCGCCTACGTCACCTCGAAGATGATCGTCCGCGAAGTGCCGCCCGACGCGGCCGCCGTGCTCCGTTTCGGCTTCGGCGCCATCATCATGGTCGGCATCCTGTTTTTCCGCGAGGCGAAGCCCGTGCCGCCGCGCGCCGCGTGGCCCGCGTTGCTGCTGCAGAGCGCACTCGGCGTGGTCGGCTACAACGCGTTCTTTTTCCGGGGGGTCAAGCTCGCCCCCGCATCCGACGCGGCGATGATCATCCCGACCCTCTCGCCGGTCATCGCGGCGCTCGCCGGGATGGCGTTCCTGCGCGAACCGGTGCGCGTCGGCCGCATCGCGGGGCTCGCACTCTGCCTGGCCGGCGCGGCCCTCTTTTTCGGGGAGACGGTGCAGCCGGGCGCCGATCCCGCGCGCCTGCGGGGCGATCTGTTCCTGGTCGCAGCCGGTGCCTGCTGGGCGCTCTCGTCGCTCGTCTCGCGCCGCCTGCTCGACCGCACGACGCCGTTCCAGGCCGCCGGCTGGTCGCTTCTGACGGGGAGCGTGATGCTCCTCTCGGTCTCGGTTCCCGAGATGATGGCGATCCGGTGGGCGGCGCTCTCGCCCGCGTTCTGGCAGGTGCTCGCCTATCTCGTGGTGTTCCCGACCGTGCTCGCCTATATTTTCTGGATGGGGGGGATCGGGACGCTCGGCGCGGGCACCGCCACCGCCTTCATGTTTCTCTCGCCCTTCTTCGGGCTCCTGATGTCGGTCGGCTTCCTGGGGGAAAAGATGACGCTCGTGCAACTGGCCGGCGGTGTCGTGATCGTCCTGGGGCTGTGGCTCGTCAACCGCCCCGCCCAGACCCTCTCTCCCGCATCGGGGTCGGAAGGCATGGTATAAGAATCGGCATGGAAAACGCCGCTCCCGCTGAGCTTTCCCCGCCGCTCCGCCTTTACTTCCGACGCCTCTCGCGCCCGGCGCTGCTGCTCCACCTGTCGCTGCTCGGGGGGATGGTCGCCCTCACCGCCCGCCTTTTCCCCGCTTACGGGTCGTTCGACGCGCTCCTGGTCGGCGCGGCGCCCTATGTCTGTTATTCGGCGGTCGTGCGCCCGCTGCTGACGCGGCACCACCGGGCCGGCATCCGCTGCCTGCGCGCCGGCCGTTTCGACGAGGCGGTTCGCGCCTTCGGCGAGAGCCGCGACTTCTTCGCGCGCCATCCCGCCCTCGACCGCTACCGGTTCCTGATCCTCATGAGCGCCGGGGCCGCTTCCTACCGCGAACTGGCGCTGTGCAACATCGCCTATCTCCACGCCCGGTCCGGCGAGATGACCGCCGCGCGCAGGGCCTGCGACGCGGCATTGGCCGTTTTCCCGGAAAGCGCCATCGCCCGTTCGATCCTGGAGAGTCTGCCCCCGTCCCCCGAAGCGCCGGCGTGATATAATCCGGGCTTCAATCAACCCGGCCTGGCGGCCGGTTTCAGGAGCGTTTCCTTCATGCGTGCCAACACCCTTGTCGTGCTTCTCATGCTGGCAGCCACCGCCACTGCGGCCGATATCCCGTCCGTCCCGGTCATCCCCGAAGCGTTGCCCGAGATGATCGATCCCGCGCCGCCGCAACCGGTCGGCGGCGAGGCCGTCACTTTCGACACGATGGAGTCGATTCCGTTCGAAAACTCCGTCGAGCCGCCCGACGATCCGCCCGTGGTCGACAACAGCGCGCTAACGCCCGCGGTCGACAACGCCGTACGAACACCGGGCCTCGACAACACGGTTCCGCCGCCCCCGGCGGTTCCCGCCGCCGTCGTTCCGGCCACGCCCTCGACCCCCGCGGCGCCTCCGGAGGCCTCCGGGTCGCTTCCGTTTCCCGCGCCTCCGGTCGTCCCGGCGCCGGTTGCGAACGGCGCGGAACCGCCGCCCCCGCCGCCGCCTGCGAATTCAGCGGAGCCCCAGCCGCCGCCGCACCCGGCAGTCCCCCCGGCCCCTCCGGTTTCCCTTATCGCGCAATAGCGCGATTCCCGGAGGCTCTCACCACGTCGATGATCGTCACCTCGGGTGGCGCCAGGAAGCGCATCCGCGGCCCCCACGTCCCCGTCCCCCGGCTGGTGTAGATCTGTCCGCCGCCCGGCACGTCATACAGCCCCGCGATATACGGGAAGCGCAGCTTCACGAGCCATCGGAACGGAAACAGCTGGCCCCGGTGCGTGTGCCCGGATAGCTGCAGGTCGAATTTCCCAACGCTCTCGGGCGAGATCTCCGGCCGGTGCTTCAGGTAGAGCGTGAAAAGCGGCGACCTCACTTCCCCGAACAGCGTTTTTTCCGGATTGTCCGCCTTCGCCCCGAACTGCCTGCCGGTCTCGTCGTCGACGCCGATGATCCGCATCACTCCGGTGCGGCCCGCCGTCCCGGAAAGCGGCCCGATCCGCGTCGCCGGCGCGCCGTTGCCGGGGTCCGCGACGGGCGGCGCCAGGTTCGTTGCGCCGGGGTCGGGCGACAGGACCGTCTCGGCCTGGTTGCGCAGCATCCGGAACCCCGACCGTTCGATGAACAGGAGCGACCGCTCCAGTCCTGCGTAATATTCGTGGTTGCCGGTGATGGCGAACCGGCCCAGCGGCGGATCCAGGGCACGGAAAATCGCGGGCAGGTCGCCGGTCGAGATGAAGCCGGCATCGACGATATCGCCCGTCGCGACCAGGACGTCCGGTTTTTCGGAGCGGACGATCTCGGCCACGCGCTGCACCTCCCGCTTCCGGACGAGCAGCCCGACGTGCAGGTCGGAAATCTGGGCGATGCGCAACCGGTTGCGCCCGGCGGGGAGCCGGTTGCTTTCGATCGTTATGTGCTCGGGCCGGATCTCGGCGGCTTCGTAACAGGCGTAGCCGGTGGTCGCGAGCAGGGCTGCGATCACGGCCAGGAACGTCCGGCGGGCGGTTTGCGTGTCGGGCGGGCCCGTGCGGCCGGGATAGTTGCGAACCTTCCGGAAAGCGAACACGGCCAGTTCGGCGCCCGCGTGCAGCCAGCAGAAGAGGAACAGCATGCCGAGCCAGCCGTATCCCGCCCAGGCTGCGACCATCGCCGCGGGCAGCGTGCCCTGCCTTTCCAGCAGGTGGACGATCGGCGGCGCGAAGAGGATCGGGATGAACAGCGGCAAAAACGGCAGCATCGTGCGCCACCGCAGGTCGAAAGCCCGCCGGAAGCGCGCCAGCGCGTAAAGGTTGGCGGCGGCGAAGGCCAGCGTGAAAAATCCGAAGAAGAATTTCATGGCGCAGCGGACAGGAAGCTCATTGACGGGTTCACTAGAAGGGGAGCGCGATGATCGCGCTGCGGGGAAACGGCAGCGCAAGCTCGATCAGCTCTCCCTCGGAAAGCTGGCGCCAGCCGCCCCCGCCGTCGAGCCGTTCGCTCGCGACGACCAGCGCGCAGATTTCGCCGGTTTCCGGAGCGCGGGTCTCGCGGAGGTAAAGCGCGTAATAGTCGGGGTCGCGGCGCGATTTCCGGAAGACGAACAACCGGCCACCTTCGGCGAGCAGGAAGTTGGCGGCGCTGTAGTTGCCCACGAGCAACTCGTCGGAGAGCAGCCCCATCAAGGTGTCGGCCAATCCTTCGAACGTGCGGCCGGCCGGCCAGCGGGCGGCCAGTTTCTCGAGGAAGACGAGCGAGTCGCTGACGCCCCGCGCGTCGCCTTCCGCCCCGATCGTTCCCTTGAAGGTGCCGTTGTGCCCCAGCACGATGCCGCCGACCGTGAAGGGGTGCGAATTGGCCTCGCACACCGTCGACAGGTTCGAGGCGAACCGGATGTGGCCGATGAAGCGGCTGGCCGTCCCGGCATCGAGCGCGTGCAGCGCCGGATCGGCCGCGGCGGCTTTTCCGCTTCGCACCACGCGGGGAGCCTGGCCGTCGGCCGGCACGATTGCGACGCCCCACCCGTCGGGGTGGTTTCCGCCCGCGTGCCGTTCCCACCGTTCGACGAGGACGCCTTCTTGAGACAGTCGGGCGAGTTGCGCGAGATACGGTGCGATCGGCTGCGGTTCGGACGAGGTGAAGGCGATCATGCGGCACATGGATGGACGGCTCCCGGCGGAATCACATTTGTGGCAGGATACCTTAATATCACACAGGAGGAATATCGCATGCAGGAAGGATATGAAGTCGATCGAACCGGGACGCTGGTGCGCACGCGTACCGGTGCGATGGCCGGCGTGTACGGATGGATGGCGGCGGGGCTCGCCGTATCGATGATCGCGGCGCAGGTCACGCTGGGCATCCCGAACGTGACGCAGCTCGTCTTCGGAAACCGGATCGTCTTCTACGGGCTCCTCATCGCCGAGCTGGGTCTCGTGTGGTACCTGGGCGCCCGAATCATGACGATGACGACCGGGATGGCCAAGGCCGGCTTCCTCGCCTACGCGGCGCTCAACGGCGTCACGCTCTCGGTGATCTTCCTGGCCTACACGGCCGACTCGATCGCCTCGGTGTTCTTCATCACCGCGGGGATGTTCGGCGCGACCAGCGCGTACGGCTACGTGACGAAGCGCGACCTGACCGGATTCGGCAGCTTCCTCTTCATGGGGCTGATCGGCATCGTCATCGCGTCGGTCGTCAACATCTTCATGAACAGCGAAATGCTCCAGTGGGTCGTCTCGGTCATCGGCGTCTTCGTCTTTGCGGGGCTTGCGGCCTACGATACCCAGAAGATCAAGGCGCTCATGGCCGAGGTCGACGAGGCGCGGCAGGGGAACGCGGCGGTGCTGGGCGCGCTGAGCCTCTACCTGGATTTCGTCAACCTGTTCCTGATGATGCTCCGGCTTTTCGGGCGTCGCCGGTAAGTCGGGGTGACTTTCGAAAAACGTGCGCCGCCGCTTCGGCTGATGCTGGCGTTCCTCCTCATCGCCGGATTCCTGTCACAGGGGTGCGGCGTCTTCCGGAAAGAGAACCGTGTCGTGCTCAACGCGCTTGACCGGTCGGTGAAAGAGACGTGGGTCGAGTCGCCGGCCGGCATCGTGGCGACGCTGCCGCTGACGGTGCCGATCGGAACAGCCGGGGTGGCGCTCGACATGGGCGTGGTGCTCCCGGCGAAATCCGCGCCGCAGGCCGCCTGCGACACCTATCTCGATATCTGGAAGAATCCCGAGGGGAGCGACTTCCGGCAGGCGATCCTCTTCCTGCCGAAAGTGGTCGGAAGCGCGGTCTACCTGCCGTGCGACTTCGTCGGCAGCTGGCTATTCCGGATGCAGTTCGACGGCTGCGAAAAGGCGGCCCGGTGATGCGCCGCCGCTTGGGAACGCTTGCGCTTCTGCTGCTGGCGGCCTCGTCGCTGCCGATTTCCGGCTGCGCCTGGCGCAATCGGGAACACACGCCGCTCTTCAACGCTTCGGAGAAATACCTGGTTCCGAAAAGCCAGCCGGCACGGGCGATCTCCTACCCGGTGACGGTGCCGGTCAGTCTCGCGGCGGTTACGCTCGACCTGCTCCTGATCCACCCGTTGATGGAGCTGCCCAAGGCGTACGACGACACGAAGGATGCGCTGTGGGACCTGCACTGGGGCGACTGGAAGGGGTCGGCGTTCACCGCGAGCACGACGCTGTTGCCCCGCGTCGCGCTGACGCCGGTGGTGTTCGCCGGCGACTGGCTCGGACGCAGCATCGTGGGTTCCGACGGGCCGGGGCGGCACACACCCGCGAAGGCCGACGGGCCGCGGGACGAGGCGGCTTCCAGACTGCGTGCGCTCGAAGCGAAAAAGGACCGCACCGGTTTCCTGGCGGCGGCCGACAACCTCTGCCCGGCGGTTCCGGACCTGCAAGCGTGCCGCAAGGCCGAGGGGTTGCGGATGCTCGACGCCCGGCAGTTCGACCGGCTGGCGGAAATGCGGCTGGCCTGGAAGGATATTGCCTGGCGGGACGACGACGTCTCGATCCTGGCGGCCGCTCTCCGGAACGGCGACGGCGCGGAGCGGGCGTCGGTATTGGCCTACATGGGCGGATGGCAATTCCCGCCCGCCCTGATCGCGACCAGCCCGGCGCTCCTCGACGCGGTGGGCGGCCTGACCGTGGGCGCCGACAAGGCGCTGGCGCTCCAGACCGTGCAACTGCTGGCCCAGTGCCCGCCGTCCGACGACGTCACGTCGGTGCTCTCGGGTCTGGCATCGGGCGCCGATCCGGTATTGGCGTACCACGCGTCGAAGGCGCTCAAGCGGCCGCCGAAACGATAACGTCCGGCCAGAGGAATACAGGAGGGAACAAGATGGAACGAATCGTGGTCGACCCGGCCAATGTCCAGAAGGCGAAGAAGACGATCGGCGTGGTGGTTGCCGTGGTCGCCGCGGTGATCCTGCTCTCCATCCTCAACCCGTTCGTGATCGTGGGGCCGGGGCAGCGCGGCGTCGTCATCAGCTTCGGCGCGGTGCAGCCGATCGTGCTCGGCGAGGGGATCCACTTCCGCCTCCCCGGCTACCAGAGGATCGTCCTCGTCGACGTCAAGGTGCAGAAAGAGCAGACCGAGGCCGAGGCGTCGTCGAAAGACCTCCAGGATATCCAGTCGACGATCGCGGTCAACTTCACCGTGATCCCCGAGAAGGCCGGCTGGATCTACCAGAACATCGGGGTGTCGTACCGCGAGCGGGTCATCGACCCGGTCGCCCAGGAAGTAGTCAAGGCGGTCACCGCGAAATACACGGCGGTCGAGCTGATCACCCAGCGCGAGAAGATCCGCTCCGAGATCAAGGAACTGCTCAAGGCGCGGCTGATGGCGTACAACCTCTTCGTCGTCGACGTCTCGATCGTCAATTTCAAGTTCAGCGCGCAGTTCACGCAGGCGATCGAGTCGAAGCAGACCGCCGAGCAGCTTGCGCTCAAGGCGGCGCGCGACCTCGACCGGATCAAGATCGAGGCGCAGCAGAAGATCGCGTCGGCGCAGGCCGAGGCCGAGTCGCTCCGGCTCCAGAAGATGAACGTCTCGGCCGAGCTGATCCAGCTCCGGGCGATCGAGGCGCAGCAGGAGGCGATCCGGAAGTGGAACGGCGTCCTCCCGTCCGTCACCGGCGGCGCGGTGCCGTTCATCGACGCGAAAACCTACATCGGGAAGTAGTGCGGGAAAAAGGGGCAGGCGGGGCGGGGGCGCGCAACGGCTCCCGCCCCTTTTTCGTTCAGTGCCCCGCGGCCCGGTTCAGGTCGGCGAGCACCGCCTTCATGTCGAGGTTGTGCAGCAGCGCGCTCTGGCGCACCGTCTCGGTCTTCTGCCCCGGGCAGGTGAAGCAGCCGCCCCCGAAATGTTTCCGGAACACTTTCTCCGTCTCGGGGTAGACCGCGAGGATGTCGCCCAGGATCGCGTCGGCGCCGATCGGCGCGCCTCGGCGGACGGTGGCGGTCACGGTGACGGCGGTCCTGCCGGCGATGGGTGGGGGGGCGGACGCAGCCGTGGGCGACGGCCCGGCCGCCACGATCGGTAGCCCCGTGGCTTCCGAGAGCCGCTGCATCGTGGGCCCCAGGTCGAGGTTGTGGCGCTGGCACGCCATCCGGACGGTGACGGGGATCGACTTGATCTGCTCCCGGTGCGCCGGATCGGCCAGGCCGGCAAGCCCTGCGGCGACGAGCGCGTCGGCGGCGTGCGGCCAGCGGGTGATCAGTTCGCCCACCCGGATATCGGGCGAAAGGGCCACCGGGGCATCGGATGACGCGAGGCCCTGCGGTGCGGCGGGACCGGACGTGCCGGCGACGGGCGTTTCCGCCTCCTCCTCGGGTTCCGCGTCCTTGAAGAGCATCGTGGCGACGAGGTTGACGACGAAGACCGCGTTCGCGAGGACCGACGTCGCGGCGAAGGCGTGGAAGGCGGGCGGGAAGTCCGACCGGTACGTCGAGACCATCCCGATCAGGCCGACGTTCGCCAGCCAGAAGTGGACCGGCACCAGCCCCGGGAATTTCAGCGTGGTCCCGTTGAAGCGGGGCAGGATGAAGTAGCCCACGCCGTAGACCATCATCGACATGAAGCCCGCCAGGTTGAAGTGGACGTGGGCGAACTTGACCCATTCGGGCGAGGGTGCGCCGCGCGTCAGGGCGCCGAGCGCGCCGGCGGCCATCAGGTAGACGAGCGAGGCGAGCACGAACCCCTTGGTGTACCGATCCATTGGAATGCCTCCGGATATTGCTGCTTGATGGAAAGAGTATAACGCCACCCCCGCGGCGGGTGCCTTGATGCGGGTCAAGACCGCCGCGCCTTCCGCTCCCCCGATTTGGGGGTGCCGTGCGCCCTCCGCCTCGGATAGAATGGGGGTAGAAAATCCTTCTGGAGAATCCGCGTCATGAAAAAACTGATCTCGGGAATTCACCGGTTCCGGGACCGATACTGGAGCGAATACCGGGAAGTGTTCGAGCATCTCGCGGCCAACGGCCAGAACCCGGATGCCCTGTTCATCACCTGCTGCGATTCCAGGCTCGACCCGACGTTCCTGACGCGCGCGAAGCCGGGCGACCTCTTCGTCGTGCGCAACATGGGGAACTTCGTGCCGCCGTACCGGGAAGGCCAGCCCGACGTCACCGGCGTCGGCGCCGCGGTGGAATATGCGGTCGACTTCCTGCGCGTGAAGGACATCATCGTCTGCGGGCACACCGACTGCGGATCGGTCAAGGCGCTGTACGACGACCGGGCCCGTTACGAGGAAGGGCGGACTCCCCACATCGCCGAGTGGCTGAAGCTGGGCGACCGGACGCTTCGGGTCGTCGCCGCGGGGTACCCCGACCTGGGCCACGAGGAGCGCCTGGCCGTGGCCTTCGAGGAAAACGTGCTGGTCCAGCTCGAGAACCTGTGCACCTATCCGGTGGTCCAGCGGGCGATTTCCGAAGGCCTGCTGCACGTGCATGCCTGGTTCTTCCATATCGCCTCCGGAACGGTCTACGATTACAATCCGGCGATGGAGCAGTACGAGCCGATCCACTATGAAAGGAAGGGGCCGAAGGGATGACGGCGTACCGGACCGAGAAGGACTCGATGGGGGACGTGCAGGTCCCGGAGCGCGCCTATTACGGGGCGCAGACGCAGCGGGCGATCGACAACTTCCCGGTGAGCGGTCGTCCGATGCCGCTCTCCGTGGCGTACGCCGCCGCGATGATCAAGGGGCTGGGGGCCGAGGCGAATTCGGCGCTCGGGCTGATCCGTCCGCAACTGTCGGATGCGATCGTGGCCGCCGCTCGCGAGGTGCTGGATGGAAAGTTCGACGCCCAGTTCGTCGTCGACGTCTTTCAGACCGGCTCGGGCACGTCGACCAACATGAACGTCAACGAGGTGCTGGCCAACCGCGCCAACGAGTTGCTGGGGCAGCCGCTCGGCTGCAACGCGCCGGTGCACCCGAACGACCACGTCAACCGCTGCCAGTCGAGCAACGACGTGATTCCTTCGGCGATCCGGATGGCGGTGCGGCACTCGCTGTCGGAAGAGGTCGTCCCGGCGTTCGAAGCGCTGCGCGAGGCGCTCTCCGCGAAGGCGGCCGAATTCGCCGACGTGGTCAAGATCGGGCGGACGCACCTGCAGGACGCGGTGCCGGTGACGCTGGGGCAGGAGTTCTCGGCTTACGCTTCCCAGGTGGGGCACGGGATCGGGCGGATCAAGGCAACGTACGCGGACCTCGAGGAACTGCCGCTCGGGGGGACGGCGGTCGGCACCGGCCTCAACGCCCACCCGGAATTCGCCACCCGCACCATAGCCACCCTCGCGTTGTCGACCGGAATCCCGTTTCGCGCCGCCGAGAACCGGTTCGAGGCGATGGGCGCGCAGGACCCGCTCGTCGCCGCTTCCGCGGCCCTCAAGGGGTTGGCGGTGTCGCTCATGAAGATCGCCCACGACCTGCGGCTCCTTGCGTCGGGCCCCCGGTGCGGGCTGGGCGAGATCGATTTGCCCGAGTTGCAGCCGGGCTCGTCGATCATGCCGGGCAAGGTCAATCCGGTGATCCTCGAGATGACGATCCAGGTCGCGGCGCAGGTGATCGGGAACGACGCGGCGGTGACGATCGGCGGGTCGCTCGGGGTGCTCGAACTCAACGTCATGTTGCCTGTGATCGCGAAAAACGTGCTCGAGTCGGCGTCGCTTCTGACGGCGTGCGCGCGGCTTCTGTCCGGCAAATGCGTGCGGGGGATCACGGCCAACCGGTCGCGGTGCGCCGAGTCGATCGAGCGCAGTCTCGCGATGGTGACGCCGCTGGCGGTGAAGATCGGCTACGACGCCGCCGCCGCGCTGGCGCACGAGGCGTTCGTCACGGGGAAGACGATCCGGGAACTGCTGACGCAAAAGGCGCTGCTGACGCCCGTCGAGATCGCGGCGATCCTCGATCCGAAGACGATGGTCTAAGCCATGAGGGGACTTTCCCGCACGACCTGGATCGCGCTCGGGCTCGCCGTCGCCACGATCGCCGCCTATTCCCCCGTTTTCGGAAACCGGTTCATCTCGTTCGACGACCCGCTTTACCTGACCGCGAATGCCCGGGTGCAGGGCGGGCTTTCCGTTGAATCGGTCCGGTGGGCGTTCACCACGCTCGAAGCGGCCAACTGGCATCCCCTCACCTGGCTCTCCCACATGCTCGACGTCTCGCTTTTCGGGCTCGATCCGGTCGGGCACCACGCGATGAACCTCTTCTTCCACGTCCTGAACAGCCTTTGCCTGTTCGCCGTCCTTCGCCGGATGACCGGGGCGGATTTCCGGAGCGCGCTCGTCGCGGCGCTTTTCGCGCTGCACCCGCTCCACGTCGAGTCGGTCGCCTGGGCCGCCGAACGGAAGGACGTCCTCAGCACCTTCTTCCTGATCGCCACCATCGGGGCGTACGCACGCTTCTCGAACCGCCGCGACGCCGGGAGCTACCTGCTCGCGCTCGCCTGCTTTGCGCTCGGTCTCCTCGCCAAGCCGATGCTGGTGACGACGCCGTTCCTCCTCCTCCTGCTGGATTTCTGGCCGCTCGCCGGTCGCGAGGGTGCGCCTCCGCACCTCCGGGAGATCTCCGAACTCCGGGCCGCCGCCGTCGCCCGGGCCCTCTTCGAGAAGATTCCGTTCCTGCTCCTCTCGGCCGGTTCCTCGTTCATGACCCTGATCGCCCAGTCCCGGCCCCGCGATGTCGCATCGCTGGTCTTTCCGCTCGAAGCGCGGCTCGGCAACGCCGTGATGGCGTGCGTCCGATACATCGGCAAGGCCGCCTTCCCGTCCTCCCTCGCCGTCCTGTACCCTCACGCCGCCGTCCCGATCCCGGCCTGGAAGGTCGCGTGCGCCGCCCTCGCAATCGCGGCCGGAACCGTTGCGGCGATCCGTTACCGGAAAAAGTGGCCGTTCTGGCCCGTCGGCTGGTTCTGGTTCATCGGGACGCTGGTCCCCGTCATCGGGCTCGTGCAGGTCGGCGAGCAGTCGATGGCGGACCGATACACCTATGTGCCGCTGATCGGCCTGTTCATCCTGGTTGCCTGGGGCGGGGCGGAATCGGCCCGACGGCTCGGGATCCCCCGGAAGGTGCTCGCCGCCTTGGCGTGCGTCTGGCTCCTCCTGCTCGCGGGCGCGGCCTGGCGGCAGGCGGGCTACTGGCGCGACAGCATCACGCTGGCCCGTCACGCGGTGTCGGTGACCGAAAATTCCGCGCGGATGCGGCAGATGCTGGGGACGGCGTGCGCGGAACGGGGACGGGAACTGCTCGTCCAGGATAAACCGTCGGAGGCGATCGAATTCCTGCGGGAGGCCGACGGAATCAGCCCGTTCGATCCGGTGACGGTCTACCACCTCGGGATCGCGCTGGCGCGGGAGGGGAAGTTCACCGAAGCGCGCCCCTTCCTCGAAAAAGCCGTTGATATCCGGCCCGGGTGGGTTCCCGCCCGCCTTTTGCTGGGGATGCTGTACGACAAGCTCGGTGAGAAGGGGCTCGCCGCGGATCAATACCGGGAAGCGCTCCGGATCGACCCGTCGAACGTTGAAGCACGCGCCCGCCTCGGCGGGTGACGATGAGACGATGTTCCGATTACCCGGCCTTCACCGCCTGCGGGGTCCGGACCATCGACAATAGCGCCGAGGCGGCGAGGGCGAGCGACGCGCTGACCCCGAAGGCGACCGGCGCCCCCTGCCAGGCGTAAAGCCCCCCGAACAGCAGGCTTGCGGGGAGCGCCGCGATTCCCACCGAGAGGTTGAACCAGCCGAACGCCGTCCCGCGCCGTTCTGGACCGACGAAGTCGGCGACCAGCGCACGTTCCGCGCCCTCGGTCGCCGCGGAGTAGAGGGCGTAGAGGAGGAAGAGCGCGACCATCGTCCACGGGCCGTGCAGGATGCCCCAGGCCCCATAGGTCGCGGCGTAGACGAGCCACCCGCCCACGATCAGCTTCTTCCGGTCCCACCGGTCCGACAACGCGCCCAGCGGCGTGGAGAGCGCCGACTTCACGACGTGGAAGGCGCCCCAGAGCAGCGGGACGTACTTGACGGAAACCCCCTCCTCGACTGCGCGGAGCACCAGGAAGGCGTCGCTTGCGTTGCCCAGCGTGAAGACGACGACGACGCCGAGGTAGCCGCGGAAAGGTCCCGGCAAGCCGCTTCCGTCGAGCAGTCGCGGCCGGGCGGATGGGGGGGGCGGGGCTGCGACTTCCCGGACCAGGAAGGCGAGCACCAGGAGCGCGGCGAAGCCGGGGATCGCCGAGAGCAGGAAGACCGTGCGCAGCGGCACGCCGGCCCACGAGAGCAACGCGAATGCGAGCAGCGGGCCGATCACGGCGCCGAGGTGGTCGAGCGACCGCTGGAGTCCGAAGGCGCGACCCCGGTCTTCGGCCGGCACGTAGGCCGCGAGCAGCGCGTCGCGCGGGGAGGTGCGCACCCCCTTGCCGATCCGGTCGGCGAACCGCACCGCAAGGACGTGCCCCCAACCGGTCGCGAACGCCATCAGCGGGCGCATCAGCGACGAGAGCCCGTAGCCGGCCAGGACGAGCGGTTTCTTCCGGCCGATCCGGTCCGAGGCCGCCCCCGAAAAAAGCTTGAGCAGCGCCGCGGTGGTCTCGGCGACCCCTTCGATGGCGCCCAGCACCGCGGGGCCGGCTCCCAACGTCACGGAGAGGAATACGGGGAGGAGCGGGTAGATCATCTCGCTGGAGGCGTCCGTCAGCAAACTGACCAGCCCGAGGGCGAGTACGTTCCGGTGCAGTTTGGCCATGCGGGCCCTACCTTTCCTTTTCGGGCGCGGTGCGAAGAAGTCGCAGTCCGTTGAAGATGACGATGAGCGTCGTGCCCATGTCGGCGACGACGGCCATCCAGAGCGACGCGTGGCCGGCCGCCGCGGCCGCCAGGAACGCGGCCTTGATGACAAGCGCCGAGGCCACGTTCTGCCGGACGATCGAAACCATCCGGCGGCCAAGCTTTACCGCGCCGGGCAACCGGTGGAGATCGCCCGACATCAGCACCACGTCGGCCGTATCGATCGCGGCCGGTGACGCCGCCGCGCCCATCGCGATGCCGACCGAGGCGAGCGCCAGCGCAGGGGCATCGTTGACGCCGTCGCCGACGAAAGCCACGATTCCCGCCTCCGAGACCATCCGCCGCACCAGCGCCTGCTTCTCCTCGGGCAGGAGGCCGGAATGAATCTCGTCGATGCCGACGGCAACCCCGGTGGCGCGCGCCACCGCTTCGCGGTCTCCGGTCAGCATCGGCAAGCGAACGACCCCCATCTCGCGAAGTGCCCGGACGACGCCGGCCGCCTCGTCCCGCGGAACGTCCTCCATCTCGAGGATGCCGATCGTGCCGGAATCGTCTCCGACGATCGATACCGTGCACCCGGACGCGGTTCCGTCCTGCCCCAGCGCCGCATCGAGCGTGGCCGGCGCGACGCCGATCTCCTCGAAGAGTCGCCGGTTGCCGACGTGGACGGTCCGCCCGTCGACCCGCGCCGAGACGCCCCGCCCTTCGTGAACCGTGAAACCGTCCGCCTGCGTGCTGCCGGTCGACCCCGAGATGCCCAGCCGCTGGGCCTCGTGGCGCAGCGCCTCGGCCGCCGGGTGCGCCGATCCGGCCTCGACGATCGCGGCGAGCCGGACGACCTCGCGGATCGTGGCTCCCCCCAGCGTCCGAACCCGCACGACCCGCAACCGACCTTGCGTGAGCGTGCCGGTCTTGTCGAAGGCGATGGTGCGAGCGCGTCCCAGCGTCTCGAGCGCGTTGGCGCCCTTGACCAGGATGCCGTCGCGGGTGGCGCGCGTCAGCGCCGAGACCGCCGCGACCGGCGCGGCCAGCACGATGGCGCATGGGCAGGCGATGACCAGCACGACGAGGGCGCGATACGCCCATTCGAGGGGGGCGCCGTAACCCAGCAGCGGCGGCAAGGCGGCGGTGAGGAGGGCGAACGCCAGGACCCCCGGCGTGTAGACGGCGGCGAACTGCTCCATCGTCGCCTGGATCGGGGCTTTCCCCGCCTGCGCCTCCTCGACGCGCCGCAGGATCCGCGCGAAGGTCGAGTCGGAAAGGGGGCGGACCGCTTCGGCGACCAGCAGGCCGCGCCCGTTGACGGTGCCCGCGTGCAAGGGGCTTCCCGCCGATTTCCCGACCGGCCGCGATTCGCCCGTCAGCACCGATTCGTCGACGTCGGAAGCGCCCTCGCGGACCTGCGCGTCGACCGGAACGCGTTCTCCCGCGCGGATCACCAGGAGGTCGCCCGGCAAAACGTGCTCGGCGGGGATCACCCGGTCGACGCCGCCCGCGCGGACGACGGCCTGCTCGGGCGCGGATTCGAAGAGCGCAGCCGTGGCGCGACGGGCCCGGTCGAGCGATTTCGCTTCGAGATAGTTGGCCAGGGCGAAGAGCGTGACGACGACCGCGTCCTCGGTGAGTTCGCCCATGAAGGCGGCGCCGCCGATCGAGACGGTCATCAGCGCGTTCATGCCCAACGACCGGTTCCGGATCTCGCGAAAGCCCCGGATCGCGACGGGGAGTCCCCCGGCCAGTACTGCCGGCAGGAACGGGTATTGGCCGGCTGCCGGAAACAGGTGGAACAGGCGGGCGCCCGCGGCGATCGCCAGCAGCGCCAGCGCCGCGCCGAAGGTCCGCAGCGGCCCGCCGGGCGCCTCGGGGATATCGGCTTTCCGGAAGGAGCCGTCCACCGGTTGCCCGGGCATCCCGATGGCTGCGAGTGCGGAGAGGACGCGGTCGATGTCGCCGTCGTGCCGGACCTCGACCTGCCGGGAGAAGAGGTGGAACGTCAGTCCCGAGATGCCGGGCACCCGCGACAGCGCCGCCCGGATTTCCCGCTCCTCGTCGGGGCAGTCCATTGCGGGGACGAAGATGCGGGTGATTGCATTCAGGTCGGCCATCCCCACCATTTTCCGTCCACAGGGTCTGTTTTACAATGTAGGATAAAGAAATTTCTGGGCGTGCCGATAAGTAACAGAAAGCACCGGAACGGGAGGAACGGATGCATATCAATAATATCGGGTTGCGTTTGGGCATTATCGCCCTGATGGTTTCGCTCATGGCAGCACTGCCAAAAGCATCCCCGGCCGAGGAATTCCTCTATCAAGTTTCGGGCGACGACTCCCTGACCACCGTATCCAGTCAGGCCTGGGGGCGCCTGGAATATTTCAACTGGCAGGAATACGATGGCAAGGTCAGGCAGGCCAAGAACGCCGGCCCGCGCCTTTCCGTTGGTGCCGCGCGATCCTATAACCGGGATGACGTAACCTTCACGCCGCGCGTGGGAGCCATGATCGGCTACACGAATTATCAGGGCACGTTCGGCAGTCCTTACACCAACGCCATCGACACCTACTCCAAATCATTCGGGTTCGACGCCGGCGCCGACGTGGGTGCGGTCTACCACCTGAGGGGCGAAGCATTGGTCGAACCGTTTCTCGGCATGGGGTTCAACTGGTGGCGCTGTGACACGGCGTCCTGGGGCGGGCCTCGCGAGACGTGGGACACCATCTACGCCCGGGGCGGCGCACGCGGTTCGGCCGATCTCAAGATCGGGGATAGCGGGTTCCGCGGCTATGGCGAAATCGGGCTCAAGATGCCCCTCTCGACCCAGAACTCCGTCAAGGTCGCCCGATATGGCAAGGCCGTTCTCAAGCCGCAAGGGGATTTGTCGGGATTCGCAGAGGCGGGCATCGTTAAAAACCGGTGGCGCCTGGGCCTTGCCTACGATAGCTGGCGGTTCAGAAATTCCGACCCGGTCGCGTTTCCCGACGGCACGCTGATCGCCCAGCGCAAGTCCCAGGCCGATATCTTTTCGCTCACCGCCGGCTACATGTTCTAGCCCGCGACAACGACCCGGAGGTTTCAATCGCATGTACCGTTCATTCAGGCGGTCGGCCTGCACCTTGGCCCTGGCGCTCCTGCTTCCCTTGGCGTTCTCAACGGGCGCCGTGGCCGAAGAAGACCTCTATCGGGCGTTGGGTGAAGTTTCACCGACCACGGTTTCGACCGCAGCGCGGTCGCGCCTCGAATATTTCACCTGGCGCGAGTTCGACGGGAACAACCGGTTGCTGAAGGAGAGCGGCCCCCGGTTGCAGCTTGGGGCTTCGCGCAGTTACAACCGGGAAGACATCACCTTTACGCCTCGCATCCAGGGGACATTCGGCTACGTCGACTACGACGGGCAGACGCAGGGCGGCACGCCGGTCGGGACCAAGGTCCGCTACGTCGGGTTCGGGGTCGGCGCCGACGTCGGGTCGATCTACCACCTCAAGGGAGAGTCGCAGGTCGAACCGTATCTGGGGCTCGGGTGGGACTACTGGCGCCGGGATCTCCGCTCGACGGACCAGGCCACCGGCTATCTCGAAACGTGGGACAGTTTCTATGCCCGCGGCGGCGCCCGCGGCGAGACCGACCTCAAGGTGGGGGGCAGTGCCTTCAAGGGGTACGGAGAGCTGGGGCTCAAGATGCCGCTGTCGACCTATAACTCGGCCAAGTTTCCGGGCATCGGAAAGACGAAGGTCAATCCCAAGGGCAACCTGTCCCTCTACGGCAGCCTCGGCCTGGTTCGCGCCCACTGGCGCTACGGCCTGTTCTATGACAGCTGGCGTTTCCAGGTCTCGGAAACGACGCAGGTCGGGGTTGACGGATCCGGAAATGCGGTCGGTCTCATGCAGCCCAAGTCGCGCGGCGACATATTCGGTCTCGAGGCGGCGTACGCCTTCTGATCTCCGGGCCATCCCTGAAACGAGAAAAGCCGCCCTTTCCAGGCGGCTTTTCCCGTTTCAGGGATTTCGCAATCGTCTCAGGTAGATCAGCTTGTCGTCGCCCGGATCGTAGTAGTCGGGCAGTTGGGCCGCGAGCGTGCAGCAGATCTTGTCGTAGAAGGCGCGGGTGCTGCCGTAGCTCTCCTTCGACGACGTCTCGATGACCAGCAGGTATCCCCCCATCCGCAGGACCTGTTCCTCGACGAAGGCGACGATTGCTCGGCCGTATCCTTTGCCGTGCCGGTCGGCGCGCGTGGCCAGCCAGTAGAGGTCGAAGGTGCCCGTCGTCATCGGGTTTTTCCCGAAGCAGGCGTAGGCGGCGACCGTGCCGTCGTCCTCGATCAGCACAACCGGGTGGTAGTCGTCCTGCTCGGGCTTCGTCAGGAAGCAGTCGACCAGTTCGAGCGCGACGTCGACCTCGTGCGGCTTGAAGACGCCGGTGCCGGCGATCAGCGCACCGATCGGGTCACGGTCTTCGGGCGTGATCGGGCGGAACGAATACCCTTGTGTTTCGGTCATCTGGCCCCCAGGGCGACACCCAGCCGCACGATTTCGGCGATCAGCGCCGGATAGGAAAGCCCGTCCCCCCGGGCCGCCCGCGCCATTCCCGCGTCGGGGGAGATGTCGGGGTTCGGGTTGATCTCGAGGACGTTCGGGGCCCCGTCGGCGTCGAGGCGGAAATCGACGCGGGAATAGCCCCGCAGGCCGAAGAGGCCGGCGCACGCCAGGGCGGACGACTGGAGCCGCCGCCGGAGCGGTGCCGGAATTTTCGCCGGTACGACGGAGCGGATCGCGTCGTAGGAGGGGTGCTCCGGGTCCCACTTCGACTCGTACGAGCAGACGCGAAAACGGGGGTCGTCGTAGGCCAGCTCGCCCGGCGGCAGCGCGCGGTGCGGGTCGGCGGCCGTGCCGTTGCCGATCACCGCCACGTTGAACTCGCGCCCCCCGATGAACTCCTCGACCAGCGCCTCCTGCCGGAACCGGTCGACGACGTGCCCCACCTGCCGCCGCATCGCGGCCTCGGTTTCGACGACGCTCGCCTCGGTGATGCCCGAGGAGCCATCCTCGCGCGCCGGCTTCACGATCACCGGGAACCGGAGGCCGCACCGGCCGCGCGGGGCTGACGGGTAGAGGCGGTGGCGCGGCGTGGCGATCCCGGCGCCGGCGATCAGCGACTTGGCGAGCGGCTTGTCGTTGCACAGCGAGAGCGCGGCAGGGCCGTTGCCGGTGTAGGGAAGCCGGAGCAGCTCGAGCAGTGCGGCGCCGTGCGGTTCTTTTTGAGGACAGTCGAGCGGGCCCTCGGACAGGTTGAAGACGGCGTCGAAGCCGCGCAGCGCGAGGCACAGCGCGGCGGGGTCGGTTCCGAACGCGACGGGGTGGGCGTCGAAGCCGCCCGAGACGAGCGCGCCCGCGACCGACGCCGCGTTGAGCGCCAGGTCCATCGATTCGCGCAGTTCTTCGCGGACGTCCTCTAGCGCCGCGGCGACGCTCGTGTAGAGGACCGCGACCCGGGCCCCCCCGCCGGCGATCGTTTTCTTCATGCCGGGACCATCCCGTGGCGCGCCAGCGCATGCCCCAGGATCTCGCCGATCAGCGCCCGGTGCGGGATGCCGACTGCCCCCGCCATGATCGGCAGGTCGCCGTAGCCGGGGCAGAGCCCGGGCAGGGGGTTGCACTCGATGAACTGGGGCACGCCGTCCCGGTCGACGCGAAAGTCGATCCGCGAGAAGTCGCGGCAGCCGAGCAACCGGTAGATGCCCAGCGCGCAACGCGACAGCTCGGCCAGGACGGCGGCCGGCAACGCGGGCGGAACGCGGTAGGACACCTGGTTTTCCCAGTCGCGCTTGACCTCGAGGGAATAGACGAACGTATCGTTGGACATGGTCTTCGGCACGATCTCCATCATGCCGAGGACGCGCGCCCCGCTTCCGTTGCCCACGATGCCGACCGTGACCTCGGGGCCGGGGACGAACGCCTCGACGATAGCCTCCTGCCCGTACCGCTCGGTGACGAACCGCACCATCTCGCGCAGGGCGCCGTCCGTCGTCGCCCGCGAAGCGAGCCGGACTCCCTTGCTCGATCCTTCGAAGGCGGGCTTGACGATGACCGGAAAGGGGAGGTCGACCGCTTCGGCGTCGGAGACGTCGCGGCATGTGCGGAAGGCGGGTGTGGGGAACCGCTCGGATGCGACCAGCCGCTTGGCGACCGGTTTGTCGAGCGTGACGCAGAGGGTGAGCGGGTCGGACCCGGCGTAGGGGATGCCGAGCAGTTCGAGGAGCGCCGGGACGTGCGCTTCGCGGCAACGACCGCCGGTCCCTTCGGCCAGGTTGAAGACGAAGTCGGGTCTTTCCTCGCGCACCGCGTCGACGATCCCGGGGCCGGCCGCGAGTACCGGAACGTCGTGGCCGAACGAGGCGATCGCGTCCCGGATTTGCGCGACGGCGTCCGGGGAATCGAATTCCTCGAAGGCGTCCTCGGGCAGGTGGCCGGGCGGGTCAGCCGGCTTTACGTTGCAGGCGAGCCCGATTCGCACCGGCGTTTCCTTCGGGCCATCCGTTCGTTTCCGGCCGGGACGAGCGACTTGACCTCGCCGGTCATCAGCCGGTAGACGTCGTTGCGGGGCGTCGGGCCGGCATCGTCCGGGCGCGCCGAGGGGCGGCCGTCGGACCTGGCCTCCTCGTAGCTGAGGATGATCCCCTCGTAGTTGCGCAGCACCGTACGCTCCTCGCCCATCGACAGGATGTAGTTGGGCATGATCGGGATCTTGCCGCCGCCGCCGGGGACGTCGACCACGAACGACGGGATCGCGAGCCCGGAACTGTGGCCGCGCAGCGCCTCCATGATTTCGACGCCTCGCGAGAGCCGCGTGCGGAAATGCTCGAGCCCGCGGACCATGTCGCACTGGAAGAGGTAGTAGGGTCGCACCTTGGCCTTGAGCAGCGAGGTGTTGAGGCGCCGGATGATCTCGGGGTGGTCGTTGACGCCCTTGAGCAGCACCGTCTGGTTGTTGACCGGGACGCCGGCGCGGATCAGCCGATCGCAGGCGGCGGCCGCCTCGGGCGTGACCTCGCGAGGGTGGTTGAACTGCGTGTTGAGCCAGATGGGCCCGTATTTTTCGAGCATGCCGCACATCTCGGCGTCGATGCGCATGGGGAGCACGACGGGCACGCGGGAGCCGATCCGGATGATCTCGACGTGGGGAATGCGCCGCAGGTTCTTGAGGATGTACTCGAGGCGCGCGGTGGGGAGCGTGAGCGGGTCGCCCCCCGAGACGATGACGTCGCGGATCTCCTCGTGGCGCCGGATGTAGGCGAACATCTTGGAGAGTTCGAACTCGGTCTTGGACCCTTCGCCCAGCGTCCAGATCCGCTTTCGGGTGCAGTGCCGGCAGTACATCGAGCAGTAGTTCGTGACCACCATCAGGCACCGGTCGGGATAGCGGTGCGTAAGCCCGGGGACCGGCATGTCCTTCTCTTCGTCGAGCGGGTCGTCGAGACCGATGTCGGTGAACTCTTCGACGGCGGGGATCGCCTGCAGCGCGATCGGATCGGCGGGGTCGTCGAAGCGGATGAGCGAAAGGTAGTATGGCGTGATGCCCACGCGGTAGATGCTGGTCACGCGGCGGAGAAGCTCCCGGTCGGCCGGGTCGATCCCGGGGAGCGACGCGAGCTGCGAAACGTCGGTCACCCGGTTGGCGATCTGCCACCGGTAGTCGTTCCACTCGCGTTCGGTGACGGTCGCCCAGGGCGGATCGTAGGCGCAGGAATCGCCGCCGGTCCCGCCAGGAAGAGTCAGTGCGTCTTCACCGGATTTCGTTTCCATGGTCCTCCTCTTTCAACCCGCGTTGGCCTTGACCCACAGGAACTCGACGGTCGTCTTCCCCTTGTTGAAGAATGTGAAGCCGCTCTCGCCGCCGAAATACAGGCTGTCGCCCTTGCGGGCGGAATAAGCCGCTTTCCCGATCTGCATTCCGAGACGTCCGCTGAC
>JANXQJ010000121.1 GCA_025356865.1 Deltaproteobacteria bacterium | reverse complement strand
GGCCGATCTTGTCGGACAGGATCCCAGCGACCACGCGTCCGCCTGCGTTGCCGAGCGCCATGATCGCGACGGCCACGAAAGCGAGGGGGCCAAGACTCTTCTTGGCGAGGCCCGCCACGCTACCGATGACCATGAGGCCGGCACCCGCGCCGATGAAGAAGGCGAGCCAGAGAATGTAGAATTTATAGTCCTTCAGTATTTCGCCAACGGTCGCTTCGTGGGTGGACTTGGGTTTTGCGGGAACTGCCTTGGCCGGATCGACCTTGATCGTTTCGGTCGCAACGTAGCCGGCCGGAGGGTTGACGAGCAGGAAGGAAAGACCGCAGGCGATCGCGGCAAAAGCAGCTGCCAGGAAGAACATGGCCTGCTGGATTCCGAAAGCGCCGATCAGGTAGCTGGATAGCGGCGCGATATAGACGGGCGCGATCCCGAATCCGGCAACCACGATTCCGGCGATCAGGCCGGTCTTGGAGGACGGGAACCACTTGAGCGCGGGCGGCGTGGCTGCGGAATAGCCGAAGCCGAAGCCGGCGCCTGCCAGGACGCCGAAGCCGACTACCCATGCGACGTAGGCCGGAGAAAAAGCCATCATGGTGAATCCGGCGCCTACCAGCAGGCCCCCGATCAGTGCGGTGCGGGCAGGACCGATCTTGTCCTGGCATTTGCCGGCCACGATCATGGCGAAGGCAAACGTCAGGCAGCAGACGGCGTACGGATCATTGATTGAAGCGTGATCCCAGGTGAACGCGCCGGGACCGCCCTTTTCGATGGAGGCCTTGATAGCCCCCTTGAAGATGCTCCATGCGTAGAGAACGCCGAGCGCCAGATTGATCCCCAGCCCGGCCATCGTGACCTGCCACCCTCGGTTCTTTATCGTCTGTTCCATTATCGCGGCTCCTCGATGAGATTGGGTTCTAGCGGTTGGCCGGCTGGCCTTCGTGGAAAGTGACCGGCATGCCGGCCAGGGCGCCTTCCTGCTTCTTCACGGGACCGTTCATCCGGATCGCCGTGGCGAATTCCATCCAGAAGATCAGGTAGATCGAGATCATCAGCGAGAGCCCGATGTTCTGGTTTTCGACTCCGAGCGACTTGGCGAGTATCGGCGAGAGGAAGCCGGCTCCCAACGTGCCGGTAACGCGTTCGAGCACGTAGAAGAAGACCAGCGTGGCGGCAGTGCCTCCGATCATGATGGCTATCCCGCGCCCGCGCTTGACCCAGTATTTCGGGGAGAAGCCGAACATGCGCATGAAGATGACGACCCAGATGATCCATACGGAATAGTCGACGGCCGCATCGGGCAGCCCAAGCTTGTTCTTGACCAGGACGATTTCGAGAACGGTCACGACGGCCAGCAGGATGAAGAGCCACGAGAACTTCTCGTCGGCCTGCGACCGCCATGTTCGGCTGTCCGGGGGCGCGATCTCCTTGACGGAGTGCGCGTGGGTTCCAAGCGACATGAACAGGATGGCGAACCAGATTCCGGCGTTGTGGAACAGCAGTGACGCGTGGTTGCCCGCGACATTGGCAATGCGCGCCATCGGCTCGCGAATGAAATCGGCGGCGATCCGCATGAGAAACAGATTGACCAGGATGGAGCAGACCGCGACCACCAGGACGGTGAACATCCGCTTCGGAAGCAGGTAGGGGTCGATCCGGTCCGGAAAACCCAGAATGAACGCGAACCAGATGAGGAACATGATGAACGGAATGCCAAAACAGATCCCGTAGACGGAATTTCCCGCAAAATCGCCGGACTGGGCATAGATAACGAACTTTTCCTTTACGTTGGCGTCGGTGTTGGCGGCCTTGACGACATCCTTGGCGACAGTCTTGACGTGGGGTATGAGTCCCATCGTGCCCCAGCCGTGATCGCCCTGGGTCGTGTCGAGGACCCAGTACTGATCTCCCATGGCCGCGTCGAGTCCCTGGAAGAACTTCATCGAATAGGTCGAGCAGACGGCCACGACCAGCAGCAGCAGGATTGCGTTCTTGATGCTCATCGGCTTGGTCATGTCGCTATTCCTTGTGGGTGGTCCAGAACATGGAAACCGCATTGGCCGCGAACAGGCCGTAAAGCCACATGGTGTTCCAGGCCGGGCCGGACCAGTGGCTGCCCTTGCCCGCGCCGACAACGCCGGATGCGATCACGATGCCGATGATGGCGGTGAACGAAACCATCGTCACGGCCCGCAGGATCTGGTTGTTCCGCCAGGTGTGTCGTTCCATCTCCTCGATTCGCTCGACGACCGACTCGTTGTACTGCTGCCGCCACTGCTCGATCAGAAGTTGCGTCTCTTCGACCGTGTATGAAACCTTGTCTTCCGGCTTCGCGACCTTGAGCGGGATCTTCCGTGCGTCTTCGGCCCCGGCAGGCTCGACATGCAACTGTTCGGCGGTGTTGCTTTCTCTTGTGCTCATCATGGTTCTCCTTCGCTATTGGTCTTTATTTCGACTTTCTTTCCTAGGCGGTTGCGGCTTCGATCGTCTCGAGCGGGAACCGGTCGGCCAGTTCCTGATATTTGGGGCAATCGGAGTACCTGGCGCTGCAGTATTTGATGATCAGGTTGACGTCGTGCGGAAAGATGTACCCGCAACCGACATCGCAGTAATCTTCGTTTTTCCCGTAATGTGGGCAAACCGGCTTGTCATTCATCATCTGGGCTTCACCCTTTGCGATAGTTGGATCTGCTCCGGATATAGCATCAGGCGTGCCAAAGCGCCAACATCGAACACGAAGGCATGATTACTCAACAATTACGAATGGTTGTGAAAAGCGAACGAAAGGGTGAATCTGGGAAGCCCGGTTTTTTATTTGCGTCGATGCAAATCGCGGGAAGGCAGATTTCGCGGAATTGCGAATAAACCTTAGGGGGTATCTTCCCGCTTGATGCCGTATTTCTTGAGTTTTCGGTAGATGGTCGCCATATTCATCCCGGCGTCGCGGGCGGCGGCCTCGATGTTCCAGCGGTGCTTCTTGAGCAGTCCCCGAAGATATTCGGTCTCGAACCGGGAAACCGCCCGGGCGTATTCCCCATCCTCGAAAACGGATTCACCGGCCTCATCGCTTCCCGCACAGGTCCCCGAACATTCGATGAACTGGGAGAGGACGGGGAGTCCGATGTATTCGGCATCCTCCATCGCCAGGCACGCCTCGACTACGTTCTTCAACTCCCGGATGTTTCCGGGCCAGGGATAATTGCACGCCTGCTCCATCGCTTCGGAAGAGAGCCCCTTGACCGTCGTGCCGAACTTCCGATTCTGCAACGAGATGAAATGAGCGACGAGCAGGGGGATATCGACTTTCCGGTCACGCAGCGGGGGGAGGTGGATATTGAGCACGTTGAGTCGATAATAAAGATCTTCCCTGAAGGTTCCGGCCTTGATCGTGGCCTTCAGGTCCGAGTTCGTGGCGGAAATGATCCGGACGTCGACCCGCGTCGGCTTGGTATCGCCGATCCGGGTGAACTCCTGCTCCTGCAGGAAACGGAGGAGCGTCTTCTGGACGTTCATCGGCAGGTTTCCCGCCTCGTCGAGAAAGAGGGTACCCCCGTTGGCCGCGTCGAGCAGGCCCTGCCTGTTTTCTGTTGCGCCGGTGAATGCCCCCTTTTTGTATCCGAACAGTTCTGATTCGAGGATCGACTCGGGAAGCGCCCCGCAATTGATCGCTATGAACTTCTGATCCTTCCGCGGAGAGTTGTAGTGGATGGCCTGCGCGATCAGTTCTTTCCCCGTTCCGGATTCGCCCGTGATGAGCACCGACGTATCTCGTCCGGCTATTTTCTCTACCCGCTCGAGAACCCCCTTGAGACCATCGGACGCTCCGACAATGTTGTCGAAACGGAACTTGCCGACCAGTTCCTCGCGGAGTTCCCGGTTCTCTTCGAGCAGTTCGGTATGCTTCAGCGCATTCTTCACCCGGTAGAGCAGTTCCTCGGGCTCGAACGGTTTTGTCAACATGTCGTAGGCGCCCCGCCGCAACGCCTGGATCGACATCTCGACGGTCGCATAGGCCGTGATCATGATGACCGGGACACCGGGTTCCTTGGCCTTGATCCGCTGAAGCACCTCGAGTCCGTCCATCCCTGGCATCTTGATGTCGCTGACCACCAGGTCCCACTGTCCCGGAGCGAACGCTTCTACCGCCTCGAACGACCGCGTGTGCGACTTGACCGAATAGCCGTTGTCGACGAGGACCGCCTCCATCATCAGGCAAAGACCTTCCTCATTGTCGATCAGCATGATCCTTTTCTTGTCTGCCAATGCCGCTCCCTGCTACTGGAACTCTTCCCGCCGCAACGGAATCCGGACGGTGACCGTCGTCCCCTGCCCCTCGTGACTATCGATCGTGATCCGGCCGTGGTGCTGTTCGACGATCTGCCGGCTGATGGCAAGCCCGAGGCCGGTCCCGCTCTTTTTCGTCGTGAAGAACGGTTCGAACATCTTTTCGAGGTGTTCTGACGGGATTCCCGACCCGTTGTCCGAGAAAACCATATTGACGAATTCCTCGTCGTCCAGAAAAGTCCGGACCAGGAGTTTACCATCCTCCCCCATCGCCGACCCTGCGTTAAGGATCAGGTTGATCGCCACCTGCCGCAACTGGTCTCCGTCCGCCATCATGTTCGGAAGGCCCGCGGCAAAATCCTTGACGACCGTGACGTGGTGCATATCCGTGTGGTTGGCGGCAAAGTTGACGATCTGGCCGAGCAGTGCATTGATGTCGGTCTCCTCAAGCGCGGGCTTTGGCGTACGGGCATAACTGAGGAGGTTCTGGACGATCTTCTTGCACCGCTTGCTCTCACGCTTGATCTCGCTGATGTATTTGTAGTTCGGATCGTCAGGGGAAAGCTTCCCCTCGATGTGGCTCGCGAATCCGAGGATGACTCCGAGGGGGTTGTTGATCTCGTGGGCGACGCCGGAGGAAAGAATCCCGAGCGACGCCATCTTCCCCTGCTGCGCCAGGTTGGCCTCTATTTCGCGGTTCTGCCGGATGATCGCGGTCATCCGGTTGAACGCCGCCGCCAGTTCGCCGAGTTCGTCGTTCGTATCGACGTCCATCCGCTCTTCGAACCGTCCCCGTCTCACTTTCCGGATGACGTCCATCATGTGCCCGATCGGCCCGGTCAGGATCTTGGATGCGTAATTGACGAGAAGTGCCGAAATGATCCCTGAAAGGAGGATCAGCAAGACCACCGTGCCGAGGATCCGGCCCGAGATCTTGTTGGCTTCCCGATAGAACTCGTCTTCGTAGGAACCGACCGCCACGATCCAGTTCCATGGCTCGAAATATTCGTAGCGGACGATTTTCATCCGCGGCTTAAGGTCATCCCGGTTTTTCCAAGGGTACCGGATCCATCCCTGTTTTTTTTCGCACATCTCGCGGATGAAGGAGTGGCCGACGAGGTCACGCGACGCCAGGATGTTCTGTCCTTCCGCATTGGGATGAACGAGAAGGGTTCCCTTCGTATCCATGCAATAGATGTAACCGGTGTCACCGACTTTCTTGCTCTTGATCTTCTCCCGCAGTTCGGCGAAGGACCGTCGCTCGAACGCGATATCCTCGTAGGTTTCCTCGACATATCCGCCGACTGCGATGATCCAGTCCCATTCCTTGAAATATCGGTATGCGACGACTTTCTTGCGCGGAACCTTGTCGCCCAGGATGGCGTTGCGCCACGGGTAGGTGATGTAGAGAACCTCGCCCGCTTTCGATTTGACCGCTTTGGCGCACATCTCCCGGATGAAGTAGCGGCCACTCTCGTCTTTTTCATTGAATACGGTCTGCCCCTCGCGGGCGATGTGAGCCACGAGTTTTCCCTTCGTGGTCATCGCATAGATATATCCAGTATCCCCGACGTTGACCTGGGTCAGCGCCTTTCGGGCTTCGTTGCGCGCCGTCGCGGGGTCGACCTGCCCGTTTCCGGACTGGTTCTGCTCGGCCTGCACCATGTTGTAGGAAAGGTTGACGAGCGTCGCAAGTTCCTTGTTGAAACTCCGCTGCTTGTCCTGCTTGTAGACCTGGAACTGCTGGTAGTGGGAATTGATCAGGTCGACCGTGAACCCCGCCATGTGCTGGAGGTCGTCCTTGCTCGTCTGGGTGATCCCGAGGTATGCCTGCTGCGTCGCGATGCTCCCGACGACCCCCCCGACCATGATGATGGGAATGATCACCAATGGCATGACCATGACCGTCATCTTCCATCTCAACTTGAGGTTGTTCACGAAATCGAAAATATGCCGACGCATCAAGCAACAATCACGGAAGCGGGTTATCCTGTCAATACCCTTGGTCAAGTCTCGCGATTGACTGGAGGCGGCAAAACGGAAACAATGGACTGTTACCTATCCTTATTTCGGGGCGTGAATGCAACGATCCGTATTTTATTGCCTGGTGTCCCTTGCGCTGGTCATCACGGCTTCGGCCACCGCCGTTTCATTAACGCGCTACCTGTCGGCGCGGCTTTACGCCCCCCCGCGAGCCGGGGCGGCGCGGAACACGCCGGTCAACGAACGGACGGACGCCATGATCCCCCCCGAAAAATGGATCAACGTTTTTTCCCCTTCGGCGGGAATGACCCTTTCG
The DNA here is from genome assembly GCA_025356865.1 of Deltaproteobacteria bacterium. Taxonomy (GTDB): domain Bacteria; phylum Desulfobacterota; class Deferrimicrobia; order Deferrimicrobiales; family Deferrimicrobiaceae; genus JANXPS01. The sequence continues at coordinate 12,195 of JANXQJ010000121.1, read as the reverse complement.
GTCAAAGGCGACAAGGGCAAGGAGGTCAAGGACGCGCCAAAGGGCATTTATGCCCTGGTCGGCACGATCTCGTCCGACGACGCTTCCGCCGCCCGCGCCATCCTTTGGTCCGAAGGGATGAAAGAGCCGCGACTGTACAGCACGAAGCAGGAAATCGAACCCGGCGTCACGCTCGTGCGGATCGAACGGGATGCGGCCTGGCTGTTGCGCGGGAAGATTCGTGAAAAGCTGGAACTGCTGCCGGTCGGGTCCAAGGTACGAATCGCCGCAGCGCCGGCCGCGCCCGGGACATCCATGACGACGCCCGGTGCGGCAGTTCCGGCGGCTGGCGGTCCCGATATTCGCGTCACGCGAATCGGCGAAAACACCTTCTCCATGGACGAGGCCGGGCTGACCCAGCTCACAACCAATTTCAACCAGTTCATGACGCAGGTGCGGCTCATCCCGTATTTCGAGGGGAACAAGAATTCCGGCTATCGGATCGCCGCCATACGGCCTGGAACCGCCTTCGAAAAACTGGGTTTCATCGGAGGGGACGTCATCCAGGCGGTCAACAGCATCGACCTGACGAGTCCCGAACGGCTGTTCACCATTTTCCAGAACCTGAAGGATGAAAAACGCGTTGCCGTCAATGTCCTGCGACAGGGACAGAAAACGACACTCACATACGAAATAAGATGACCTGGAGACCCTTGATGAAAAAGATCCTGCTCCTGCTTGCCACGCTGACGGTACTTCCGCCGGTAGGGGGCGCGCTTGCCCTCGAGGAGCGTTCCACCGCCCATGTCGTAGCGGAGGGTCAATCACTCATCCGCATACTGCGCGTGCGCGGGGTCGCCGAGCGGGAGATGACGAAGTACTTCGAAGCCGTCAAGGCGATCAACCCCACGCTGAAGAGCATCGACCGGATCAAGCCGGGGTCCACGGTCTATCTGCCGACGGCGGCGTATTTCCAGCCGGCTGATGCCAAGGCATCCACACAGGTCGCCGAAACATCCGGAAACCTGGTCGGAACCGGGACGGCGCTTCAATCGTCCGACAACGTCTCCGTGACCGCACCGATATTGCTGATTCCCGACAACGCCGCGACTGCCCCGGCCCCGATCGCGAACCCAACCGCTGCCGCCACTCCGGCCACAACGCCTTCTCCCAAAAAAGGGGTGCGGTCCAACGTCTTTCTTTCGATGGACTTCACCGATGTCGACCTGCCCGTCCTCATCAAATTCATCAGCGAGCAGACCAAGCGCAACTTTATCTTCGACGAACGGGTCGCAGGCAAGATCACGATCATCTCCCCGCGCAAGGTCAGTCTGGACGAGGCCTACGACGTATTCATCTCCGTCCTGCAGGTAAAGGGTTTCACGACGGTCGAGCAAGGCAACGCCATCAAGATCGTCCCGCTCAGCGCGGCCAAACAGGAGAACCTCCCTAACGCCAAGGACCCCGATAGTGGCTCCGTCTCCGAATTCGTCACCCGGTTGATTCCGCTTCAATACGTCGATTCGCCTGAAATCGTGCAGTTGCTCACGCCGATGATGTCCAAAGACGGCCTGATCACCTCGTTCCCGTCTTCGAACACGCTGATCCTGATCGATTCGCGAGCCAATATCGACCGCCTGGTTCGCATACTCTCCGAAATCGATGCCGAAGGCGCCACGAGCGTGCTCCGCATCATTCCGCTCAAGAACGCAAACTGCGTCGAGATCGGGAAGACGATCGAGGCCATCTACCAGGAAGCGGCTTCCGGCGCCCCGGCGGCCGCCCAACCGGCCGCCGGGAAATCGCGCAGGACGAAAAGCACCAAGGGCGGACACGCCGGCGGTGCCTTGAAGATCATTCCCGACCCCCGGACCAACAGCATCATCCTGCTGGCCGGCAAGGAACAGATGGCCGACATCGAGGACCTCATTTCAAGACTCGATATCATCGCCCCGGCGAACACCGGCAAGATCAACGTCTACTACCTCGAAAACGCAGATGCCGAGGAGATGGCCAAGGTGCTCGCAACCCTGGCCGAGAAACGCGGCGCGGCCACCGCTCCCGCCGCCGCAGGTCAACCCGCCGCCACGGCCAAGGGGGTCATCGCCGCCGAACTTGAAGGCGGCGTCAAGATCACCGCCGACAAGGCCACCAACGCACTGATCATCATCGCTTCGGTCAACGACTACCAGACGCTGGTCGAAGTCGTCAAGAAACTCGATATCCGTCGGCGGCAGGTCTACGTCGAAGGGTTGATCATGGAGATCTCGCTCGACAAGGCGCGCGACCTCGGCATCGAATACCGGACCGGCCTTTCGGCGGGCGGAAACACTTCCGGGACGACAGGGACCAACTTCGACTTCAAGGGCAACATCAACGACATGTTCACGTCCATCGCCAGCGGGGGCAACCCCCTGCTCTTCTCGGGCAGCGGCCTCATCGCCGGCATTACCGCCGGAAGCGTCACCCTGTCAGACGGGACCAAGGTCCCCGCCATCACGGCGCTCCTTCGGGCGGCGCAGACCCACACGAACGTGAATATCCTCTCTACACCCCACCTGCTGACCCTCGACAACAAGGAAGCCGAGATCATCGTAGGCGAAAACGTGCCGTTCATCACCAGCAACCTGACGAACACCACCAACACCTCCAGCGTGACCAACACCATCGAACGGAAGGATGTCGGCATCACCCTCAGGCTTACCCCTCACATCCACGAAAGCGACTTCGTAAACCTCGACATCTTTCAGGAGTCCTCCGCGGTCAAAGGCGACTCGCTTCTCAACTCGGAAAAGGTCGGTCCTACCACGACCAAGCGCTCCGCCAAGACCAGCGTCATCGTTCGCAGCGGCGACACGGTCGTTCTCGGCGGGATGATGCAGGAGACGATCACCACCATCAAGAAGCAGGTACCGCTTTTGGGCGACATCCCGATCCTCGGCTACCTGTTCAAGTACAGTTCTGTCTCCCGCCAGAAGACCAACATGCTTATCTTCCTGACGCCCAAGATCATCAAGAACCCGGAAGATATGGCGGGGATCGCAGTCGACAAACAGAAAGCGATGGACAAGTTCATCGATCAGAACAAGGGGGAAGTCGAGCGAATCCTCCCCGACCCGAAACCGTTGGTGGTTATCAAGTGACAGGAATCGCCCCAGCCCTGGCGACCTTCGACCTATCGAAGGTCACGCCCGAGGCCGACATCCTCGCCCGCCTTCCGATCGGCTATGCCCGGAAATACCTGCTGCTGCCCTGTCGCGATTCAGCAGGCTCCCTGCTGCTGGTGACCGGGAAGCCCGAATCGGTTGAAGCCATCGACGAGTTCCGATTCATCACGGGACCGATCGACGTCGTTGCGGCACCCGGTTCAGCCGATGCACTGCTCGCCCTGATCGACACCACTTATGAACGAATCCAGGCGCCGGGGCAGGAGATGACCGACGGACTGGCCGGCGAATGGGACATCAACGTCGAGTCGACCATCGAGGAGACCAAGGACCTGCTCGAATCGCCCGACGAAGCCCCGGTCATCCGGTTCGTCAATTCACTCCTTTTCCGAGCCATCCGCGAACGTTCAAGCGACATCCACGTCGAGCCCTACGACCGCGAACTGATCGTCCGAAACCGGGTCGACGGCATCCTGCGCACGATGGTGACCGCACCCCGCAAATGGCACGCCCCGGTCGTTTCCCGAATCAAGGTCATCGCCGGAATGGACATCGCCGAGCGGCGACTGCCGCAGGACGGCCGCATCAAGATCCGGCTGGGCGGAAAGGAAATCGACATCCGCGCCTCCATCGTCCCGACCTCTTTCGGCGAACGGGCGGTGCTCCGCCTGCTCGACCGCACCAACCTTGTCCTGGGCCTCGAAGACGTCGGCCTCGAAGGCAGCGACCTGGAAAAGGTGGCACGTCTCCTGACTCGCGCTAACGGAATCATCCTGGTCACGGGTCCCACCGGTTCGGGAAAGACGACCACGCTTTACGGCGTGCTGCGCCGGCTTGACTCGGCCACGCGCAACATCATCACCATCGAAGACCCGGTCGAATACCAGATCCAGGGAATCGGTCAGATCCAGGTCAATCCGAAGATACAGCTCACCTTCGCGAGCGGGCTCAGGTCCATCCTTCGCCAGGATCCCGACGTCATCATGGTGGGCGAAATCCGCGACGCTGAAACAGCCGAAATCGCCATCCAGGCCTCGCTGACCGGCCATCTCGTCCTGTCGACCCTGCATACAAACGATTCCGCCAGCGCCGTCACCCGCCTGGTCGATATGGGAATCGAGCCTTTTCTGGTCGCCTCCTCCCTTTCTGCCGTCATCGCCCAGCGACTTGTTCGCCGCCTGTGCCAGAATTGCTGTTCACCGTATCCCCCCACCCCCGTCGAGTGGGGAAAACTCGGACTTGCCGGCCTTCCAAACGGGGAATTCCGCTCTCCAAACGGTTGTGATGCATGCATGCACACCGGGTATACCGGCCGGACCGCTCTTTTCGAGATCCTGTTGGCCGACGATCCGGTTCGCAACCTGATCCTGACCCGTTCCGATGCGGACGGCATCCGCGACTTCGCCGTTTCGAGAGGGATGCGGACGATTCTCGCCGCCGGAGCCGAAAAAGTGATTGCCGGCGTAACCTCCGTCGAAGAAGTGCTGCGCGTGACCCAGGAACAGTAGCAAACCCGTGGCGACCTACAGTTACAAAGGAATCGGGAAGGACGGGTCAAAACGTTCCGGCGAAGTCGACGCCGATTCCGACGTCTCCGCCCGTCGCAAACTTCACGCCGACGGGATCTATCCCACCGAAATGGTCGAGACACGGCGGGGCCGCGCCTTTTTTTCCGGAGCCGCCCTGCTCTCCCAAAAAGATACGCTGCCGCTGGTCACCCGCCAGATCGCCACGCTCATCGGTGCCGGCGTTCCCATCGTCTCGACGCTTCAGTCTTTGGGGGCGCAGGTCGAAGATCGCGCCATGCGCGGAGTCCTGGCCGGGATAACCGAGTCCGTACGTGCCGGCCTCCCGTTCGCGAGGGCAGTCGAGGAACATCCGGACATCTTCCCCGAAATCTATGTCAGCATGGTGCGGGCCGGCGAGGAGAGCGGACATCTGCCGCTTGCACTCTCCCGTTTGGCCGACCACCTCGAACTGCAGGCCCGGACCCGAAGTCGCGTCCGATCTGCCCTCGCCTATCCGATCCTGATGGCGATCGTCGGTGTCCTGGTTGTTTTTTTCATGCTGACGTTCGTCGTCCCGAAAATCGTCGGGATCTTTGCCCACCTGGGCGCGGCGCTTCCGCTACCCACGCGCATCCTCATCGCGGCAACCGACATCCTGACGTCAGGATGGTGGGCCATCCTCATCACGGTATTCCTGTCGATCATCGCATTCCGGCGCTACGTGGCGACCCCCGCCGGCAGGATCAGGCGAGACGGGATCCTGCTCAGGTTGCCGCTCTTCGGCCGGATCAACCACCTGTCCGCCCTGTCGCGATTTTCACGCACGTTGTCCACCCTGATTTCCGGCGGCATCCCGGTCGACCGGGCGCTCCGGATCGTATCGCCCGTCGTCGGAAACGCCGTGCTCTCCGGGCATATCGATTCCGCCGCCACCCGGGTCGTCGAAGGTTATTCCCTTTCAGAGGCGCTCAAGTCGTTCGGCGAGATTCCCGCCACCCTCATCCAGATGGTGTCCGTCGGCGAAGAGAGCGGCAAGCTCGACTTCATACTCGAAAAGATGAGTGATTCCCTCGACGGCGAAATCGAGGCACGCATGACCCGCCTGCTTTCGCTTCTGGAACCGACGATCATCCTCTTGATGGGGATCACCGTGGGCTTCATCGTCGTCTCGATCCTGCTCCCACTTCTCGAAATCTCAAACATCGTCCGCTAGAGGAGGCGCTTCCAATGAAAATCCAACAGACCCTTCGACACGACCGTCGCGGTTTCACCCTGATCGAGATCATGGTCGTCGTCGTCATTCTGGGCCTGCTTGCAGCACTCGTCGTGCCCAAGCTGATCGGCCGAACCGAGGAAGCCAAACGGACGCAGGCGGCCGTCCAGATGAAAAACATAGAGCAGGCGCTCGAACTGTTCAAGCTCGACAACGGTTTCTACCCCGCCACCGACCAGGGAATCCAGGCGCTCGTCACTTTGCCCGAAAGCGGACGCATCCCCAAGAACTACCGCAAGCAGGGGTACCTCGATCGCGTCCCCAAGGACCCGTGGAGCAACGACTACATCTACGTTTCACCCGGGACGCACGGTGAATTCGACATGACGTCCTACGGGGCTGATGGTGTCCCAGGCGGCGAAAACGAGGATTCGGATGTCAATTCCTGGGATGCCAGGAAATAAATCCCGCTCGGCCGGATTCACGCTGGTCGAGTTATCAATCGTCCTCTTCGTCCTGGGGTTGATTCTCTGGATCGTGGCGCCACGGCTCGCGGGGATCGGGGAGTCGAGGCGCGAAGCGGCTTTTCGCTCGTTTTCCGCCAACTCCGAGGCGGCGTTCGACGGAGCCCTGTTCGAAAAGAAAGAATGGCGTCTCCTTATCGACCCGAGGGCCGCCAGTTACCGGTTCATCTCGCCTGGCGGCAACCCCGAACCCTCACCGGCGCTTGACTTCGGGAGCGGCGTAACGGTTACCGGCATAACAGTCGAAGGCTATGCACGTTCCATGGACGCAGTCACCGAGATCCGATACATGCCCGGCGGGCGGATGCCCGACACGCTGATCCATTTAAGAGATGCCAGCCGGGAAGGCGACCCCACCGACTGGACGCTCCACGTCGATCCGACCAACGGTTCCGTCGAAGTGCTCGAAGGGAATATTTCAAAGAATGCGGCCTAAAGGGTTTACGCTTCTGGAGATTCTCGTTGCGCTTGCGATCCTCTCCGGGTCGCTGATGATGGCTTTCCGGGTCGTCTCCGACGGCATCTCCACCCAGACGCGTTCCGAAGGGTGGCTTTTCGCAACACTCCTCGGCGAAGCCGAGATCCGGAAGTCGCTGGTCACCTTTCCCGATACCGGCGATTCGGATGGGACTTTTCCCTCACCCCACGAGGGCTACCGCTGGCGGATGACGGTTTCGCAGGCACTCCACGAAGATGCGCGCGAGGTGCACCTCACCGTCTATTGGGCAGGGAAAGACGAGGAAGAGCAACTCATCCTCTCGGGACTGGCCGTCAAATGATCCGAGTTCCACTAAAAGAGCGCGGATTCACCCTTATCGAAATCCTGATGGCGCTGGCCATCTTCTCCTCCATTCTCGTCCTTCTGCTCTCGGCCTTCACCGGTGCTGCAAGAACGCGCGAAATGCTGGCCGACCGTTACGGAAAGTCGCGCCAGAAGGCCATGACGGTCGACCGGCTCGGATCCGACATCGCAGGTGCCGTTTCGGCCACACGCCTGGCGGATACGCACATGTCGTCCCACGAGGACACCTTCTCCGGCCAACCGGGCGCCACATTTGCGTTCACCGCCTTTACACCCGCTTCCGACCTCGACGAACGGCTATCCTCCGGGCTCGTCAAGATCCGGTATTTCCCGAAGGTCGCTTCCGAAGCCGGCTTCCTCGACATCTATCGGGAGCAATCCGACCTGGCCCTGATCGAAAACCGGCTGCCGGTCCGGGAATCGCGGATAGCCCATCGGATCAAGGGATTTCGAATCGAACTTTTCGACGGAACGGCCTGGAAAAAGGAATGGCCTCCGGGACCCGACAAGAAGGGGGCGCTTCCCAAGAAGGTCGCCATCACCCTGATCGACGACAACGGGGACGAATTGCGCCGCGAGGTAGACGTCATCCTCAACGGACGTGAGTCGCAGAGCCTGTTCTCCGGCAAGAGGCCCAAGCCTTGAACCGCACGAATCGCCTGGGCTCCCGATCCGGGATCGCCCTGCTGATCACGCTTTTGACGCTGGTGCTGATCGTTGCCCTCGTCTTCGAGATCTTCAAGGTCGGGATGCGCTCAGCCCAGAGCAGCGCATTCGCCCGGGATTCGATCCGCGCCGGCCTGCTCGCCGAAGCCGGCACCCAGGCGGCCATCATAGCCCTTCGGGAAGACTCCAAGGACAACGCTTTCGACACGCTCGACGAGATCTGGTCCCGGACGGCACCTCCCATCGACCTCGGTCCCGGGCTCGTGGTCGTGACGATCGTTGACGAAGAACGGAAGATCAACCTGAACGATCTGATCGGTCCGAACGGGAATGCCCCCGCAGACCAGAAACTGGGTGTATTCCGCCGCCTCCTCGAGAATCTGTCGCTTGATCCGACCATCGCCGATTCCGTCATCGACTGGATGGACAACGACGATTCGACCCGCTCCGGCGGCGCCGAAAGCAATTACTACCAGACGCTTAAGTATCCATACAAGGCGAAGAACGACCTCTTTGACACCCTGGACGAACTCCGTCTCGTCCGCGGGATCACTCCCGACATTTTTCGAAAGCTTGAGCCTTACGTCACGGTGTCCGCGCCGGGCGCCCGAATCAACATCAACACCGCACCAAAAGAAGTTTTGATGGCGCTCTCGGCCGGGCAGGATGCAGTCAACGGCGGAATAATCGACGCAGGGATGGCGGATCGGATCATCGCCTATCGACGGGAAAGCCCCTTCCGGAAAGGGGACGAATCCGGCATCAAGACTGACATGGAAAAAGCGAGCCCGGCACTCGGAACCCTCTTCAGGAATACCCGGATCGTGGACTTGCTCGACGTGAAATCCTCCACGTTTCACGTCCGCTCGGAAGGCGATGTCAACGGGATTCGCCGCACGCTGGAAGCGATCGGGACGCGTTCCGGAAATGAGATACAATGGCGTAGCAGGCGGTTCGAATGACCGCACTCGACCTCATACACCCCAAGGGGGAAGCATGATCAGCAAGATTCGTCCGATCATTCTGGCCGGGCTCCTTTCGGCCATCCTGAGCACGCTCTGTTTCGCCGAATACGCGTCTCCCATCAGCCCCGGCGGAGGCATTTACGATCAGCCATCGACCGTCGCGGACGGAAGCACGGTCCACGTGGCGTTCATCGGCGGACCAGGGCTTTCAGGCCCTTTTTCCGTCTATTACGCCGCCGTGAACGGGAGCACCGACTTCACTCTCAAGGCGCTCTCGGGATTATTGACAACCCCGGCCTACCCGATCGCCGATGCCGGCGGTGATCCCTATTACGACGCCCGCCACCCGAAGATCGCGCTGCAGACCGCCAACGTGGTGGTGGTCTTCTTCCAAGCGAAACCAACTTCGGATCCCGCCGACCATTACGTCCTTTACCGAGCCCAACTCTCCCTGTCCAATCACGCCGTGATCGGTTGCAGCGTCAAGACTGTCTCCTTCAATCCGGGCATCGTTGGAGAGTTTCAGGACGTCTCCTTCGGAATCGTCACCAAGGACAACACCGCCCGGCTGGCCTACGCCTACCGCGAAAGCGCCGACTCGCCATTCGATACTTATTATGCGCGGATCGGCCTCGACAACGCTGCGGTCGTCCGATTGCCGATCAAACTTTCGAACGCGGTCGGCACGACCGGGTCACGTCCAATCCCCAACCTCAAACTCGATGGTGACAGCAGGTCGCACATCGCATGGACAACCGACAACGGCACGATCGGCACGTATTCCGGCGTGTATTATGCGATGGTCAAAGAATTCAGCAATACGCAGCGCGGCATTTCCGACAATGCGGCAATTGCAGCGACCGGCGTCATCCTCAGGATCGGACGGTGGGGGCATCCTCAGGTACTCGTCTCCCCCAGCACCAACAGCCTCGTGTACGTTCTTGCGACCGACGAACCATCCCCTGGTTCTGCCGGAAACCTGGCCATGGTATACCTCAACCCCGACAAGGCACTGCAGGACAACAATTCGGTCGATCTCGGACGCAACAATGACTTCCTGCTTCACCCGCCCGGCGTCGCGATCCTCCCGTCCTCCTTCGACCTTTTTCGTGCTGAAGCCCACATCGACCTCGGCGGTCGATTCCATCTTACGGGTTACGGAAATTCCCGGTCGACCCCGATCTACTACGCAGGCAATCCGCTCTCTACCTATCCGTATTTCAATTTTCAATCCTGGCCCACGCCAGTCGGTTTCCAGAACGCGGCCACCTCCTACGAATTGCCGGACGATTATACGAAGGCCGCCTTCTCATTCGTAAGCAGCAAGGGCGTCGTCTTCTGGTCCGGAACGGATAACACAAACCCGTCGAACCGCGCCTTGATGGTGACCGGCCTCCCCACCATCAACGAATGGATCGTCAACAACGAAAAAGGCTGCTCTTCCAATAATGGCAGTCGGTCGGGCAAATCCGGCACCGGAATGATCGACCTCCTCCTGCTTGCGGTACCTCTCGTACTCTTGAAACTTCGTTCAATTCTGAAACGAGGATGAGTTGCCGCTCGACCTGTTGACAAGGCGCCGATGGCCCATTCCGCTGGCCGGATCGCTCCTGTTCCTGGCTGCTTTCACTTCGGTTTTCTGCATGACGTTGCCTCGTGAAGCGATCCTTGGCTGGCTTTCACCCGCGCTCGGAAAATCGGGGGTACGGCTTGAGGCGCAGGATGCCCGGTTCCTTTTCCCGGCCGGGCTCGAAATCGACAACGCGACCATTCAGGTCCCCGGCCAGGCCGACACCATCCAGGTCGGTAAGGTTTCGGTACGGTTTGACCCATTTTGGCTCTTTCGAGGGCTTCCGATTCACTTCAAGGTCGCAAGTGGTGCGGCCCGCATCGACATCCGGTTATCGAGTGCGTCGACGACACCCGCCAGGGGCAGAATCTCCGTATTCAAACTTTCGTCCGCAGACTTTCCCGGGCTATTGCCCGGTAACGGCCTCGGATTGGCTATCGACCAGTGCGAAATTGCCTGGAATCGTTCAAGCGGGGGGAAATCCGCGGGGATAGGTAAAGCGAGTCTCTCATTGATGAAGTTTTCCATCCCCGCTGCCGATTCGCCTGTCAAGGAGGCGGTCATTCGCGATGCGATGATGGACTTCGCGCTTAAGGGAGGAGCGCTTCACGTTTCCTCCCTTCGCGGGAAATACGAAGGGGCGCCGGTTGAAGGCACCGGTGAAATAGACCGGATCGCTTCCCCATCCAGATCGACCATCACGTTTCACCTGAAGATTCCGAATCCTTATGAGGGCAATGTGGCGACGATTTTCAACCTGGTGGCGAAAAACGCCAAGAATGCTACTCTGATCGTCTCCGGCCCGCTGCTCTCGCCCGCCGGCGAATTCCGTTTTTTCTAGAGTTGCTGAATGAAACGAATCGGCATATCGATTTCCAACCGACGTCTGGCCGCCTACGTTTGGGAAAAAACACCCTTTTCCGGACGCGGACTCGCCGCATGCGAGATCCATTGCGCCGACAGTTCGATCACCCTGGAAGACATCCGGTCGCTGGCTGCACGCCTGCGGGAATTGGTTGGGGGCAACCTGCCGCCGGCTGTTTTGTCCATCCCGCCGGCCGAAAGTCATATCCGCGTCCTCGAGCTTCCCGTGTCCGACCTCGAGGACGCGCGAATCATCCACGTCGCCGAGATCGAGGAATCGTTGCCGTTCGACGGAGAGGAGATCGCCTCCAATCTCCTTCCGATGGAAAACATCGACGGCGGTTCCGGTCGTTTCACGGCGTTCGCGACACGTCTTTCGACAATCACCCGGTTTACCGAGCTTTTCACCGAAGGCGGATTCCGGGTAGAACGCATCGTCACGGATGCGGTGTCCCTGCTCTGCGCGGCGGTCGCCTTGCAGTCCGAACGGTCCTTCTCGCTCGTATCGGTCGAAACCGACCTGATCCTGCTTACGGTAGGCGATCATAAATTCCGGAAGATTCGTCATTTCCCGGTGGCCCTGCTCGCTTCCCCTGAACTTTTCCACAACGAATCGCAGGCATTTCCCGAATCTGCCACGCACCTCCTGACAGCCGGATCCTTGCCGGACGGCGGCCCTGTCTTTCCCCTTGTTTCCGCATCCCCGCTCGTCCCGCCCGGTGACTTCGCGAATCCGTCCGTAGTGGCTTTCGGCGCATCACTTGTCCCATTTTCCGACAGGATCACCCACGGGTTTTCATTGGGCAACTCGGGGGACGGGGTGGACGAGAGCGGGAAACGGGTAGCCCGACTTCGGTTTGCTGCGGTTGCGGCAGGTGTTTCCATCCTGTCTTGCATCTTCGCGCTCGAAATCGCCCGCTGGACCTCCGCCAAGCAG
>JANXQJ010000096.1 GCA_025356865.1 Deltaproteobacteria bacterium | reverse complement strand
ATAGAGGTCGTCGTTCAGCTCCGGGTTGACGAGCTTCAGCTCGGGCGTGCGGTTCTCGTAGAACAGCGGCACCGTTGCGCCGTCCTCGACCGACTGCCGGAAGTCGTAGATCGAGACGTAGTCGCCGAAGACCTCACGGGTAAGCTCCTCCCCGGCGATGAGCGGCGTGCCGGTGAAGGCGAGGAAGAGGGCTTTCGGCAGCGCCGCCCGCATGTTGAGCGCCAGCGTGTCGTACTGACTGCGGTGCGCCTCGTCGGTCAGCACGACGACGTCGGGCCGGTCGCACAGAATCTCGGGGCTTTGGAACTTGTGGATCAGCGTGAAGACGTAGCGGTGGTTGCCGCGCAGGAGATCCCGCAGGTGGGCGCCGCTCCCGGCGTGGCATGCGTTGCTCTCGGTTTCGCTGACCGCGCCCGCGGCCTTGAACGTCTTCGCGATCTGGTCGTCGAGCTCGACGCGGTCGGTCACGACGACGAACGTCCAGTTCCCCGCGATCTTTCGCAGCACTTTCTGCGAGAAGAAGACCATCGAGAAGCTCTTGCCGCTGCCCTGCGTCTGCCAGAAGACGCCCGCGCGGCCGTGCCCCGCTTCCCTTGCTTCGAGCATCGAGGCGATCGCGTTGTTGACGCCGAGCAGCTGGTGGTTCTGCCCGAGGATCTTCACCAGCCCCGACTTGTGCTCGGAGAACAGCGTGAAGTTCTCGACCAGATCAAATAGCCGCACCGGGTCGCAGGTCCCGCGCAGCATCACTTCCAGCGACACGCGCCGCGGCTCGTCCTCCCGCTCGATCCGCTTCCACTCGAAGTAGCGGTCCCAGCCGGCGGTCAGCGATCCGACCCGGCTCTCGGTGCCGTTGGAGGCGATCAGCAGCGCGTTGTACCGGAAGAGGGCGGGGATCTGTTTCTTGTAGTGGGTGAGGTTTTCGTCGAAGCCCGTGCGCGCCGGGACGCCCGGTTTTTTCAGCTCGATGACGACCCAGGGCAGGCCGTTGACGAAGCCGACGAGATCGGGCCGACAGGTGTAGAGCGGACCGGTTACGCTGAACTGGCTCGCCAGCAGGAAGTCGTTGTTCTTCGGATCCGCCCAGTCGACGACGCGGATCCGCTCGGGCTTCTGCCCGTGACTTTCCGGGTCGGGCACCGACAGCGGGATCCCGTCCTTGAGCAGCCCGTAAATCTCCCGGTTCGCCGCTTCGAGACTCATCGCCGACCGGTCGCGCACAAGCTCGTCGATCGCCGTCTCGATCGCCTCGGGCGGCAATCCGTCGTTGAGCCGCCGAAGCGCCTCGCGCAGCCGGCCGACGAGCACCACCTCGCCCTTCGTCTCCCGCCCGAGCGACCCGTCGGCTCCGAACGTCTCGTCCTTCGCGCACACCGTAGGCCAGCCGAGCGCCGAGAACAGCCCGACGGCGGGCTGCTCGACAAGCTGATCTTCGGTGTAGGCGTGGGACATGTCAGCCCGCCTTCATCTCGACCTGCCCCGACATCAGCCGCGGCAGCAGCAGGTCGCGAGTCCGGCGGAGGGTGCGGATTTGGTGATGCAGTTTTTGGATGAGCCGGAACGAAGGCCCGACGATGCCGGAGAATCGCTCAAGCAGGTCGATCGGAGGATGAGAAATCCGGATGTTGTCGAAGCATTTCTCCTGCACCCGTTGCCGACCCGTCGCACCGGACATGCTCTTGATCGCGATCCCGCGGAACCCGTCGCTGCGAGCCAGACAATAGACGAACTCCGGCGTCACCGTTCGGGACCGGAGGACGATGAACTCGGTCGAACCGAACGCAACAGCCTCTGTAGTCGGCAGGAACTGGACGAAACCGGTCTTGCCGTTTTCGAGACAGGGCGTAATGCGGGCAAATAGCGTGTCGCCATTCCGGAACTTCGATCCGCTGTTCCCGCTGCGCGATTCGATGTCCGAGATGAGCATCGAGTCGTTGGAAAGGCAGCTCATCGGCACGAAGGGTTTCTCGCCTTCTCTCGGAACCGGAACGCGGGGGTTGATGAGGATGCAATCCGGCAGGGGAACCACTTCCCACCCCTCGGGAATCTCGCCGAGCGGGGAGGCGACGAGCCGCGCGTTCTCGTGGCCGGGGAAGCGGAATTGGACGAACCACTCGCGGTAAAGGGCGCGCGCAATCGACTCCATGATCCGGATGCGCCGCCCGCAATTCTCGATCAGCTCGTCGTAGGCCGACAGGATGTCCGCGATGCGCCGCTGGACTGGGAGTGGGGGCCACCGTACCGGGATTGTGTGAATGTGATTTCGATTTAGAGATGGATTCGACGCACCGGCATCGAGTCGCTCAAATCCCATCGTCTGAAGAAAGTAGTATGCAAACCGTGCTTCGTTCCCGTGAAAGTCTTTGATCCAAAGTGTCGTGTCGTGGGGCCAATAGTTGTCTTCCGAATAAAAGACCGTGCCGAGGGATCCTTTTCTACCTATGATGACCCCCGGTCCACGGACCTTATACTCTACGTGCGTGGACTTCGGGCCTGACGACGAGATTACAGAGTATGGCCCGTCCCGCTGCTCATCCTTTGTGATGTCGAAGCCGCGCTGAAACGTCAGCGCCTCTCCAAGCGGTAATGTTAGCCAACCGCTCACCCTCACCCCTCCAGCAGCGCCGCCACGTTCGCGGCGATGACCTGTTCGAGGTCGCGGGCCTGGGCGGTCAGCGTTTCCAGTTCCTCGTTCAGCGTTTCGAGCTGTTCCTTGAAATCCTCGTCGCTTAACGGTTCGCCGGGTGCCACGCCCACGTAGCGGCCCGGGTTGAGCGACCAGCCCTGCGCCTCGATCTCCGCGATCGTCGCCGCCTTGCATAAGCCCGGCACGTCGGCGTAGGCCGGCTTCGATCCGAACACTTCCCGGATCTTCGCCTCGGCCTCGTCGCCGCCGAGCGTGAGGTCGAGCGCTTCGCCGCGGTAGAGGCGGACGAGGTTGGCGAGGAAGCCGATCTGCGCGGGCGTCCAGTCGCGGTGGGCGCGGTCGATCTGCCGCCAGATGTGGCGGGCGTCGATGAACAGCACCTGATCCGCGCGGGGCGTCTTCGTCTTTCCCCGGTCGAGGAACCAGAGCGTGCAGGGCAGCGTCACCGTGTAGAACATGTTGGGGCCGACGGCGACCATGACGTCGACCGCCTTCGCCTCGATCAGTTGCCGCCGAAGATCCTGCTCGGAGGAGCGGGCGTCGGAGGCGGAGTTGGCCATGACGAAGCCGGCGCGCCCGGTGGCGTTGAGCGACGAGTGGAAAAGCTGGATCCAGAGATAGTTCGCGTTGTCGGTGCGCGGCAGGCCGAACGGGAAGCGGCGGCCCGGGCCGACGCTGTCCTTGATCCGCTCCTTGTCGACGGCGTTGACGTTGAAGGGCGGATTGGCGAGGACGAAGTCGAACGTGCCCGCCGCGTCGTGCGGGTCGTCGTAGTAGCTGTTGACGTTGCCGCCGTGGCGGATGTCGCCCTCGAGCCCGTGGACGGCGAGGTTCAGCCGGCAGAGGCGCCCGGTCTCGTCGGTCTTCTCGACGCCGCAGATTGAAAGCTCTGCTGCGGGGTTCTTCCGGTGCTCGGCCACGAAGCGCGCCGACTGGACGAACATGCCGCCCGATCCGCACGCCGGGTCGAGGATGCGGCCGTGGAACGGCTCGATCACCTCGGTCAGCAGCCGGACGATGCCGCCGGGGGTGTAGAACTCGCCCCCTTTCTGCCCCTCGGTGCGCGCGAACTCGCCGAGGAAATATTCGTAGATGCGGCCGAAGGCGTCGTAGTCGATGGCGGCGGGAATCTCGGACACCTTCTTGAGCAGTTCCTTAAGCAGCGTGCCGGTGAACAGGTTGTACGTCTTGGGCAGCACGCCTGCGAGCTGTGCGTTGTGCTTCTCGATTTCGCGCATGGCCGCGTTGACCTGAGCGCCGATGTCCTCGGCTTCGGGACGGTGGAGCAGGTGGTCGAACCGCGCCTCGGGCGGCAGATAGAGAACGCCGTCGGCCTGGTAGGCGGCGGGCTCGTCCAACCGGCTGCCGCGGCGGGAGGAGGATGCGGTCTTTTCCAACTTCGCGCGCTGCGCCGCGAACCGGACCTCGGCGAAACGGAGGAAGATCAGGCCGAGGACGGGCGCGGAATACTCCTGCGACTTGAGCCCCGAGTTGGCGCGGAACTGGTCGGCGGCATCCCACAAGCGCCGTTCGAGCGTGGCGGTGGCGGCGTCTTTTTCGGAGGGTGCGACCCACTTCACGATGTCAGGCTCCTGCTTGTCGGTTGTCTGCTTACGGACGGCAGAATATCACCGGGACCTTCACCGCGGGCTATATATCCGGCACACTTGGGGCATGATGAACACCGGAAAGAATACGGCCGCGCAGAACATACTTGACGCTCCGGCATACCGGATTCGTGAGGCCGCCTTCTATCTTCTTCTCCCGGAAGCGTTACGACTCCCCCCGCCCCCTGCTTGAACAGCAATTCGTCACGGATGGCGTTGACCTGTTCGTGGAGAAGTTGGGGATTCTGCTGAACGCCTCGAAGCATGGGCAGGTCGGGATCAAGGAGGTGCTGCAACTTCATCTCCAGCGCATCGAGCGCGATCCGTTCGGTGTTCCGATCCGGCTCTTCCCCTTTACCCATTCCCGTCTCGAGCAGGGAATACACAGGACCGGGCGCTGTTCAAATTCGGCCGGGACTGCAAGCTGAAGAAGGTCGAATTCCAGTAACTCCGGCTTCCCGGCCGCGCCTGGAAGCGTTAGCCCGACCGATTTGCCTTGCGTTTTCCCGCCGAGGGCGTATGCTGGCGAGAGCTTGGCTAATCACGAACTGCAATCCCTTCCTTACCTACCCTGCGAGTGTCCAGGGGCTTTTCCTTCGGAAGATTGGGCGACGGGCAAAGTCCCGTACCTGCGGATTGCACGTGGTGGTTCCACTGCAACCGCGGCTTTCCTCCCGGGCACCCTTGCGTGCGCACCGGGAAACTTCCGAACGCCGACGGTAAAAAGAAGGAGATTTCCGCATGTCGTTTGACCAGTTCGGGCTTTCGC
>JANXQJ010000028.1 GCA_025356865.1 Deltaproteobacteria bacterium | reverse complement strand
TTTCGGTTGTATTGCCGTGAAAATATTTTTTTACGGATCATTGCGCGACATACGACGGTTCGACGGCGGGCGGTCTTCGAATGCCGGGACAGCACAGAAGGTAGCTTGTGAGCGGAGGGGGTGGGATTCCCCTCCAACCCGCGACATCCTGTCTCGGGTTTCCGGGCCGGTCAGCCCGCCTGCCGCGCGCATCCCTGCGCGCTGATCTTCGCTAATCGCTCAGCGGCGGGCTTCCTTCGAATCCCACCCCCTCCGCTGAGGAAGTTATCTGGCGGAGGGGGTGGGATTCGAACCCACGTGGAGTTGCCCCCAAATCGATTTCGAGTCGATCCCGTTACGGCCACTTCGGTACCCCTCCGCACGAAAGGGCGATTATACCCGAAAGCGTACCCCGACCACAACACCGAACCCCGCGGCTCACTCTTTCGGCAGCAGCCGGATCGCGCCGTACCACGCGGTCGCCTCGCCGCCCGCGTTGTCG
Source organism: Deltaproteobacteria bacterium (assembly GCA_025356865.1). Classification (GTDB taxonomy): domain Bacteria; phylum Desulfobacterota; class Deferrimicrobia; order Deferrimicrobiales; family Deferrimicrobiaceae; genus JANXPS01. Next base: position 19,219 of record JANXQJ010000028.1, on the reverse strand, counting down.
GTATCGGTCATGATCGCCACTGCGCCCGCCTCGGGCGGTTCCTCGCCGAACGCCCTGCGGAAGTCGGCGCGCAGGTCGCGCGACTCGTCGACCCACCGGCCCGCCCGCGCGTCTCCGCTCTCGACCGCGATCATCATCGCATTCGACGTGAACGCGTTGGGCCAGAGGGCGCCCGCGGGTTGCCGACCGGCCCAGACATAGTTGATGGCGCGGGTGCGCCAGAACAACCTCGACGGAAATACCACGTAGACGCGGGCGGCGTAATCGTCGCCGCCCTTCGCCCGCTCGTCGCCGGGCGCAAGCGCGCGGGCGACTTTCCACGACCAGTCGATGCGCGGGTACGCCTTCGGGTCGAAGGCAATCGGGAAGTAAAGGCCGGAAGCGGCGGCGCGGCTCTCGGCCTTGAGCGCGGGGCGGCCGTCTTCCTTCCCGGGCGCGTATCGGGTATGCCCCCTGAACACCTTTTCGATCCAGCCGGGACGAAGCCCCGACACGAAATCGTCGACGAGGATCGGTCCGGCCTCCGAGGCGAATGCGACGACGGCAACCGCCAGCAGGGCGATCGCCGGAAGCCACCTCCTGCCGGGAGCATCAGTCATCGTCATCCGGAATTTCGGCGGGCCTTGAAGAACGCCTTGAGCATGGCGGCGCATTCGTCGGCGAGAATGCCGGGCGTCACCCTGCATGCGTGGTTCAGGCGCCTGTCGTCCGCGATTTCGTAAAGGGAGCGGACGGCGCCGGTCTTGGGATCGGAGGCGCCGTAGACGATTTCGGCGATGCGGGCGTGCACCGCGGCACCCGCGCACATCGTGCACGGTTCGAGGGTTACGACGAGGATGCAGCCGGCGAGCCGGTAGTTGCCCAGTTTGCGGGCCGCCTTCCGGAGCGCCAGTATCTCGGCGTGGGCGGTCGGATCGCGGGTCGAAATCGGCTTGTTGAACGCCCGGGAGACAATTTTTCCGTCAGGGCCGACGACGACGGCGCCGACCGGCACCTCGCCCGCTTCGCCCCCCTTGACCGCCTGCGCCAGTGCCGCGCGGATCCAGCGTTCGCGGTCAACGCGGTATGGGGAATCGGCGCCTGTCATCTCCCTCAGCGTCGGCCGCCGTCGGGGCGGTCTGCCCCGCGCCGGCCGGAAGGTGTCCCGGTTGCCGGTTGCGGAGGCGCCTCGTCGAACAGGAAACGGCGGATCGTCTTCTGCTCGCCGGGATGCAACTTCCGGTAGTACGGCCACGCCTGCATCCTGCCTTCGCGCTCGGCAGGCGGTAGCCCGCGCCATTCGCCGATTCGGCCCTTGAGGGCGTCGCGGTCCCCGGGCGACAGTTCGCCCCAGTTGCGGAACAGCTTGCGGATCGTCTTTTTCTCTTCCTGCGGGGCCCCCCGCCAGATTTCGCGCCGGTCCTTGAGGTAGCGGCGGTCTTCCTCGGGGAGTTCCTGCCACTTGCGGAACCGCCTGGCGGCCTGGTCGCGCTGGTCGGGCGGCAGTTCTTTCCAGCGGCGATAACGCTCCTTGAACTGGTCGCGCTGCTCGGGCGTCATGTTGCGCCACCGCTCGACTTTCTCGGGCGTGACCTGCGCCCCTCCCGCATCGGGGCGCACTTCGGGTCGCCAGTCGCGGTCACCCGCCGGACTGTCCGGGTAGCCCCCTGCCTTTTCGGAGTGCCGCCAGTCGTCGCGCGAGCCGCTTCGCCCGCCCTCGCGTGCATCGACCGTCGACGACGCCAGGATGGCCGACAACACGATCGGCAGCACCAGGGTGAAGATTCGGCGACTGAGGTGCGGCATTCCTTTATCCTTGCCCCTTGGCGGAAGGCGTCAGCATTTCATCGAGATCGGCGGGAGCGTCTTCGGGCGCAGCCGGATGCTCGAGCAGGTCGAGGTTGGCGACGATCTCGGCCTCTTCGGGGGAAAGCACGGATGCGCCCCGTGCAACGGCGGCGGCACCCCGGACCCCGTTCTCGCCGGCAGCCCCGTGCGTGAGGGGCGACGTGACGGAGATGATCGTCTCGACCGGCACGTCCTGGCGCGCCACCTGCTGTCCGGTCGGCCGCATCTCGCCCGCCTCGCGGCCGACGAGCATGAAGAGCGCCAGCCCCGCGGCGGCAGCCAGCGGCACCGCGGCCCAGCGCCACACGGGGAACGACAACAGGCGTCCCTTGCGCGGCGGCAGGAGCGCTTCGGCATCGAGCCGGTCGAAGAGCGCCGACTTGAACCCCGACCGGACGGAAGGCCCCGCGCCGGCCGCAATGAACCCCGCGTTGACGGTGCGCATCGCCCGGTCGGCCCCCCGGCACGCCTCGCAGGACGCCAGATGGGCATCGAGAGCCCGCACTTCGCCGAGCGTAACCTGGCCGTCGATGCGTGCGCTGGCAATTTGCAGGGATTCGTTGCAGTTCATGATCTTTCCCTCTCCAAGGAGTAAACCCGCATTCCCGGAAATGGTTTCACGGCGCCACCTCCGAAAGGAGGGAAGCCAGCATCTCCCGGGCCCGAAACACGCGGCTCTTGACCGCCTGGGGCGTGATCTCCAGGATTTCGGCCACTTCCAGGTACGACAGGCCCTCGCCCGCGGCCAGCACGAATGCCGATCGATACCCCTCGGCCAGCTCGCCGAGGGCAACTTCAAGCCGTTCGCGCAATTGATTGTTGGAAACGATCCGGTCGGGTTCAAGAGCCGGCGGCCCCGACAGGTGAAGCGGAAAGCCGTCGCCGTCCTCTTCGCCGGGCGGAATCGGCACGGCCGTCCCCGCTTCCCGGCCGTCGCGGATCAGGTTGAGCGTGGTGCGGCGGGCAATCGTGTACATCCAGGTCGTGAAGCGGGCCGTCGGCTCCCAGGTGGCGGCCGCCCGGGCGATCCGCAGGAAAATCTCCTGGGCCGCCTCCTCGCCCCGACCGGGATCGCCGGTCATCCGGGCCGCGAAACGGATCACCTTCAGGTGATGGCGGTCGAACAGCGCCTCGAAGGCGTCCCGGTCGCCGCCCCGGAAGGCGGCCATCAGTTCCTCGTCGGTCATCACGCTTGCGATCCTAGCCCGCATTTCTCACCACGCTTCGTCGCTTTGGCGGCGCAGCCGTAGTTGACACTACGTCGAGGAGCCCGATCGAGCGAAACGCAGTAGACAGGCCCGGATCCGCCGACATAGCAGGAGCGTGGTGAGAAATGCGGGCTAGAACGGCCAGAAGTGCGCCTCTTCCCAGTAGGCCTCGCGAAACGCCTCGTACTGGTTCGAGAGCAGGTCGAGGTGATCCTGCTCCCACGCCACCAGCACGGCAAACACCGAGACCGCCGCCTCGTCGCCCGCGAACTCGGCCTTTTTTCGAAGTGCGGCAAACTGCTTGATGGCGCGTTGCTCCAGCGTCATCCCGATCGACAGGGCCGCCAGCTCGCCTTCGGCCTTCTTCGCGTCGGCGAACACCTCGGGCGTGTAGATCAGCCCGTGAAACGCGTCGAGCGCCTTCCGGTCGGAGGCGCTCCGCTTGAAGCGAAGCACTTTTCCGGCCGCCAGGCGCCCCGCCTGCTCGAGGAGCGCCTGGTAGTGCCGCTCCTCTTCCGCCATGAGCTGCTCGAACATGTCGCGCACGCCCTCGGAAGTCGCGCCCTGCGCCGCCAAACGGTAGAATTCGCGGCCGTCCACCTCGTTCATCAGCGCCGCCTTGAGCCCCGGCGCCACCGCCGACGCCAGCTTCCCCATTCCCGTTTTCATCGGTCCCCCTTCTTTACTTATCTGGCCGTCGAAGGATCGGACGGCGCACGCTTGATCCCCTTCGCCTCGCCGATCTGCCGCTTGAGTTCCTGGACCCGGTTCTCGAACTCGCCGGAAAAGCGCGTGCCGTCCTCGATGGTGGCGATCACCCGCGGGGTGATGAAGACCATCAGCTCGGTCCGGCTGCTCGAGTCGGTGCGGGAGCCGAACAGCCATCCCAGCCCCCAGATCCGGGAGAGCCACGGGAGGCCGTCCCGGTTGACCGACTTCCGCTCCTTGACCAGCCCCCCCAGCACGATGTTGCGGTCCTCGGTTGCGATGAGCGTCGTCTGGATGTTCCGCTTGAAGAAGATCGGGTTGGTCGTCCCGGTCGCCTTCGTCGTGCTGACGTCGCTCACTTCCTGCTCGATCTCGAGCGTGACGAGCCCCTGGTCGTTGATGAAGGGGGTGAAGTTGAGGATCACGCCGATATCCTTGTATTCGACCGTGGTCGTGGTCACCGGCGGATTGGAGTTCGCAAGGGTCGACGCGGTCACGATCGGCACCTGGTCGGCCACCATGATCCTGGCCTTTTTCCCGTTGGCGGCCAGGATGCTCGGCGCGGAGAGGATCGAGACCTTCCCGTCGGTGGCCAGCGCCCGGAATGCCGCCGTCAGCCGGTTGGCCTTGTCGTAGACGTATCCGAACCCCGAGTTCAGTCCCGCGGCCGCGGTGACCATCGACGCCGTCCCGGTGCCGCCGCTGCCGCCGACGTTCTGGATGTAGTTCCAGTCGACGCCCAGCTGCAGCGAGTCGTCGAGCTGGACCTCGCCGATCACGACTTCGAGCAGGAGCTGCTTCGGATAGATGTCGATCGTCTTGAGCACGTCGAGGAGCGTCGCGTATTCGGACGCGCTCCCGCGGATAATCAACGCGTTGGCGGGCTCGTCGGGAATGATGTCGAACCGGTCGGCGTCGCCTTCCTTCGCGACGGGCTTGACGGGTGCCGCATCCGGAACCGTAGCGGCCCGGGTCGTTACCTGCACGCCGGGCGCGGCCGCACCCCTGCCCGCCGGTTCGCCGACGGATGCCTTGAACTCGGTCGTCTTCCCGGCCAGCGGGCTCGCCTTGCCCGGATAGAGTTTTTCGACGATGAGCATGAGATCGGCGACCTTGCCGTTCTTCACCCGGTAGAGGTGAACGCCCCGTCCGGCGCCGGACGGCTCCCGGTCGAGTTCGCCGACCCAGCGCGCCACCTCGGCCAGCGTCTTGGGAGAAGCGCTCACCACGAGCAGGGCGCCCATCCGGGGGAGCGGGACGAAGTTGAGCCCGGCCGGACGACTCGCGCGCGCCGAGAAATCGAGGGATCCGAACACGGCGTCGAGATTTTTCGCCATCTCGTCGGGATCGAGATATTTCAGCGGGAAGAGCTTGACCCCGGCCGAGCGGAACGCGTCGGCGTCGAACAGCTCGACCAGCCGGGCGTGCTTCTCCATGTTGCCGGAGGTGTCGATCACCAGCAGCATATTGGCGCGCGTCACTTCGACCGCCTCGCCCCCCGTCGAAAGGAACGGCTTGATGACCTTGGCCATCTCGGAAGCCGCGATGTATTGAAGCGGGAACGCCCGCATCACCGGTCGGTTCGGCAGCCCGCTCTCCCCCGGAGATCCCGGAGCCGGGACGGGGAGCGGTTCCATTTTCGCTTCGGCCATCGGGACGATGTGGTAGATTTCGCCTTCCTTGACCGCCGTCGCCCCGTTGATCCGGAGGATCGAGAAGAGCAGTTCGAGCGCGTCGTCCTTTTTCATCGTGCCCTGCGTGTGGACGTTGACGATCCCCTTGACGCGGGGGTCGATCAGGTAGCTGATGCCGGCGATCCGCCCCAGCGTGTGGATCACCTCGTAGACGTCGGCGTTGTTGAACTTGACGAGGAATCCGCCGCTCGGGGCGGATTGAACCGGGACGGGGGGCTGGGCAACCGCCGTTTCCTCGATGGCCGACGAGAACGGGGGGGGGGGAGGCGGTTCCGGAAAACTCGCCGGATCAGAGAATGCCAGCGCGACGGCCGGCAGCAGTGCTATCAGCAGGAATACCCGTTTTATCATCGAATCCTCCAAAGCCTGTTTCTATCTTGTGCCCGCGCTAGGGAACGGAAGACTGGGACCGGGACGGCATCGCCGACGGGCGACGACCCCTGATGCGATTCCCGCCCGCTTCGGACGACTGTCCCGCTTCGAATTGTCCGGACGGGGAAATCACCGCCGGCGACCGCACCGGAATCGCCGGCGGAGGAACCCCCTGCGGGACGAACGGCGCCAGGGCGGCCCCCTGCGGGGGTTGCGTGCTCCCCGCCGCGGGATGAACCGGCGCCACCTCGGTTCGCAAGCCTCCGGCGCCCGGTCGGGGCCCCCCGGCGTAGAGCGGCAGCAGGAAATCCTTTTTGTCGGCGGTCAGGAGAACGCCTTCCGGCCGAACCGCCTTCACGACGAATCCCGGGAGCGGGTCTCCCGCCGCCAGTTCCCACCGCTCGCTCCCTGAACCGTTCCCCTTCCGGACGACCACCGCCTTTTCCTTTCCGTCGATCGGCAGGATGCCGACCACGATGAAACGGGCCATCTCGGCCTCGTAATTCCGTTGCGGGGCCGTCGCGACGAACGCCGCTTCCCGGAACGGCTGCCGGTCCGGGCGGAGCAGGGGCCGCGTCGTGATCGCGGAGACGGCCGCGGCCGGATCGGCGGCGGACGTCTGCCCGGCCGCGTTGTCTCCTCCCGTCCCGGAACCCTTAAGTGCTTCCCCGACCGCGGGGAGATCCGGAGCAGCAGGCGCGATCCAGGCCTGGTACGTTTCCCAGCCGAGGAACGCGACGGCGAGCATCAGCAGCGGGATCAGCCGGGTCAGCCGGATCATTGCGTCCCCTCTTCGGGCCCGGCTTCGGCGCCGCCGGCTTCGGTTACCCCGGCAACCTCGACCGTCACGGTGAGCAGTTCCGGGCGGGATGCCATCGCCACGGAATTCATGCCCGAAGCGACCCCGAGCTTCCGGACCCTGAGCATCTTTTTCTGGCGTGCGATCTCCGCCAGGAGCGACGCCATCCCTTCGGTCGTCCCCTGGACGTCCAGCTGGATCGCCACCTCCGCGTAAGCGCCTTTCACCACAGGGGCCAGAGCCCGCAGCGATGTCAGCCGGAGTTTCGACCGTTCGACCAACGGCTTCAGCATCCCCTGCAGCACAGCGCCCGCCGCAGCCGGACTGTCGGCCCGAAGGAGCCCCCCCTCGAGGGCGAGGAGCTGTTCCTCCCGCTCGGCCAGCAATCCGTCGACCTGCTCTTCGCCCCCGGCCGCAACCGCATAACGTGCGATCGTTGCGAGCCGCTGCGGGATCAACACCCGGAATTTCCGGTACTCGTCCATCTTCGGGTAGACGAACTGCCGGATCGCCACGAACAGGATCACCGCGAGGATGCCGAAGGCCAGGAGCACCATTTCCCGGTCGGAGAGAAACCGAAGGCGCGAACGGAAACGGCCTGTCCCGCTCATCGCCTGCCCCCGTCGCCTGAAGACGTTCCACCCGCGAATTCGGCCCGGATCTGGAACCGCTCGAGGTTGTCGGGCTGCCGGGTGATCGGCGACGCGAATTCGACTTTCCGGAACCGCCCGTCCTGTGCGAGGAACGGGAAGATCTCGCTGGCGGAAGGCGAGAAACCGTCCATCTCGACCTTCGCCCCTTCGAGTCGAAGTCCCGTCAGCCAGGTTCCCTGAGGCAACCGTCCGGTCAGGTCGCGCAGGATTTCGAGCGGCTGGCCGGCGCCGGGGGAGGCGTTTTTCAGGATGGCGATCTTTTCGTCGACTTCGGAAAGCGATTCCATCGAATCGGCGACGCGGTCGACTGCCGGCTTCAGCGCACCGACGCGCGCATCGAGCCGCGCCAACTCGGCCTTCGCCTTGCAATAAAGCGTCGCGGGCCAGGCCACGGCCAGCACCAGCGCCACGACGGTCAGAACCGTCGCGAAAGCGGCGGCGATCCGGAGCCAAGGCCCCGGGCGATCGGGCGCGAGCAGGTCGACCCCCTTTTCGCCGATCGCCGCACCGAAGGCGCCCAGCGCCTCCCATACCTGCGCCCCGTCTTCCCCTTGCGCGGTCGCCTGCTTCGCGTTCGATTCGAATCGCTCCTCGAGGCGAACCGACTCACCGGAAATGACGGAGGGCGCCGCAGGAAACCAGCCGGAAGGCGCCGCCAGCAGCAATCCGTCCGACTGGAAGGATGAGGTGAAATCCTGCAACCCCTCTTCGGCGAGCGTCAATCCTTCCGCCGGTTCGCCCCCCGGCGGACAGCATCGCGACGCGCTGAAAAACGGCGTGCCATCGCTCATGAGCGTACATTCGACGGCGCCGCCGATGCCCCGCACCACCGCAACCGGCCCCCGGACCTTCCCGCCGCCGATCTCCTGGTGGGCTGCCGAAACGGCCCAGCCGGACGGGACGGCGCCGGCGAGCGTCAGCCCGACGCGCGAGGCGATCGCCGTCCACTGGTCGAGAAAGTCGACCGGCGTGGCGACGACGAGGAAGCGGGCATTGCGACCGCCGGTCCCGCCTGCCAGCCGACGCCATCCGAAACGAAGTTTCGAGGCAGGAAACGGGAAAAGTCGATCAAGTTCCATCGCAAGCGCGGGCCCCAGGTCGCGGGCGCGCAGCGCCGGGAAATCGACACAGGCGGTGTAGGCGCGGTCGGCCGGGATGCAGAGCCTGGCCGTGCTTCCTGCGAGGCCGTTGCGCGCCACGAAGTCGCGGAGCAGTTCTTCGGCCTCATCGGTCCGTCCGGATTCGCGCTCGGAGTGCAGTTCGAAACAGGCCGGCGGCACGATCGGAGCCGGGCTTCCGAAACCGCCCTGGAGGGCGACAAGCGCCAGACGCCGCCCCGAGGGGTCGATTCCGACCACTGTCTTGAACCTGCTCACCGTTGGCTATTCCTCATCCTCTGGCACCTGATCCTTCCAGCCGATCATTCTGACAGGATTTTCCCCAATTCCGCCGATTTCCACCAGACAGGATACGGTGCGCCTCGCGTTACCGGCAGCCCGCCCGGTCGAGAGGACGGTGAAGGCGTGAGACGGATTTCCGGCGGTGAAGCGAGCGATGTCGCCCGGGGATACGCCCCGCCCGGCCATGAACTGCGCCACGGCGATGGAACCGGAGAACGGGGACTCCTTACGCCGCTCGACGACCGCGCGCGCCACCTCCGGCGAAATCCCCGGCATCGCCTGCAACACCATGACCGGGGCCGCGTTGATGTCGACCCCCGCGCCGGCCCCGTGGGCCGTGAACACCTTCGAGACGAATCCGTCGAAGAAGCGCGGATCCCCTTCACGTACTGGAGTTCCTCGATGGCGGCCGTCTTGCCGTTCCGGGGGCGGACCGGTTCGGGCAGGTTTGCGTAATCGACCGCTTCGGCGCCCCGGGGGCGCCGGTCGTCGTCGGCGTCCCGCCAGTCGAGGATGGCGTCTCCGAGCGCTTCCGCCCCCTCTTCGGACAAGCCGCCCTTTTTCAGAATCGCCTTCAGCGTCGCCTCGGGAACAGAATCGATGTCGACCTTCCCGCTCTCGGGCAGAATCCGGACCGCGTAGTCCGCGTCGCCGTCACGGCCTTCGATCGCCATCGCCGCCACGTTGTCGGGCGGCAGCGTCGAGAGGAGCGCCATGGCCCGGCTGATTCCGGATCGCGCCTGGTAGTAGGCCCGAGCGCCGTCGAGACCGTTGCGGGCCGCCTGCGCCTCGGTCCGCATGGACAGCGAGAAAGAGAGCGCCAGCGTGCCGAGCAGCAGCATCGCCCAGAGGACGAGCAGCGACGCGATTCCCGAGCGTCCGTTCATCCGATCGGTCCCGCGTCGTGAGGCGGACGCCTGTCCGGCAACTGGTTCACCCCGACCGGCAGCGGGATGACGACCCGCCGCTTTCCGGTTTCGCCCCCGGCAGTGAATTCGATGCCGACCGCCACGGGAAGTCGCGTCATCTCGCGCGCATCCCACGCATCTTCGGTTTCCATCGTCCCGCCCGCCGTGAAGCCGGAGACGAAAAAGAACCTCACGCCCGACGCATCCGGGAAAACGACCCGGGACCCTTTGTCGAACGCGTCATCGGCGACACCGGCCGTGCCGAACGGGTTGCGCTCGGACAGGAGCAGTCCTTTTTCTCCGGTGGGTAGCATGCCTTCGTGAAACGAGAGAATCCGGAAAGCATTTCCGGGCGCGGCACCCGACGGCGAGACGGAGAGGAAGGACACCCGGCCACGGTCGCCCCGGAACCAGGTCGCATTCCCGTTGTCCGTCGGGACCGGCGCCGGATTTGCCGCGCGGAATGAACGCTCGAGCACGGCAAATCGTGCGCGTTGCCGGACCGAGGCGTGGACCGCGGCCTCGCCCTGCTCCATCGACCGGGCCGTCATCCGGAACGCCATCGAGATTCCGCCGGCCACCAGCGCGAGGATCGAGAGCGAGACGACGACTTCGACCAGCGTGAAACCGCCACGCGGCCCGTGCGGGGAAGCCGGCTCATGCGGACTACCCACCGGTTCCCGCCTTCCGCCGCCATCGGCTCGCCGAGAGTTCGAGCGAGCGGGGGTGCGTCCCGTCGTCCCAGCTGACGGTCACCCGGAACCGGCGGCCCTCGACCGGGACCGCCTCGTCCTCCGGCAGCGGCACGGACGAGAGTTTCCACCGGTACTTCGCGTCAAAAGCGCCCTCCGTGTCGCCGTCATCGGCTTTCGGGATCAACAGCGCCTCCTCGAGCCGCTGGGATGCGAAAAGGGATGCCGTCGTGACGTCGCGCGCGCTGCCGGAAATCGAGATCGAACCGCGCAGCAGCCCCATCAGCCCGACGATGCCGGCCGCGAGGATGGTCATCGCCACCACGACCTCGAGCAGCGTGAACCCCTTCTCCGACGCCCGCGCCGTCAGGTGCCCGCCTCGACGAGACCGGTCAGCGGGTCGACGAGCAGCCGCAACCGCCCGGATCCCGCGTCGTGCAGGACGACCTCGGCCCCGTCGGCGCTGCCGTCGGGGAAGAACCGGAGTTCCGCGACCCCCCGCTCGACCGTCTCCCCCCGGCTCGCGACGGAGGCCAGCCGCACCCCCCCCGAAAGCGCCCGCTCGAGATTGTCGGAAGGGATGCCGTATTCGCCCCGCTCGAGGTCGAACCGGACCACCCGTATCCGGCCGCTCGAAGCGGCACGCGACCTCGCCTGCACCAGCGTCGCCCGGACCTCGGAGCCGGCCTGACGGAAACGGGCCGACTCGAGCGGCCCCGAGAGCGACGGCAACACGAGCGCGACGCCCAGCCCCATGATCACGAGCACGACGATCATCTCGAGCAGCGTAAAGCCGCCGGTTCGAGAGCGTCTCAAAGCGGCATCTCGTTCAAGCGGAAGATCGCGAGGAAGACGGAGGCGACGATGAATCCCACCAGCCCGCCGAGCAGCAGGATCATCGCCGGCTCGAGAATGACCAGGAAGCGGGAAAGCGTTCGCCGCGCGTTCGCCTCGTACGTCTCGGCCACGGACGAAAGCATCTCCTCGAGCCGGCCGGTTTCCTCCCCGACCGAGATCATCCGGATGGCCATCTCGGGAAAGGGCGTCGTCTCGGCCAGCGACCGTCCCACCTTTCCGCCCCCCTGGATCTTCAGGCGCGCAGCCTCCATCCCTTCGCGCACGGCCACGTTGCCGCTCACCTCGCGGGCGATGACGAAGGCGGACAGGATGGGCACGCCGCCCGAAAGCAGCGAGGAAAGGGACCAGAGCACGCGGGAGGTTTCGATCGAGGTGATGACGTCGCCGAGAAAGGGCCAGCGGAATTTCGCGCGGTCCCAGTCGCGCCGGAACTCGGGGCGCCCCAGCAGCGCGGAAGCTGCGAAACCGGCCACGACAAGGACGCCCAGCAGCCAGAGACCGTCCTCTTTCAGGAATTCGCTCGCGGCGATCACGATGCGCGTGGGCAGCGGAAGGACGACCCGCGAGGCGGCGAAGACGCCTGCGAACTTCGGGATCACGAACGTCAGCATGAGCACGACCGAAAGCACGCACGCGACAAGCAGGATGGCGGGATAGATGAGCGCCCCGACCACGCTGGAGCGGAACTCGCGGGAACGCTCGAGGAAGCGCCAGGTCTGGTCGAGCGCCTCCTCCATCCGGCCGGTGGCGGCCCCCGCGTTGACCATCTGGACGGTGAAGCGGTCGAAGGGCGCGCCGGGCGCCTTCATCATCGCCTCGGAAAGGGAACTGCCCGCGCGCACCTCGCCGAGCAGCGCCCCGGCGACGACCCCCATCGGCTTGTCGCGAAACAGGTCGGCCAGCATTTCCAGGCCCCGGTCGACGGGGATACCGGCGCGCAGCAGCGTGTGCAGTCCCTGCAGGAACGGCAGGAGGTCGCGCCGGGCGCCGCTGTTCCGGGACGTCCCGGAGGCCGCCGCATTGGACGATATCGCCGCGGGGCCCGAGGCGGGCCAGACGCGGATCGGCAGGAGGCCTTTTTCCCGAAGCCGGTCGCACGCCGCGCCTTCGCCGGTCGCCTCGACCACCCCTTCGGACACGCGCCCGTCCCGGTCCGTCCCCCGATATCCGAAAACCGCCATGGCTCCCCTTGACGCCCTCTAGTTGCTTCGGGTTACCCGAAGCACTTCCTCGACCGTGGTAAGCCCGCGCCGGACCTTGTCCCAGCCGTCGTCGCGCAGGAGCTGCATGCCGCCCGCCACGGCGGCGGCGCGGATCGCGCCCGAATCGGCCCGCCCCAGGATCAGGTCCTTGACCGGCTCGTCGAGGCACAACAGCTCGAATATCCCCATCCGCCCCTTGTACCCGGTTTCACCGCAGGCGGCGCATCCCGTGCCCATCCTCAGGTCGCCCTCGGGAACGAAACCCGCCTCGCGGAGGATCTCGTCGCGGAACGCCTTCGACAGTTCCCGCGGCGCTGAACACTGCTCGCAGATGGTGCGCACCAATCGCTGCGCCAGCACGCCGGAAAGGGACGAGGGCAAAAGATATTCCTCGACGCCCATCTCGAGCAGCCGCGTGACCGCGCCCGCCGCGTCGTTGGTGTGCAGCGTGGATAGCACCATGTGCCCGGTCAATGCCGAGTGGATCGCGATCTCGGCCGTCTCCCGGTCGCGGATCTCGCCGATGAGGATCACGTCGGGATCCTGCCGCACGATCGACCGCAATCCGGCGGAAAAGGTCAGCCCGATCTGCGGCTTCACCTGGATCTGGTTGACGCCCGGCACCTGGTATTCGACCGGGTCCTCGATCGTGATGACCTTCCGCTCGGCGGAACGGATTTCCTGGAGTGCGCCGTAAAGCGTGGTGGTCTTGCCGGACCCCGTCGGCCCGGTCACCAGCACCATGCCGTGGGGCGCGTTGACCATCTGGCGGAAGCGGCCCAGTATCCCGGACGAGAAGCCCAGGGTGGACAGGTTCAGCGGGACGGCCGACTGGTCGAGGATCCGGATGACGACGCTCTCTCCGTAAAGCGTGGGAATCGTGGAGACCCGGAAGTCGATCTCTTCGCCGCCGATCCGCAGCTTGACGCGCCCGTCCTGCGGCAGCCGGCTCTCGGCGATGTTGATCCGCGCCATGATCTTGATGCGGGAAATGATCGCGATCTGAAGCCGGCGGGGCGGCGCTTCGGCCTCTACCAGGATGCCGTCGATCCGGTAGCGCACCTTGAGCACCTTCTCGAACGGTTCGATGTGGATGTCGCTCGCGCCCCGTTCGATCGCCCGGGAGATCATGAAGTTGACGAGACGGATGATGGGCGCTTCGGATGCCGCGCCGATCAGGCGCTCGACGCGCTCGTCGCCGGATGCGGCCTCGTCGCCCTCCTCGCCCACCTGCTAGATCAGCCGTTCCATCGACGAACCCGATTCGCCGTATCCCTTCTCGATCGCCTCGCGGATCTCCTCCTCGGTGCCGGCCTGCACCGCGATGCGACGCCCGGTCGCCTTGGCAACGGATTCGCGGGCGTCGACGTCGAGCGGGTCGGCCATCGCCAGGACGAGCGTGCCGTTTACGAGCGCCACGGGGACGATCAGCTTTGCGCGGAGAAAGGGGAGCGGCAACATCTCGGGCGGGAGGGGACGGACTTCGGATGGATCCCGCACGAACGGCGGCACCCCGCAGAGCGCCACGTACGACCGGCGCAACGTTTCGGCGGTCAGCAATCCCCGTGAGACGAGCCCCTTCGGGAAGGAAGCCCCTTCGGTTCGAGCGAGCGCGAGCAGCGTGTCCCGTTCCCTGGGCGGCAGGTCGAGCGATGCGACGACGGCTTCGTTGAAGGATCGGCGGTTCACGGGTTCCCTCCGGCGTATCCTTCCATACTATCCCAATCCCGCCGCGACGAAGCGTGGAGAGAAATGCAGCTACCTAGTCGACGTACGGCTGGCGCAGCTTGACCGGTTTCCCCCGGCCTGCAAGCCTCAGGTTCAGCATCTCGACCAGCACCGAGAAGGCCATCGAGAAGTAGATGTACCCCTTCGGGATATGCTGGCCAAGCCCGTCGGCGATCAGCGACACGCCGATCAGGATCAGGAAACTGAGTGCCAGCATCTTGATGGTCGGGTGCCGCTCGACGAACGCGCCGATCTTTCCGGAGAAGAGCATCATGAACCCGACGGCGACGACGACCGCTGCGACCATGACGCCCAGCTGGTTGGACATCCCCAGCGCGGTGATGATCGAGTCGAGCGAAAACACGATATCCAGCAGGAGGATCTGGACGATGACGGCGCCGAACGTCGCCCCGACGCGGACGGACGCCTCCCCTTCCTCCCCTTCCAGTTTCCCGTGTATCTCGACCGTGCTCTTCCAGAGGAGGAATATGCCGCCCGAGATGAGGATCAGGTCCCGGCCGGTGATCTCCTTGCCCATCACGGAAAAGAGCGTCGCGGTGAGCCCCATCAGCCACGTCAGCGAGAAGAGGAGGCCGATCCGGATGAACATCGCCAGGCCGAGGCCGAGCAGGCGGCCCTTCTCGCGCTGCTCAGGGGGCAGCTTCCCGGAGAGGATCGAGATGAAGATGATGTTGTCGATTCCGAGGACGATTTCGAGCGCCGTCAGCGTCGCGAGCGCCATCCAGACATTCGGATCCGTCAGCCACTCCATTCAATTCCCCCTGTCGGCCAACTGCTCCGTGATTTCGACCACCGTGAAAATGTGCGAAGATACCGGGATCATGCAGAACCTAATCCGAAACCTGTTGATCAAGATCGGCGAGGACCCCGAACGCGAGGGGCTCCTCAAGACACCCGAGCGGTACGAGAAGGCGATGCGCTTCCTAACCCAAGGGTACGGCCAGGACCCGCGCGAGGTGCTCCAGAAGGCGGTGTTCCACGAACAGTACGACGAGATGGTCGTCGTCAAGGACATCGACTTCTTCTCGATGTGCGAGCACCACATGCTGCCGTTCTTCGGCCGGTGCCACGTCGCCTACATTCCCAAGAGCAAGATCGTCGGCCTCTCGAAGATCCCGCGGGTGGTCGAGCTTTACGCGCGCCGCCTCCAGGTGCAGGAGCGGCTCACCCAGGAGATCGCGACCGCCATCATGGACACGCTGCAGCCGCACGGCGTCGCCGTCGTCATCGAGGCGTCCCACCTGTGCATGATGATGCGCGGCGTCGAGAAGCAGAACTCGAAGGCGGTCACCTCGGCGATGCTCGGCAGTTTCCGGACCCAGCAGAAGACCCGCATGGAGTTCATGGAGCTGATCAAGCCCTCCCTCAACATCCAGCGCTGACGCAGGGGCGGATCGCAAAATCCCCTCTCGCTACGCGGGAATAGCGACATCCGCCCCTGTCGGGGGATTCGGCCGGAGGTCAGCGGCCTTTCACCGGAGCAGCGGGGTCGGCCTTCTCCCGGTGGCAGGTCTTGCAGGTCGCCGCGACACCGTTCCTCTCGTGGCACGCCTTGCAGCCGGCCATCGGGGGGAACGACGACTCCTTCTTTCCCCCTTCGGGGAGCGCGTGGCAGCCGTCGCACGGGATGCCCGCACCTGCGTGCGGCGCGTGGGAAAAGATCACATCGGCATAGGTCGGGGGCCGGTGCGGGATGATTCGCGAGGGTTCGGGCAACGACTTGAACTCGGCGAAAAGTTGCGCGCCCTTGGCGTGGCAGCCGGTGCAGTCCTTTTCGACGGGGCGCCTGGGCGTGCTCCGGGCGCTGCCATGGCAGGCGACGCAGGTTCCCCGCGTGACCGTGACGTGCCCCGTGTGCTTGAACTTGCCGGACTCCCCCCCGCGGCAGGCCGGCAGGAACACCAACCCCAGCAGCAGGCAGCCGCGCAGCCACGCGCAATCCGCCATCCGGTTGAACGGACGGAAGAAGGCGGGGATCGTCGATACGGATACGGCGGACATCAGTTTTTCAGGATAAGCCGGACACCGGTCTTCCTGTCAACCGTTTAGGGATCAACGGGCTGTTTTTCCGTGGCCTGCCTCGCGACCGCCGCGACCTCGTCCGAGGGCAGGATCACGGGATATATCCCGAGACGGCTGATGCCCCCGAACACCATCTCGAGCGGTCCCGTCCCCCCCTCCTGCGTCTCCATCGCCCGAAGCAGCAGGATGCCGACCATTTTCCCGTCCATCGTGAAGGCGGGGGAACCCAGCCGGCCGCTCACGGCGTTCTGGTCGACGAGATAATAACTTCGGGGCTTCCGGACGACCGCCTCGACCCGGAAGATCGACGCCGAGGGGACCCGTCCCCCGATGACGCCCATGCGCCCGAGAAAGAGCACCTCGTCGAACATCGCGGGTTTTCCGTCCTTCGAAAGATCGACCGCAATCAGCGGTTTCGCCGGCTTTTCGGACGGGCGGACGAACGCGAGATCGAGATCCTTGTCGCGCAGCACGACCCGGGCGGGCAGTTCGGAGCCGTCGGGCAGCATCATCCGGACCTCGGCGAAGCTGCTCTCGATGTCGAAGTTTCCCATATCCTCCCCGCCGGATTTCGCCTTCTTCAGCATGTCGGCGTACGTCTTGGTCGGATCGATGTTCGTGTTCGAGAGGACCGTCAGGCCGGAAGGGTCGATCACGGTGCCGAGCGCCTCGATCTCGCTTTCGCCTTTCCGGATCTCCCGCCCCTGCATCACGACGCGGTACTTCATGACGACCTTGACCTGGACGACCGCCTCGCCCCACGCCTGCGCGATCGCCGCCGGCCTTTTCGTCTCGTCGCCGGCCGATGCCCCCCCGGCCAACGACAAGGTCCCCGCCGCGAGCAACGCAGCCAGCGGGAGCACCCGGAATATCGCCCTTCCCGAAACCTTCATCTTCCCTCCCCTGCCCTGATCAGGTCGATCCGTTCCAACCCGGCGCAATCTCGACGAATACGGTGTAAATGCCGCGGAGCACCTGCATCAGGATGCGCTTCGGCTTCTCCTCCCGAATCGTTCCCATCATCTTTTCGAACGCGGCCACGTCGCCCACCGGCTTTCCGTCGACCGAACCGATCAGGTCGCCCACCGCCAATTCACCCAGAGCGGCCCATCCCCCCTCGCCCACCGTCTCGACGAGAACGCCCCCGCGCTTTTCGTCCCAACCCTCCTGCGCCCGGTCGATGAAGGCGATTTCGCGAACCCGGAAATCGAGATATCCCTCCCGGAACCGCTTCATCTCGCCGGGCGGCGTCGGCGTCGTCTCGAGCGTCACGGGGAGGTCGATCGCCCCGTTCTCCCGGTGGACGGCCAACGTAACGGCGGCGCCGATCCGGTACTGGCGGATGAGCGTCGAAAGCGCGTCCGAATCCTCGGAGGACGTCGTGCGCACCTTTTCGCCGTCGAGCGCGACGATCACGTCGCCGACCCGCAGCCCCGCTTTCTCGGCGTTGTGGCCGGCATAGACCTGCGTGACGCGGAAACCGGCACCGCCCGGAACGCCGAGTCCGGCGGCCGTCTCCTTCGTCAGCGGTTGCGTGGCGGCCGGCAGCCACGCCTTGCGCGCCTCGATCCCCTGGTCCTGCGACTCCTTCTCCTCTTCGAGCCGGACCACCGTGACGTACCGCTCGCGCCGACGCTCGAACGTGACGAGCACCGGGACCGGATCCTTCCGCCCCGCGACGAGCGCCCGCGTTTCTTCGGCGAGCGCCTCGACGCCCGACACTTTTTTCCCGCCGATCTCGACGATCACGTCGTTCTCGGAAATCTTCGGCCGCGCCTGCCACACCGGCCCGCCCTGCCGCACCGTCGTGACGAGCACCCCGCGCGGCTCGCGCTTCATCTCGCGCGCCGCGCCGCGGGAGAGCGTCCTCCCCGTGACGCCCCAGTGCGTGAGTTCGACCGCCTTCATCCGGGCGTTCTCGCGCTCTTCGGTCGCCATCCGGAAGGCCAGCGTCTTCCCCTGCCTGAGGACGACGGCCTCGACCTCTTTTCCCACGGGGACGCCCATCACCAGCCGGTTGAATAGGGGGGTCTCCTCGCGGAAACGGACGGTGACCGGCTGCCCGTCGAACGACAGCAGCCGATCGCCCGGCAGGATGCCGGCCCGCCCGGCGGGCGATCCCTCGATCGTGCCGCTGACGAGCGCTCCCTTTTCCTGATCCGATCCCTCGAGGAGCGGCTGCACGTCGAGCCCCACCCAGCTCCGGGACACCTTGCCCGAGCGGATGAGGTGCCCCGCCACCTCGTTCGCGAGATTGCCCGGGATCGCGCCGCTCAAACCCAGGTTCACTTCGTTGACCCCGACGATCTCGCCTTCGAGGTTGACGAGCGGCCCGCCCGAGTTGCCGCCGAATATCACGGCATCGTGGCCGATCCACCGGACGATCGATCCGACGTCCTCGCCGTCGAGCGTGAACCGGCTCATGAATTTGGGGAAGACGATTTCGGTATTGCTGACGATCCCCATCGTGACCGACTGCGAAAGCGCCAGCGGACTCCCCATCGCCAGGACGGGGGTGCCGACGCGCAGCTGCGACGAATCGCCGAACCGGGCGGACGGAAACGCACGTTTCCCGGGATTGCGCAACTTGATGACGGCGATATCGGTGAGCGTGTCGGTTGCGACGAGATCGGCCTCGACCTCTTCGCGGCTGGAGAGCGTGCAGAATATCTGCCGGGCGTTGCCGGCGACGTGGTGGTTTGTGACGACGTGCCCTTCGGCCCCGATGATCACCCCGCTGCCGAACGACTCGAACTTGACCTCGCGTCCGCCGCGCTGGCTGACCGCCACGACGTGGATGCGAACCAGCGCCGGCTTGACGCGGGCGATGGCGGCCTCGACGGATTCGGTCGAAGGAACCGCGGCGCCCGCGGCGCCGGTCAGGGAAAGCAGGATGGCGACGGCGACGCCGGCCAGGAATCGGATCATGGACACCCTCCGGACGGAGAATCGAAAGGGTTAAAGATACCCCGTCCGGAGGCGTCCCGCTACCACTCCTCTTTCAGTCGTTCGGCGGCCTTGTCGAAGTAGAGCGCCGCACTCGTCAGCCGGTCGGTTTCCTTTTCGGTGTAGCCGAGCGCCCGGAAGTTGAGCACGCCGTTGCGGGCGTGGCAGTTCTGGCAGGAGA
>JANXQJ010000051.1 GCA_025356865.1 Deltaproteobacteria bacterium | reverse complement strand
TCCAGCTTCGAGGGGATGGGGGCGGCGCGCGAGGTCACCTTCTCGTGCCTGGCCGAACCGGCGCTCTTCTTCGCCCTCGTCACGCTCGCCCGGGTAAGCGACAGTCTCTCTCTCTCCACCATGCTGACGCGCGTCTCGGCCGACATCTGGATCGGGGAGGGCGCCTCGATGCTCTTGCTCCTGAGCGGGCTCTTCATCGTGCTTTTGTCCGAAAACTGCCGGATCCCGTTCGACGATCCGAACACCCACCTCGAACTGACGATGATCCACGAAGTCATGGTGCTCGACCACAGCGGGCCGGCGTTCGGCTGCATCCTCTACGGGGCGGCGATGAAACTGTTCCTGCTCGGCGCGTTCTTCATGAACGTCGCCCTCCCGTTCAAGAGCGGCAACGCGGCAGCCGACTGGGCATTCTTCGTCGCGTCGATGCTCGCGCTGGCCATCGCGATCGGGGTCGTCGAGTCCGTCATGGCGCGGCTCCGGCTGGTCCGCATCCCGCAACTGCTCGTCGCGGCCACCGTCCTGACCGCATTCTCGATGCTGCTGATCCTGAGGTAACCCGAAATGGACTCGCTGGCCGACCAGTTGCTCGTGCTCGTCATGCTCATCAACTTCGTGATCCTGGGCTCCAGCCGACTCGCGTTCTGCATCCAGGCGGTAGCCGCCCAGGGCGTCATCCTCGGGCTGTTGCCGGGGATCATCCACCCCTTCTCCTGGCACCTGGCGGGAATCACCGCCTGCATCCTGCTCGCGAAGGGGCTGATCATTCCCTG
Organism: Deltaproteobacteria bacterium; assembly: GCA_025356865.1. Classification (GTDB taxonomy): domain Bacteria; phylum Desulfobacterota; class Deferrimicrobia; order Deferrimicrobiales; family Deferrimicrobiaceae; genus JANXPS01. Next base: position 6,432 of record JANXQJ010000051.1, on the reverse strand, counting down.
GCTCATCAACGACGCGACGCGCAAGGCGCAGATCAAGCGGGAGGTCGAGCCGTTCGTCGGCTACGTGACGACGCTGCTGCTCGGCGCGGTCTTCACCGCGATGGCGTTCGTCTTCGCCGAAAAACTTCCGCTGGCACCCGCCCACAAGGACCTGCTGGTGGTCCCCGCTTCCATCGCCACGCTCCTGACGGGTTTCCTCGTGCTCACCACGCGCCGCAAGGCCATCTCGCAGGTCATCGGCTACCTGGTGCTCGAGAACGGGATCTTCATCTTCGGGCTGCTGCTGACCGAGGCGATGCCCGTGATGGTCGAGGCGGGCGTCCTGCTCGACCTGCTGGTCGGCATCTTCGTGATGGGGATCGTGATCAACCAGATCAGCCACGAGTTCTCCACCATCGACACCTCCCGGCTCAGCGCGCTGAAGGAGGAAATCTAGTGCTTTATGCTTTCGTCCTCTTTCCGCTTCTGGGCGCCCTCGCCGCCTGGGTGATCCCCTCCCAGCGGTACCGCCCCTGGATCCTGCCCGCGGTCGGCGTCGTCCACCTGGCGATCACGTTCGCCGTCCTGGCCGACACGCCTCCCCTTTCGGCTGGCGGCTGGATCGGGTTCGACCCGCTCGGGAAGATCGTCCTGCTGAGCATCAGCCTCCTCTTCCTGGCGTGCGCGGTCTATGCGGTCGGCTACCTCGCATACCGGCAGGAGCGGTCGAACCGGGTGCTCTGCATGGGCGTGCTGGTCTGCCTCTCCGCGATGACGCTGGTCACGATGGCCCGTCACCTGGGGCTGCTCTGGGTCGCGCTCGAGACGACCACGGTATCGATGGCGCCGCTGGTCTACTTCAACCGGAACGCCCGCTCCATCGAGGCGACCTGGAAATACCTGCTCATCTGCTCGGTCGGGATCGCGCTGGCGCTGCTGGGGCTCTTCTTCCTCGCCTACTCGACGATCGTCGCCGCGCAGCCCGAACCGACGCTGCTGCTCGACCCGCTGATCGCTTCCGCCGGGAAGCTTCACCCCGCGTGGCTCCACGCGGCCTTCATCTTCCTGCTGGTGGGCTTCGGCTCCAAGATGGGACTGGCGCCGCTCCACACCTGGAAGCCCGACGCCTACGGCGAGGCGCCGGGGCTGGTCGGGGCGCTCCTTTCCGGAGGGCTGGTCAACTGCGCATTCCTCGCGGTGCTCCGCGTCTACCAGATCTGCGCCGCGTCGGGCACCGAACTGCCCTTCTTCCGCAACGCGCTGATGACGCTCGGCTTCGTCTCGATGGCGTTCGCCGCCATCTTCATGGTGCGACAGACCGACTTCAAGCGGATGCTCGCCTGGTCGAGCGTCGAGCACGTCGGGATCCTGGCCGTCGCGCTCGGCCTGGGGAAGGGGGCGCTCTTCGGCGCGCTCTTCCACGTCTTGAACAACGGGCTGACCAAGGGGGTGCTCTTCCTCTCCTCGGGGAACATCCACCGTTCCTACAACAGCAAGACCACGGACGTCGTCCGGGGCGCGCTGCGGCGGGTGCCCTGGTCCGGGGCGCTCTTCCTCGCGGGCTTCATCGCCATCACCGGCTCCCCCCCCTTCTCGCCCTTCCTGAGCGAGTACCAGATCGTCGCGAGCGCGTTCGTGCAGGGGAGCGGGCGGGCGGGTGCGGCATTCCTGCTCCTGCTGGCCGTCGTCTTCATCGGGATGGCGTCGACCGTCCTGCCGCTCGTCATGGGCGATCCGCCGAAAGACCTCCCGGCGAGCGATTACCGGGAACGCTTCCTCACGGTCGGGCCGCCCCTCTTCCTGACGGGGATCATCCTGATGCTGGGCGTCTGGATTCCCGAACCGCTCCTCGTCCTCCTGCGCGACGGTTCCGCATTGCTGGAGGCGACCCCGTGATGCGCGGGATGGGCATCATGGGCAACGGAACGTCGCTGCCACTCGGCGAAATACCGGCTTATGACGCGGAACGGTTTTTTGCGGCCGTCGGCGACGCGGCGGGGGGGGGATTGCGCGTCGCGTCGTTCTTCGGGGTGCCGGCCGGCGACGGGCAGACGGCCCTTTACGCCCTCTTCGCCTCCAAGGCGGAAGGGGCCCTCGGAATCCTGTCGACGCGCGTGGACGATTCGTTCCCGTCGCTGGTGCACCGCTTCCCGCAACTTTCGTTCTTCGAGCGGGAGATCGCCGAGCAGTTCGGCGTCGTGCCGGTTGGCCACCCCTGGTTCAAGCCGCTCCGCTTCCACCGCGCGTGGACGCCCGGACGCGACGCGTGGGCCCGCCCCGAAAACGCGGCCATCTCCGTCGGCGTCATGGACTACTACCGGGTCGAGGGCGAAGAAGTGCACGAGGTGGCGGTGGGGCCCGTGCATGCCGGGATCATCGAACCGGGACACTTCCGCTTCCAGTGCCACGGAGAGCAGGTGTTCCACCTCGAGATCTCGCTCGGATACCAGCACCGGGGGATCGAGCGGCAGCAGGTCGGCGGGCCCCACCCGAAGACGCCTTTCCATATGGAAGCGGCGGCAGGCGACACCACCGTCGGGCACATGCAGGCGTACTGCATGGCGGTCGAGGCGCTTTCGGGCAGTCCGGCGCCCGCCCGGGCCGAGGCGCTCCGCGGCATCGCCCTCGAACTGGAGCGGTTGGCCAACCACGCAGGCGACCTGGGCGCCATCGCGGGCGACGTCGGCTACCTGCCGGCCGCCTCGTTCTGCGGCCGGATCCGGGGCGACATCCTCAACATGACGGCCGCCCTGTGCGGCAGCCGCTTCGGGCGCGGGCTCCTCCGCCCGGGGGGCACGGGCTTCGACTGCGACGCGGCGCTGGTCGAGAACCTGCGGCGGCGGGTCGCCGAGGTTCGCGACGACCTCTCCAACGCCGTGGCGCTTTTGTGGAACACGCCGTCGGTCATGGCCCGCCTCGAGAATACCGGAACGGTCCCGGCGGAAAGCGCCCGGGAACTGGGACTGGTCGGCCCGGCGGCGCGCGCCTGCGGGCTCAACCGGGACGTCCGGCGCGACCAGCCGTTCGGAATCTACCGGATGGTGCAGATTCCCGTCGCCACCGCCCACCACGGCGACGTCTGCGCCCGGGCCATGGTGCGATGGACCGAGTGCGAGAAGTCGCTCGATTTCATCGACGAACTCCTCAGGCAGCTCCCCGGGGGACCAGTCCGGAAAGCGGCGGGACCGCTTGCCGCGAACCGGATATCGGTTTCGATGACGGAAGGGTGGCGCGGCGAGATCTGCCACGTGGCCATCACGGACGCCGCGGGGCGGATCGATCGTTACAAGATCACCGACCCTTCGTTCCACAACTGGTCCGGGCTGGCGCTGGCGCTACGTGGACAGCAGATCTCCGACTTCCCCCTCTGCAACAAGAGCTTCAACCTGTCCTATTGCGGATTCGATCTATGATGGACCATCCGGGACCCCCTCCCCCCATTCCGGTCGCATTCGACCGCCGCTGCATCCGCGCCGGCTGCGTTCCGCTCCCTGCGCCGTACTCGTCGAGTACGACTCGGTCGCGCGCCTTGCCGGCACGGCGCATCGACGCTCTCGGTGCGAGGACAAGAGACGAGGGTAACCGCAATGAGGGGAGGGGATCCCGAATGATCCAGAGCGCGAGATGATCCGGGCGATATTGGCGCGCATCAAGCAGGGTCACCGAACCATGGACTACCCGGCGGTCCCGATCCCGTTGCCGCCCAGGTTCCGCGGCTACCCGCACCTTGACTCCTCCCGCTGCCCGGAAGGGTGCCGTGCGTGCGTCGACGCCTGCCCCTTCGGAGCGATCACCCGCGAAGGGCACCTTCGGCTCGACATGGGAAAGTGCCTCTTCTGCCCCGAATGTTCTCAGGCGTGCCCCCACGGCGCGATCGCCTTCGGCGACGACGCGCGCCTTTCGGCGAACCGCCGGGATGAGCTTGTGATCGACGAGGGTGCGGAGCGACGGATGGCGGGGGCGATGGGCAAGGAACTGCTATCGCTCTTCGGACGCTCGATCAAGTTCCGCGAGGTCAGCGCCGGCGGTTGCAACGCCTGCGAGGCCGACACCAACGTCCTCTCGACCGTCGGATGGGACCTGGGCCGCTTCGGTATCCAGTTCGTCGCGAGCCCGCGCCACGCCGACGGGCTCTGGATCACCGGCCCGGTGTCGCTGAACATGAAGGAGGCGTTGATGAAGACGTGGGAGGCGATCCCGGCGCCGAAGATCGTCGTGGCGTGCGGCGCCTGCGCGATCGGGGGCGGCCCCTTCGCGGGATCGCCCGAGGCGTGCGGGGGAATCGACGGGTTGCTGCCGGTCGACCTCTACATCCCCGGCTGCCCGCCGCACCCACTGACCATCCTGGATGGGTTACTGCGGTTGCTGGGAAAGATCTAAGCCCGCATTTCTCACCACGCTGCGTGACGAGGCGGCGCAGCCGTAGTTGACACTACGTCGAGGAGCCCGATCGAGCGGAACGCAGTAGACACGCCCGGATCCGCCGACGTAGCAGGAGCGTGGTGAGAAATGCGGGCTAGGGCATCCTACGAAACGGTGAGAATCGCCGGCGCGGAAGAATCGCCCGGCAACGTCCGCCCGATCCGCCACCCCGTCTCGCCCGCGTCGGCCAGCGCCGACATCAGCCGGTCGGCCCGCTCCTCGGGCACGAACATCAGCAGCCCCCCCGAAGTCTGCGGATCCGCGAGCAGCAGTTTCAGCGCCTCAGGCACCTTCCCGTCGAAAGCGGCCTTCTGACCCATCCCCGAGAGCATCTCCCGGATGCCGGCCGGAATCGGCCGAAAGCCGAACCACCGGTGAAGCAGCGACACACCGGGCACCGACCATCCCGAAAGCCGGGGAAGCGTTCGCGTCCCGAGCAGTTCCACGGCGCCGGGGAGCACCGGCACCGCAGGGAAATCGATTTCGGCGCGCAGGCCGCTCGCGTCGAGCACTTCGAACAGGTGCCCCAGCAGGCCGAAGCCGCTGACGTCGGTCGCGGTGCTGATCCCGACTTCCCGACCGGCGCGTCCCGCAGCCGCATTGAGCCGCAACATCGACCGGACAGTCGCCTCGGCCACCGCCCCGGAGGCAATCCGCCACTTGATGCCGGTCGCCACGACGCCGGTGCCAAGCGGTTTGGTCAGGACGATCACGTCGCCCGGCTTTGCCCCGCTGTTGCGCCAGATCCGCTGCGGGTGGACGCTCCCCGTCACCGAGAGCCCGAACTTGGGTTCCTTGTCGCGCACCGTGTGGCCGCCGACGATGCAGATGCCCGCCTCACGCGCCTTGTCGGCCGCCCCGGCCATGACGTCGGCCAGCATCGGAAAGGTCTTCGCATCGCCCGGAAACGCCGCGATCGCCAGCGCGTAGAGCGGTTCCCCCCCCATCGCATAGACGTCGGAAAGGGCGTTGGCCGCCGCAATGGCGCCGTACTGGTACGGATCGTCGACGATCGGCGTGAAGAAGTCGAGCGTGGACACCAGGGCGAGATCGTCCGAAAGCGAGTACACGGCGGCATCGTCGGCCTGGGAATTGCCGACCAGCACCCGTGGATCATCGACCGGCGGGAGCGCTGAAAGTATCCGGGCAAGGGACCCCTGCCCCACTTTCGACGCTCAACCCGCGCAGGACGAGAGATGCGTCAGGAAGATCCGCTTCCGGTCACTCATCTCGCAAGAACCTCCTTTCACCCGGCGAGAGCCGGCGGACTAACAGCGTTACGGACAGGGTACCACCAATCGGTCTCCGCCAGGCAACCCTTCCGAAAACGCCAATGAAATCATGAGCGTCTCCAAATACTGTATACAATAAAACTACGTTACTTTTTTCTTGACTCCCTCCTTGCCTTCCGGTAAAAATGGTGCCATAGTTTTGGAGAGTAAAACTTCATTTCCACGAGGGGAGGTGGTCACCGGCAGCCGGGCACACGAGAACGATGGGTTTACCTGGCAGGCAACCACTCACGGCAGCTTACGGAATAATCCCGAAAGGAGAAATGCATGACACCCGCAACGCTCCAACATTTTGATAGAGGAGGAACAAGATGAGCAAGAATGCCCACCAAATCCTCGAAGACCCCGAATTCAAGGCGCTGAAATCCCAGAAAGACACCATTTCCGCCATCCTGACGATCGTCGAACTGGTGCTCTATTTCGGCTTCATCGCGCTCGTCGCCTACAACAAGCCGTTCCTCGCGCAGAAACTGTCCGACGATGCGGCGATGACCATCGGCATTCCGATCGCCATCGGCGTGATCGTGCTGTCATGGGTGCTGACCGGCGTCTACATCTTCTGGGCGAACAGCAAATACGACGTCATGGTCAAGAACGTTAAAGACCGGGTCGGGGGGTGATCGAATATGCAACCTGAAGTCCAATCCGTTATCGGCACGCTGAGCCCCATCGCAGTTCTCGCCTTCGGCCTGTTCGTCCTGGGCACGCTGGGCATCACCTACTGGGCCGCCAAGCAGAC
>JANXQJ010000056.1 GCA_025356865.1 Deltaproteobacteria bacterium | reverse complement strand
GGCCGATTACGTCTTCTTCGGAAACGGCCCGGCCGGCCAGCGTCACGGGGATCGCCGTTGCGACGACGCCGGACTCGCGGTGCCCCAGCGTGAACCAGATGAGGATCGAGACCGAGACCACGGCGATCAGCATGTGGAGGAGCAGCTCGTTTGACTTCTCGGCCGCCGTCTCGCCGTAGTTGCGCGTGACCGTCATCGCGACGCCGCCCGGTATCAGCCGCCCGCGCACCCCTTCGACTTTTTCGAGCACCTTGTCGGCGATGACGATCGCGTTGGTTCCTTTGCGCTTGGAGACCGAGATCGTCACGGCGGAGACGAGCGACGGCCCCGTGCGCCGGCCGGCCGGGCCGTTTCCGAAGAAGACGTAATCGGCCGCCTCTTCGGGTCCGTCGACGATCTCGGCGACGTCCCGCAGGTAGACCGGCCTGCCGCCGGACGCGCCCACGACCACGCGTCCCGCCTCGGATGCATCTTTCAGGAAACCGCCGGTCTCGATCAGAAATTCGCGGTTGCCGGAGGAGGCGCTACCGCTTCGCGTCTGCCGGTTGGCCGACGAGAGCGCCTGCAGCAGGGGCGCCGGCGCGACGCCGCGCGACGCCATCCGGGCCGGGTCGAGATCGACCCGAAGCTGGCGGCGCTGCCCGCCGATGATCTTCACCTCGGAGACGTCGGGCACGGTCTTGATCTGGTCGTGGAGCGCCGCTGCCACCTTCCGCAGCGTGAACGGGTCGTGGGACGCCCCCGAGAGCGTCAGCGCCAGGATCGGGACGTCGTCGATCGAGCGCGGCTTGACCAGCGGCGGGCTTGCGCCCGGGGGAACGACGTCGACGTTGGCGTAAAGTTTCTGGTTCAGGCGGACGATGCTCTTCTCCTCGTCCTCCCCGACCTTGAAACGGACGATCGCCATCGACATTCCCGGCGAGGTGGTCGAGTAAACGTACTCGACGCCCGGAATCTCCCACAGCAGTTTTTCCATCGGGCGGGTGACGCGTTCCTCGACCTCTTTCGCCGAACTGCCCGGCATCTGCACGAAGACGTCGATCATCGGGACGACGATCTGGGGCTCTTCTTCTCGAGGCAGGAGTACTACGGCGCCCAGCCCCAGCAGGATCGAGGCGATGATGATGAGCGGCGTCAGCCGGGAATCGATGAAGACGGCCGCGATCCGGCCGGCGATGCCTCGCTTCGGGGCGGTCACTTGGCCGGCCCCAGCGGGACGCCGTCGGAAAGCTGGTCGATCTTCGACACGGCCACGCGGTCGCCGGCGTCGACGCCCGAGAGAATCTCGATCCGGTCGCCGTAAATCGCCCCGGTCTTGACCATCGAGAGGCGAGCGACGTTATCCCTGGTGACGGAGAACACGGCATCGAACCCACCGCGCGAGACGACCGCGGCGCGCGGGAGCGTGATAACCCGCGCCTTCCCGACCGGCAACCGCACCCGGCCGAACAGGCCGGTTCTCAGGTCGGGCGCCGGCAGCGCGGCCTTGACCGTGAAGGATCGGCTTCCCGGATCGACCGACGGGACGATCTCGGAAACGGTCGCGGCGTACGTCTTGCCGGGCGCGGAATCGAGTGTCACCTCGAGCCGCGCCCCGACGCGCACCGCAGAAAGCTGCGTCTCGGGGACCGATGCCTCGATCCGGTAGCTGCGCGTATCCTCGATCACGACGAGCGGCATCCCCGGCATGGCCATGCCGCCGACATCGGCCTTCTTTTCGACAATGACGCCCGCGAACGGCGCCGCCACCTTCGACCAGGAAAGCTGGGCCTCGACGGCGCGGACCTGTCCCTGCGCCTGGACGATCCTTGATTCGACCTGCGCCCGCCGGTAGGTCGCGCGTTCGTGATCCTTGACCGCGAGCATGCCCCGCGTGGTGACCTCGTCGAACTCCTGCGGCGTGATCACGCGCTCCTGATGGAGTTTCGCGTATCGGGCATACGTCCTCTCGGCAAGCTCGCGCCCGGCCTGGGCCTGGGCGACCGCGCGCTCGGCTTCCTCTTTCGCGGCCTGCGCCTCGGCGACCGCCCCCTCGGCGGATGCGAGTTGCGCGCGAAGCGCTCCGTCGTCGAGCGTGGCGATCGTCCCGCCCGCGGCAACCTGCATCCCCTCGGAGACCGGCATCGAGAGGATGCGGCCCATCGCCTGCGGAGCCACTACCGCTACGTTGCGCGCCCGCACCGTGCCGACCAGGTCGGCGTACGTCTCCCGCAGCCCCCCCTCGACGACCACCATCTCGACGCCCGTCACCGCCTGCTGCGCGGAAGGCGTCTCGCTCTTTTTATCTTTTCCGCCGCACGCGGCCATCGCCAGCAGCGCCGCAGCGCCAATGAGGGCAACCGTCCGGGTCGTCGCGCTTCGCATTCTCATTTCTTCTCTCCCTGCCGGTTTTGCGGTACGCCCCGAGTCGCCCACGGCAGCAATGTTCCGGTCGCGAACTCAAGATCGGCCTGCGCCTGCCGCAGGTCGTTTGCCGCCCTTGCCTGCCCCGCCCGCGCGCCGTCGAGCGCGGACTGGCCGTCGAGCACGTCGATCATCCGGCCCATCTGGTTCTCGTAACGCACCCGAATGAGGCGCACCCCTTCCTCGGCCGCCGCCACCGATTCGCGTGCGATCGACACGCGCGACCCGGCGTCGAGCACCGAGAGGTACGCCTGCGACACCTGGAACGCGGCCCGGTCCCCGGCTCCCCGCAACTGCTCGGCCGCCTTGCCGCTTGAGCTGCGCGCACGCGCGACCGACGCTTCCTTGCGCATCCCGTCGAACAGGTTCCACTTGAGACCGACCCCCAGGTTCCAGGAGCGGTTGTCGGGGTTGAGGGGGCTGCCGCCGTCGAGTTGATAGCCGGCCCTGAAACCGACCGTGGGGAGGTATTCCGTCCGCTCGAGATCGATGCCGGATTCGGCGTTTTTCACCCGGACGGCGATCGCGGCCAGGTCGGAGCGCGTTTTTCGGGAGAGGGAAACCCGATCCTCGAGCGCTCCGGCCGGAGGCATCGGGGGCAGGTCGCCCCGGGCGTCGATCGACGTGCCGCCGTTTTCGCCCATCGAAAGCGCCAGCGACTTCCGCGCGAGTTCGAGCCGGTTCTTGGCCGTGACCGCCGCGCTTTCGGCCTCGGCCGACGCCACCCGCGCCCGCAGGCCGTCGGACGCAAGCCCCAGCCCCGCACGCTCCATCCTGCCCGCCAGGTCGTAATGCTGCCGCGCCGCGTCGAGCGCTTTTTCGGTGACGCCGACGAATTCCTTCGCGGTCAGAACGCCGAGGTATGCGGACACCACCCGGTGGACCGTCTCCTCTTTCGTGCGGACCGTGTCCTTTTCGGCAGCGCCCGCCTCGCGCTGCGCCATCCGGTATCCAACCATCGCCTTCGGCGCGAAGAGCGGCTGTTCGACGGATAGCGACGTGATGAAATCGCTTACGGGGGGCGGATTGTTGAACCGGGCGACGGGATCCGCGAAATCGTCCATCGTCAGCATCTGCCGGTTCATCTTGAGTCCGAACACCTCGCCCGGCGCCGAAGTGCGGACGAATTTCTCTTCGAAGACGAGACTGGGGAGGTTGAACCCGCGGGCGATCTCGACATCCCGCTTTGCGTCTTCGAGATCGAAGCCGGCGGCGGCCACCCCTGCGTCATGGCGGAGCGCCCGGGCGACCGCCTCGGAAAAATCGACCGACTCTCCCGCGAAAGCGGGAGAGAAGGCGAGCGCAACGACGAAAGCCGGAACGAGTGCGGAAATTATTTTCGGAAAGGAACCTCTGCGGTGCGATTCTTCCATCGTCGTCTCCCTGGTCTTGCCCGGGCCTTGCCCGGGGTGCAACAACTGCTGTGCGGCAGAGATGCAAACGCAAGGACAGTGCCACGAACCCGGAAACGCGGTATCAATCGACTTACGACACTAAATCATATGGTTCTCATGACCGACCCGGATGTTCAATTCAAGGGAGACGCAACATAATGATGCTGCCCGCCCAGCAGGAAATCGAAATCCTCGCGGCCTATGGCGGCGCCGCCGCTTCCGCCCCCATCTTCCAACAGTTCCAAGAACAGCGCCCGCTTCCGGCGCTTCAACTCGGTCATCTTCTCTTCCAGCGTGTGGCGCATGAGCAAACGGGTGACGGTCACCTTGTTCGCCTGTCCGATCCGGTGCGCGCGGTCGCTCGCCTGATCCTCGACCGCCGGGTTCCACCACGGGTCGAGGTGGAAGACGTATTCCGCCCGGGTGAGGTTCAACCCCCGCCCGCCCGCTTTCAGGCTGAGCAGGAAACGACCCGGCTTCGTCCCCTCCTGGAAGGCGTCGACCCGTTTTCGCCGCTCGGCCACCGGTGTCGAACCGTCGAGCCGTATATGGTCGAGGCCGGCATCCGAGAGCGCCCGTTCGGCCAGGTCGAGAAACGAGGTGAACTGGGAGAAGATCAGGGCGCTGTGGCCCGCCTCGTCGAGTTCCCGGAGCATCTCGACCAGGAAGGCGAGTTTCGGGGAGTCGGGACGCTCATCCGGCGACAGAAGCGCGGGCGAAAGACAGATCTGCCGGAGGCGGAGCAGTGCGGTGAGGGCGATGATGCGAGCCTGGTGCTCCGTCTTTTCGGCATAGGCCCGTTCGATCGTGCGGCGCGCCTCGTCCGCCATCTTGTGGTACATCGCCCGCTGCCGGTCGGAGAGTTCGAGAAAGACGTCGGTCTCGATCTTCGGCGGCAGCTCGGAGAGAATTTTATCTTTTGTGCGCCGCAGGACGAAGGGGCGACTCCGCCGCCGCAGTTCGGAAAGCGCCGGCGCGTCTTCCTTCCGGAGCCGGTTGCGCATCGCGGCGGGGTCGTCGTGCAGGCCGGGGACGACCAGATCCATGATCGCGAAATACTCCTCGGCGCGATTTTCCATCGGAGTACCCGTCAGCGCCAGCTTGAACGCGCCGCGCAACCGGCGAACGGCGCCGGTCGTCCCGGCGTGCAGATTCTTGACCACCTGCGCCTCGTCGAAAACAATGACGTCAAAGAGTTGCTCCGACAGTTTTTCGAGATCGCGACGGACGAGATCGTAGGAGGTGAGCACGATATCCGCATCGCGGAAATCGACCTCACGGTCTTTCCCGTGATAGACCCGCACGCGCGCCGCCGGGAGGAAGCGGCGGATCTCGCACTCCCAGTTGAAGAGGAGCGAGGGGGGCGCAACGACCAGGTGGGGGGCGCTTTCGGGGACGCGGGCATCGATCAGCCCCTCCTTGATGGCGCCGAGCAGCGAGATCGCCTGCACGGTCTTTCCCAGCCCCATGTCGTCGGCCAGAAGCGCGCCGAACCGGTTTTCGTAGAGGAAGACGAGCCACGAATACCCTTCGTGCTGGTAGGGGCGCAGGCGGGCGAGCAATCCGACGGGAAGCGCCCGGGCGTCGATCCGCTCGAACTCGGAGAGGCGGCGGAAGACGGCTTCTTCCGCCTCGGGCAGGGCGACCGTCACGCCGAGTCGACGGAGCGCCAGCAACTCGAGGATGCGCAGCCGGGGAACCCGGACGACGTCGCGCACCGTGCGCGGTTTCCGGTCGGACGGGGATGCGACGCCCGGCAGCACGCCCGCGAGCAGCCGGATCGTTTCGAGCGTCCGGTCGTCGAGCAGGAACGTCTCATGGCCGTGTGTGACGAAACGGGGGCCCTCGAGCATCGCCTTCCAGATCGCGTCGTCGACCGGTTCTCCGTTCCACCGGATTTCGGGGCGCAACTCGAACCAGTCGAGTCCGCCCGCGGCGGCGTCGACGCGGATATCCAGCGTGACGGGAACGACGGGGGCGCCTCCGAACCGGAAAGTCGCACCCGCTATCCGCAGGCGTTCGAGAAACGCCGCCGCCCCCGCGTGAAAGGCGGCCGTCCCGACGATCATCGTGCCGAACCGCTCCCCTTTCCGGAAGATGCCGGTGCCGAACAGTTCCGCGGCCGCCCGGTAGACGTCGGTCTGCGTCGCCGCGCAGGAGGCGAGCAGGGACGGTTTCCCGTCGTCGTCGAAATGGAGCAGGATGGCCTTTTGCGACGATTTGTCGAGGGTCTTCCTGATGTAGGACACGACCGAGGTGCGGTTGCTCCGGCCCGTGACGTAAGGGTCGATCTCCGCCCGGATCGCTTTTATCCGATCTTTCGGGGCGGCGGCAACCGCTGCAAAGAAGGCGTTCCGGATCGCGGCGGCCCGTTTGGCGGTCCGGAAGCCGGGCGCGAGGTTGCGGGCGTCGAGGAATGCGAAGAGCGGATCGGGGAGAACCATCCCTTCCCGGGCGTGCCCCCCAAGCACCAGCGCGACCTCCTTTCCGCCCGGAAGTTCTTTCAGGTCAACGGTCCAGCGGGTCGTTTCCGACACGGCCTGGCCAGGAAAGGGAGAAACGGTCTTCCCGGCGACCAGGAACGCCGCATCCGGAAGCCGCTCGGCCAGCGCCTGCGGAATATCGATCGGCGCACGATCCAGTTCATCCAGGGGAACGGTGATCTGCAGGAGGGGCAGATCGTCCATCATGAAGTCGTCGGCCGGTCCGTCGAACGTTTCCGACAGGTGCCCCCAGAGCGCCGATCCGGCGTCTTCGGAAACCGGGTGAAGGGTCCCGGCGGCAAGGTCGACGGCGAACTGCATCCCGAGCAGCCGCGTCGTCGGGCAGACGGCGACGTGCCGGATCTCGATGAAATCGTCGAAGCGTTCGAATTCGACCCGCGTGCCACACCGGGCATCGGGCGCCCAGCGCAATTCGGTCTCCGTCCCCTTTTCGCGATGAACGACCGGAACGCCGTAAAGTTGCCCTTCTGAAAGACTCCGGCAAAGGTGACGCAATTTCGGCCCCGCCGCATAGCCGTGCGAGAACGGCCTGAGGTCGGGGGATACCCGGTTGATGGGTGTCGCGGACCCGTTCCTGCCGTCGAGACGAAGCCAGACGCGACCCCTGCCCGCATCGTCCTGTTCGATGATGATTGCGGTCGGGAATCCGGTGTCCGAACAGGTCGCGGCAACCGGGCGATCCTGGATTTCCGGCGGGCGTTTTCGGCGGCCTTCGGCGAGGCGGTCCCGGGGAGTGGGCACTTCCTGCGGCTCCGACAGGAGTCCGGCCCGCAACCGGTTCCGGTACGCTTCCCCCAGCGGGGGGACGGTGGCGGACGTCGTTTCGGAAAGCGCCAGTTTCAGCGTGATCAGCGCGCAGACGGAATGGGCGCACCCCTGGAGGCGAGGGAGCGCTTCAGGTTGGCAGATGGAACAGCGGTTCAGCACCCGGCCGTCTTCGGAAAGCAGGTCGACGAACCGCGCCCGCCCGGATTGGATTGCCGCCACGAGAACGCCGGCTTCCCGGTCGCTCGGGAAAAACCGGGAGACGGCTTCACCGCGCACCAGGCGAAATCCTTCCTCGATCGCCTCACGGCTGGCCATGACGTAGATCCGGCCGATCGGAAAATCGCGGATGTCGTCGAGCATCGCTTGCATGGAATCGGGAAAGGGCATGATGGCCCATTATCCGACATTCCGGCGCGCGGAGAAAGCCGAGGTGGGATCAGGTCGGCTTGAGGCCTATTCGAACGGATTGGCCACCGTCGCCGCGGGCTCGGTTGCGACCTGCTCCGGGAGAGGCTTCCGGGCGTGCAGCGTCTTGCACACCCGGTCCAGCAGCACACGCAGCGCCTCGGCCTTCCGGACCCCCGCCTGGTCTAGGGTGAGATCGACGCTTCCGATGATCGTCACGCGGTCGAGCCGGTTCTCGATCGTCAGTTCCGGACCGACGCAAAGCACTTCGGATTCGTTTTCGTAGGGATCGAACCGGATGGGTTCCGACCGCTCCCGCGCTCCGGAGAAAGCGATGGCAATGCTCGACAGCAGGATCAGGAACGCGGCAGAGCCGATCCTTCGAAGCGACACGTTCGACATCACGGGACACCTCCGGCGAAGAGAATGCCGGGCAGGGATGCCACAAGCGTGCCACCGGAAGCGCCGGGATCACTCGAAAGGGTTGTCCACCTTTCCGGACGGCTTGACTGCCACCTTGTCCGGCAGCTCCCGTTGCGCCAGCGCTTCCGCCGTGGCGTCGACGATCGACTTCAGGACCCGGATCTTCGCAAGGCCTGCCTTGTCGCAAGTGATGTCGACGGATCCGAAGACGGAGATGCGATCCACCCGGTTCTCGACGTTCAACTCCCCGACGCTGACCGCATCGGACTCGTTCGCAAACGGTTCGAATTTCGTACCCATCGGTTTACCCTCCCGCACCCGCTTCCTTCGGATGCTTCTTCCCGCGCCGCCCGCCTTTCCCGGACGGTTTCGGGAGATCCATCTTTTCCCTCTTGACCGACGCCGGCATGGCCGGGAAGAAATCGATCCCCGCGATCGCTTCCAGTTCGGCGATGCTCACCGTCGCGTAGCCGGATGTCGGGGCATTCTCGACGAGGTAGGCCCCCGCCCGCCCGCGCGTCGGATCGAGGACGATCTTGTAGACGTGCGACGGAACCATCACGCGGCCGCCGACCTGTTCCAGTTTACCGCCGCGGAAGAGCGGGCCGGTGATGACGAACAGCTCGCCCCGCCTCTTCGCGAGGGCCCGCACGGACGACTCGATCCGCTGCCAGATGCCGCGATTGGATTCCGGATCCTGGGGGACGATGTTGGCGAGGGAGAAACTCTCGGACTGCGACTGCTTGTCGGGCATGTCGCCGTTCGGCGCCATGTGGCCGCGGTCGTATCCCGACCGGGAGTAATCGCCCAACTCGGCGCGACTCCCCGCAGGCAACCTTTCCTCCGGGTGGAAACTGTTGACCCGGACCAGCCCCCCGGCGGACGACAGGCCGTCGCGCGTCAGGTGCTCCGCGGACCACAGGGGCGTCCGCGTGATCCCCGAATGCATCACCCCGAAACGGGTGAAGCAGAGTTCCCGGGAATCCTTCAGCATTTTCGGGTTGGTGATGTCGGGAGAGACTCCCTGGAAATAGTGCGACGGGCACGCCGGACGGCCCGCGAACGCCGGAAGGACACCGGCCGGCAGGAGGAAGAGGAGAACCGCGACGGGGAGGAAGGCCCGACGCAATCCCGGCATGACCTGATTTCCGGCGACCATGGCCCGGGCTTACTTCCCCTTCATCACCGCGATCGTGTACTGCTCGGTCGAGAGGACCTTTTTCGCCATCGCATTGACCTGGTCGAGCGTGACGGCCTGGATCATCTCGGGTGCGTTGAACGTCTCCTCGTAGCCGATGCTGTAGAGCTCGTTGTACATCATCCGGTCGGCGTAGGCGCCGTTGCTCTGCAGGCCGATCTCGTAGTTGCCGATCATCCATTTCTTGGCGCGGTCGAACTCGTCCTGCGTGACGCCGTGGTCGCGCACGTCGGCGATCTCTTTCAGCGTCTCGGCGATGGCCACC
This sequence comes from Deltaproteobacteria bacterium, assembly GCA_025356865.1. Lineage (GTDB taxonomy): Bacteria > Desulfobacterota > Deferrimicrobia > Deferrimicrobiales > Deferrimicrobiaceae > JANXPS01. Next base: position 3,905 of record JANXQJ010000056.1, on the reverse strand, counting down.
TCGAGTTTGTCGCTGCTCGTCCCCATGTAAAAGGCGAAGAAGCCGGGATCGATCTGCTCGGACGAGAACGACGTCACCGAGTAGGCGAGCGACTGCTTGTCGCGCAGGTTGGTGAAGAGGCGTCCACCCATTCCCGCGAGCGCGGAGCCGAGCACGTCGAGTTGATACCGTTCGGGGTCGGTGAATTTCAGGCCCGGATAGCCGATGACGAAGTGCGCCTGTTCCTTGGTGCGTTGCTCCTCGACCTTGCGGATGCCATCGGCCCCGGGAACCGGCATCGCCCCGATCGGCTGGAAATCGTTGCGTTGCGCCATCTGCCCGAACGACTTGCGCACCATGGCGATCGCCTCGTCGGTCCCGATATCGCCCGAAACGGTGACGACCAGGTTGCGCGGATCGGACCAGCGCTCGTAGTATGCCCGGACGGTTTCCGGCGTGAGCGCCTTGATCGACTCCTCGGTCCCGAGCGGATTGCGGGAGTAGGGATGCTCGCCGTAGTGGGTCTTCAGGAAGAGGAGGAAGACCGACTGCGTCAGTTCGTCTTTCTGAAGCTTGAGCCGGCCCAGCACCTCCTTGCGCTTCTTCTCGAGTTCTTCGGACGGAAAGGTCGGCGAGAGGAGCGACTCGGTGAAGAGCGCGAACCCCTTGTCGATATCGCGCCGCATGAATTTGGCGCGCAGGCCGGTGGAGTTGCGACCCGCGAAGCCCGAGAGGTCGCCCGCCATATCCTCGACCGCCAGGGCGATTTCGCGGGCGTTGCGCGTCGGGGTTCCCTTGGTCATCAGTTCGGCCATGACCGCGCTGACGCCTCCCTGCGCCGAAGGTTCGGCGCGCAGGCCGCCCAGGAAACCGGCCTCGACGGAGACGACGGGAACGGAGTGGTTTTCGCGGACGATGACGCGGATGCCGTTCTCGAGCACTTCCTTCCGGACCGCGCCGGCCGGCTTCTTCTTCGCCTTCGCGCCTTCGGCCGACACCTCGGCATAGACTTCGTCGGCGACCGACCGGACGATCGCTTCGGAGAGCTGCGATCCGTCGCCCTTGGGCAGCACGGCGGAGACGGTCAGTTTGCCGGGCGACAGGTATTTCCGGGCCACCCGGAGGATATCGTCGGCGGAGACCGCGCGAATCTTCCGGATGTACTGCTCTTCGTAAGCCGCATTGCCCAGCGCCGTCTCGAAGAAGCCGACGTGGCGGGCCAGCGACCCCTGCGATTCGAGCGAATAAAGGAAATCGCTCTCGGTGCCATTCTTGGCGCGCGCCAGTTCGGGGCCTTGCGGCGACTCGAACGCCATCCGGAACGTCTGCCTGAGGATCTCGCGGTAGGCCTCGGCGGCCTTCTCGGGCGCCATCGTCGCACCGACCATCAGCAGGCCGGCATCGCGCGGCGTGTAGGAATAGGCGCTGACCGAATCGACGAGCTGCTTCTTGTCCTTGACCTCGTGGTAGAGGCGTGACGTCTGCCCGCCGCCCAGGATGATGGAGAGGAGGTCCCACGCGAACACTTCGTCGTCTGCGATGGCCGGGCCGTGGAAGCCCAGGTCGACGTAGACGCGGCGCGCGTCGCGCTCCTGCACCTTGATCCGGATGGCGTCCTGCACCGGTTCGGCGGGCCGTTCGACCGTGGGCGCGGGCGCCGCGGGGAGCGCGCCGAAGATCTTCTCGATCGCGGGCCTGGATGCCTTGGCATCGACGCCTCCGGTGATGACGAGCACCATGTTGGAGGGGACATAAAATTTCCTGAAGTAGGCGAGCAGGTCCTCGCGCGTCGTCGCCTTGATGGTTTCGGGGTATCCGATCACCGGGCGGCCGTAGGGATGCACCTGGTAGGCGGCGCGGAAGAGCGCCTTCGAACCGACCCGGCCGGGGTCGTCCTCGTTCATGTGGACCTCTTCGAGGATGACCTCGAGTTCGCGCTTCAGTTCACCTTCGTCGAAGAGGGAGTTGCCCAGCGTGTCGGCCAGGATGTCCATCGCGTTGTCGAGATAGCGGCCGGAAATGGTGATGTGGTAGACGGTCTGGTCGAAACTGGTGTAGGCGTTGATCTCGCCGCCCAGCGCCTCGACCTCGCGCGCGATCTGGGCGGGGCCGCGCCGGGGCGTCCCCTTGAAGGCCATGTGCTCGAGGATGTGCGACATGCCGGCTCGCGCCTCGGGCTCGGTGGTGCTGCCCGCCTTGACCCAGACCTGCACCGCCACGACGGGCGACGACCGGTTTTCGCGGATCACCACGGTCATCCCGTTGCCCAGCGTATATTTTTCGACCACCTTGGCCTCCTCGGCCGCGGGCACCGTCCCCGCCGCGTGAACTGTCCCGACGAATCCGAACCCCGTGGCCAACGCCGCCACCAGAAGACAATAGACCGCGAACCGCACGTCTCTCATCGCACGCCCCATCGATTTCGAATATCGGTTTTCTTGGATGACATTCCCCCGGCGCGGTTTCGCGCCGGGGGAACCATTATGAAACTAGCGGGAACGCGAGGAAGAAGACGACGACGGCCTGCGCGTTTCCTTGCGAGGGCCCGCCCCGTAGCGCGACGGCTTGCCCGGCGAGTCGAAGCGGCGCCGCGGCGCCCCGTTCATCGCCGGGTCGGCCGCGGCCGATGCGGCGAAATCGGTGGCGCTGATCACGTAGGGGTTCTTGAGCAGCTTGGACTTGGTCGGCTCGAGCGCGGTCGGGGGTCCCGGGTTGAGCTCGGAGCGGTACGCGTGGTTGTCGGCCACCTTGAGGTGCTTCTTGATCAGCCGCTCGACGGATTGCAGGAACGGCCGCTCCTCGATGGCGCAGAAGGAGAATGCGACGCCCGTCAGGCCGGCGCGGCCGGTGCGGCCGATCCGGTGGACGGAGCTCTCGGGCTCGTTGGGCAGGTCGTAGTTGATGACGTGCGACAGTTCGTTGATGTCGAGGCCGCGCGCCGCGATGTCGGTGGCGACCAGGACCCGGGTCGTCCCCTTCTTGAAGGCGGCCAGCGCCCGCTCGCGGGCGTTCTGGGACCGGTCGCCGTGGATCGCCTCGACGCGGATGCCGGCCCGCTCGAGCGACCGCTCGATCCGGTCGGCGCCGTGCTTGGTGCGCGAGAAGACGAGCGCGTTCTTGATCTCGTCGCCGTGGAGCAGTTCCTTCAGCAGATCGATCTTGTTGGACTTCTCGACGTAGTAGACGAACTGCTCGATCATGTCGGCCGTCGCGGCCACGGGCGTCACCGCGACCTCGACCGGGTCGCGCAGGATCGTGTCGGCCAGCCGGCGGATGTCGTAAGGCATCGTCGCCGAGAACATGAGCGTCTGGCGCTCTTTCGGCAGCAGCTCGATGATCCGGCGGATGTCGTTGATGAAGCCCATGTCGAGCATCCGGTCGGCTTCGTCGAGGACGAGCACCTCGACCTTGTCGAGGACGACGAAACGCTGCTGGATCAGGTCGAGGAGCCGGCCCGGCGTGGCGACGAGGACGTCGACACCTTTCCGGAGCGCGTCGGTCTGGGGCCGCTGGCTCACGCCGCCGAAGACGACCGTGTTGCGCATGCCCGTGTAGCGTCCGTAGACGGTGAACGATTCGGCGATCTGGCTCGCCAGTTCGCGCGTCGGGGAGAGGACCAGGCAGCGGGTGTTGCGACGGCCGCTCTTGGGCGGCTCGGCGGAAAGACGGTTGAGGATCGGCAGCGCGAACGCCGCAGTCTTGCCCGTGCCCGTCTGGGCGCAGCCGAGCAGGTCCTTCCCCTCGATCACGTGGGGGAGGGCCTTCTCTTGAATGGGGGTGGGGGTTTCGTACTTCTCGGCCTTGACGGCACGGAGGATCTCGGGCGAAAGCCCGAACTGGTCAAACGACATGCGGAAATCTCCTTCTTTTTACCGTCGGCGTTCGGAAGTTTCCCGGTGCGCACGCAAGGGTGCCCGGGAGGAAAG
>JANXQJ010000206.1 GCA_025356865.1 Deltaproteobacteria bacterium | reverse complement strand
CCTTCGGCCTCATACCGATTCAGCCACAGGCTGACCGTCGGTCGCGACACGCCCACCGCCGTACAGATCGCCTCGCCCGCCATGCCGTCGGCCGACGCCAGCACGATCTTCGCCCGCTCCACCAATCGCTGCGGGGTAGTCCGGCCCCGCACCCACTCCTCCAGCTCCTGGCGATCCCCGCGCTGCAACCGAATGACTCGTATAGGCAGTGGCATGGTATCAACCATACCACCGCCAGGACTAATATGCAAGTCATTTCTGCATCACACCACTAGCATCGACTGGGCCTCGTCCCCCGAATTTCATTCAGTTGGAGGCGTCAGCTGATGGCTCGGACGGATCGAGGTTCGAAGATGCCGGCCCACTTCATTACTCGCAGGTGCAATGCGACGTAGCGGGCGTGGCCAACAGCCACAGCTTTGCGCGTCGAATTGGGATCAACAAGGCAGCGCGGCAGGAAAACGGTGACGGCGCCCGCCCGTGCGCCCGGTATCGTCGGCGAAGGGACTGATCCGCCACCGCCACTGCGCCCGGTTTGTGGAGCCTTGAATGCGGTAGCACTAAGTGCTACTGTACCTGCAGGCGCATCCGATACCACCTGACAATGCGCGTGTTCAAAACGGCTTGGTTCACCAGGGCGGCGCTTCGGGCGCGTGTCCCGGATACGGAACTCTGTGGGGCGGTACGCACGGCAGCAGCCGGTCAGATAGTGGATTTGGGCGGCGGAGTGTTCAAGAAACGACTTGGACGCAGTCGGTATCGCGGCATCATTCTCGCGCGAGGTGGGGACCTGTGGTTCTACGTGTACCTGTTCTCAAAGCAGGATCAAGCCACCATCAGCGCCGCAGATCTTGCGGGATTCCGCTTGCTTGCCAAGAACTACGCGGCGTCATCACCCACGCTGCTGACGAGCCTCTTATCGGCCGGTTACCTGAAGGAGATCTGCCGTGACCACGCGTAGGTTCAAGAGCCCGGCGCTCAGGGTCGTCCACTCGTCAGCAACAGCGCTACTGAAAGTCGGAGCAATCAACAAGGCCACGATGCGCGAGTTTGACGCGGCATGTCTGGAGGTGCCGCCAGCGCTAGGACCTCGTCAGATCAAGCGACTCCGAGAGCGCAATCACGTGAGCCAACCGGTCTTCGCCCGCTATCTCAACACGAGCGAAAGCACGGTCGAGAAGTGGGAAACAGGTGCAAAACGGCCCAGCGGCATCGCCCTGAAGATGCTGGCAGTGGTGCAGAAGCACGGGCTTGGGATTCTGGGCTGATCGCGCGGCCAAATGTGTAGTACCACGCCGCATCCGCGCACTGCCTTGTCAGTACCCCCGCGACTATGAAGCACGAGATCATCAACTACACGATGACTCGCGCTTTCAACTCATCAGGGGGTGGCACGTGCACATCATCATACGTGGCCTTTCCATGGCTGCGGTATTCATGCTCATCGCATGTAAGGGTGCAGAGGGGCCGGCGGGACCCATCGGGTCCACGGGACCGCAGGGCGCACAGGGTTCCACAGGACCCGCAGGCCAAACAGGAAGTACCGGTGCTACCGGTGCCATGGGTCCGCAGGGCCCGGCCGGCCCGCCGGGCCCGCAAGGTGCGATGGGTGCTGTAAACCGGGCAGACGGCACGGGCGTGTTTGGTGCGAGCGGCGCAGTAACGCTTCTCCTTCCCGCAGCGGCCACCGCCGGTGGAAGGATGCCGTCCATCGCCTGTTACATCGGCAGTACCACGCAGACCTGGTTGGCGGTCGCGCAAGTTCCTGCGACGGCCAGCGGGACCTACTGTGGCCTCACTGGCATCGGGACCGCGACCCCGGGCATCACGATCGTGAATGGTACGGCAGGGTGGTACTACTACGCGATCGCGGTGTGGTAGCAAGCTGGAGTGCTCCTGTTGGCCACCGGACCCGAAAGGGCCCGATGGCCAACATCCACTCCTAGCTGATCATCGGAAAACAACACCGCAGCTGGCCCGCCGCATCCTGATCCAGCTCCGGGAACGTCCCCGTACTCTTGAGATGCGCCATCACAAAGCGCACCATCGCGGCGCGCACATCGTCGGTCTGCTGCACCAGCGCCCCCGTCGGCACGTGGCGTACCGACCCGCGCCACGCCCAATGGCGCGTGCGGGCGCGCAACGGATTCACCCACGCCAGCACCTGCTCCAACGTCGATACCGCCAGCCCGTAATGCGCGCTCGGCAACAGCACCTCGCCGAATCACGCATCAGGGCGCCGCGCCGCCGGTACATGGTGTCCACGAGCTGTCGCGCACTCTCGTCGCGGAAGTGGGCAGGACTACCGTGTGGCAGACGGGTCAACGAGCCGATGCTCTCGCCGTCTTCTGCATGCTGGTGCTGCTGCCGGACACCGAGGCGCAGGTGGCCAGGCCGTCATTCGCACAAAAGCTACGGCCCCGGACTGACAGTCGGTCGCAGGCCGCAGGGCACGGCTAGTTGATATCGATGTCCACCCGCTCCAACTCCGCACTCCACACAGCAAGCGTTGCGAACTCGGCGCGCGCCTCATCGCGCAGCACGGCCCACGACGCGGGGACCTCGTGTTGCCCCATGTTGAAGTCGAGTTGCGTGAGATCGCCGAGTTCCTTCTTGACCCGCTTGAGCGACGGACACGTGGCTGCAAAGAGCGCGGGTGCAAAGGCCAGGCACGCGTCCAGCACCATGTCGGGCGCGTCGGGACGCTCGGGGACGATCGTCTTGAGCTTGCCGATCGGCTTCAGCCTGGGGTCATGATAGTGCGGCTCCAGCCACATGCGACCGCTTACCCACACAGGGATCTGCAGCGCGCGGACGTGGGCGCCGGCGAAGAAATGTGGCACCACGTCGACGGTGCGTACGGGGCGTTCTTCCATGCCGTGCCCGAGTTGCGGCATCTGTTGGCGGGGCTCCCGCGCGCCGTGCACTCGGCCACTGCGGGCTATCTGCCAGAGCGCACAGACGAGTTCTACGATCCAAGCCAGTACGGACCGGAGCTCTCCCGTGGCTTTCCGGGGCTGCGCGTCTGGCTGGCCATGAAGATGTTCGGCGCAGAGCGGTATCGCGCCGCCATCGCCGAAAAACGCGCGCTGGCAGTGCAGGCGGCCGAGCAGGCGGCCGCCATCTCCGGCGTCGTGATGGACGCCCGGCCGCAGCTGTCGCTCTTCGCGTTTCATCCCGAGGGGCCGCACCTCACCACACAGGCGGCACGCAACGCGGCGACCGCCGAGCTGATGGAACGCGTCACGGCGCGTGGTCGCGTGATGCTCACCGGTTGCACGGTGGACGGCCGGCACCTCGCGCGCATTTGCGTGCTGAGCTTCCGGACGCGCGCCGAGCAGATGGTTATCTGCGTCGAACACATTGCCGAGGAGACAGCGCGCATCCTCGGACGGTGACCCTCCAGTGCGACCGCGCGGTGTCGGTGGCGTAGAGGCGGGTTCGATTGTATAGTGAGCTGTCGGCCGTTCACCACGTGCAACTGTCATATGTCGTACTGTGCCGCGCGCGCTGCGCCGGAACGCACCACGTATTCAAGGTGTTGTAGCAGGGTGAGCGCGCGCGGCGCTGCGCGCCAGAAGGAGAGAACGTTCGTTCGCCTCCATCCCTGAATCGGATCGATTCAGGCGCAGGGCATTACCACCCAACTTCCGTCACACCACCGTTCGCCACGGGCGATGCGCTCCCCAGCCGAGGGTTTCCCTCGACGCCGCGCGCCTGCTGCAACTGAACGGTGCCGTCCGTCCCCCCACGGAGGAGACATGGTCTTCCTGCACACCGTTGCCGCGGCGCTCGTCTCGGCGTCGGCACTCGTCACTCCCTCGCGTGCGCCGGCCGGGCATGGCAGCCACGGCGCATTGCCGGCGTCCATCGCCGCAGTGCTGGCGCGTACACCGCAGTTCGTGCCGAGCTTCTCCCGGCAGACGAAGCTGTCGTGCGCCATGTGCCACAGTGGATTCCCGCAGCTCACTGCGTTCGGCCGGATGTTCAAGCTCAACGGCTACACGATGACCGGCTTGGCGACGATTACCGACCAGAAGGACAGTTCGCGCAAAACGCTCGAACTGTCGCCCGTGGCGCCGCTGTCCGTGATGGCAATCATCAGCCACACGTCGGTGGCAAAGGCGGTGGAGGGAAGCCAAGGCTCGACAACGCAGTTCCCGCAACAACTCAGCCTCTTTGCCGCGTCGGCGTTGTCGCCCAAGGCGGGCATCTTTGCACAAATCACCTACGGGGACCAGGCGGGCACATTCGCCATCGACAACGTGGACGTGCGTGCGGCAAGCCATCTGTCGCTCAGCGGCAAGGACCTTCTCTACGGGGTCACGCTGCACAACAATCCGACGGTGCAGGATGTGTGGAACACCACGCCAGCGTGGGGATTCCCGTTCACGGCATCGGCCGTCGCGTCGAGGCCATCGGCCACCACGCTCATCGACGGTGGGCTGGCGCAGAGCGTCCTCGGACTTGGCGCATACGCGCTGTACGACGGCCTCGTGTATGCGGAGGTGACCGGTTACACGTCCGCGCCGCAAGGCGCAAAGCTGCCGGCCGATTCGACGGCGACGGGGACGACGCATGGCGTGGCGCCGTACTGGCGCGTGGCGCTGCAGCGCAACTTTGGGTCCACGTACCTGATGGTTGGCACGTTCGGGCTGTCGGCGCGTCTTTTTCCGACCGGCATTACCGGACCGACGAACAGGTACCGCGACATCGGCGTCGATGCCCAGCTCGAGCAAAAGGTCGGGAACGGAACGCTCATCGGCCGTGCGAGCTTCATTCAGGAGAACCAGACGAATGTGGCGTCATTCAGCGCCACTCCGGCTGAGGCAGCAAACCCGACGAACACTCTCCACAGCCTCAAGGTGAACGCGACATACGTCGCTTCGCCGCTCACGACGATCAGTGCGGGCATCTTTGGCGTCACCGGGTCGCAGGATGCGCTGATCTACGCGGCGAGTGACGTCACCGGGAGCGCGACCGGCAAACCGGACAGCCAGGGGACGATTCTCGAATGGACACATTCGCCGTGGCTGAACACGCGCATCGGCGCGCAGTACGTGATGTACTCCAAGTTCAACGGCCGCGCGACGAGCTACGATGTGACATCCGGTGGACGGAACGCGAGCCAGAACAACACGCTGTACCTGTACCTGTGGCTCGCGTACTAATTCGGCTGTGCACGCGGCCGCGTCGCGGCGGCCGCGCGGCTCTCTTTGCATTGACGCTGCTGCTGGCGCCGACCGTGCTGGCGGCCCAGAAGCCGGCGGCCGCCGTGCCCGACACGGCGACAATCACGCCCGCGATGGTGGATGCCGGCCGCGCCCTCTTTCACGGAGGCGGCACCTGTTTCGCGTGCCACGGCGCGAAGCTCGAGGGAACGCAGCTCGCCCCGACGCTGATTAAGAAGGACTGGAAAGACGCCAAGGGCGGCGAGCTGGGCAACATCTACAATGTGGTGACACGCGGCGTGCCCGGGACGCTGATGGTGGCGTTCCCGGGCGGGATCAGCAAGGGCGACGCCGCGAACGCGGCCGCCTACGTCTGGTCGGTGAATCATCGGGGGGCCAAGCCATGATCGTCGCCTTCGTTATTGCAGGCACACTCGCGGCCGGCCCAGTGGCCGCGACGCCAACGGACAGTGCGACGACGTTCCGCGGCCGTCGGATCACCGATCCCACTGAGCTCGCAACGTTTACCGCACGCCACTTCGTGCCGAGCTTTGCCCGACAGCTCCGCCTCAGCTGCGGCGTCTGCCACGTGGGCTTTCCGGAACTCACGTGGTTCGGGCGCATGTTCAAGCTCAACGGCTACTCACTGAGCGGCCTCGAAAAGATCGTCGATCAACTGGCGCCGTCGGCGCGGCAGACGCTGTCGCTGACTCCCATTCCAGCGATGTCGGTGTCGGCGTTGGTGTCGTCAACCAGCGTGGCCAAGGCGTTGCCGGGAACGCCGGCTACGCGCGCCGAGTATCCGCAGCAACTCAGCATCTTCTGGGCGGGTCAGGTGTCGAACTCGCTTGGCGCGCTGCTGCAGCTGACGTACTCCGACGCCACGGGACGGGTGTCGATGGATGTGTCCGACATTCGCTATGCTCGACACGTCAAGTTGAACGACCAGGACCTGTTGCTGGGTGTCACGCTCCACAATACGCCCACCGCGCAGGATCCCTGGAACACGCTGCCGGCGTGGAGTTTTCCGTTCACGTCAGCGGCGCTCGCCCCGCGTCCTTCCGCGCGGCCATTGGTCGACGGCGCGCTGGCCTCGCAGGTGCTGGGGCTTGGGGTCTACGGCATGTGGAATCAGCTCGTGTACGCCGAGCTGACCACCTACACTGCGGCGCCGCAGGGGCCGCGTGCGCTCGTCGATTCAGCAGCGATCAACACACTCAGCAGCGCCGCTCCGTACTGGCGACTCGCGGTGCAGCACAACGTTGGAGGAACCTACGCGACGATTGGAGCTTTCGGATTTTCGGCGCGCCAATATTTGCGCGGCACCACCGGTCCGGCAGACCACTTCTCCGATCTTGGAGTCGACGCCCAGCTTGAGCGGCCCGTTGGACGCGCCCAGTTGATTGGACGCGTCAGCTGGATACACGAAGACCAGACCCTCCCCGCGCTGTACGCGGGGACGGTGCGCGGAGCGCAAAACCCAACGAACTCCCTGAGCACGCTGCGAGCAAATGCTACGCTTGCTGTGCCGGGCGGCGTAGCACTGACGCTCGGCACCTTCTCGACCGGTGGCACGGCCGATGCGCTGCTATACGCACCGGCCGCGGTCACCGGCAGCGCAGCAGGGCGTCCGGACACGAAGGGAGAGGTGGCCGAGGTCGTGCTCAATCGCTGGCTCAACAGCAGGGTCGGGGTGCAGTACGTGCGCTACGATCGGTTCAACGGCCGTGCGGCGAGCTACGATGTGCCGACGGGCGGTCGGAACGCCTCCGACAACAACACGCTGTACCTCTATCTATGGCTCGCCTTTTGAACCGGAGAACGCGATGAACCCGACGCAGTCGTCCTGGATGCAGTCGTGGGGGCTCGTGCCTCTGCGGATCGTGCTTGGCGTGGTGTTCCTGATGCATGCCTGGCAGAAAGTGGCGGTGTTTGGCGTGGCGGGGACGGCAGACATCCTCGACAAGCTTGGAATTCCGCTGGCGACGTTTGCGGCAGTGCTGCTGATCGTCGTCGAGAGTGCGGGTGGATTGGCAATCATCGGCGGGTATTACACGCGAGTCTTCTCGGCGCTGCTGGTAATCGAGATGTGCGTGGCCATTCCAGTGGCGCGCTTCAACGGCGGCTTCTTTGCGCCGTCGGGCTATGAGTTTGAGGCGACGTTGCTCGGAGCCTGCGCAACGCTGGCGCTTGTTGGGCCTGGCGCGATCTCGGTGGAGGCGTGGCTGCAGCGGCGGAAGGCGGTGTGAGCGCGCAGGGCATCGAAAGAGTGGCGAACACGTTTGTTCGGAATAGGAATTTCAATTGGGGTCGGTCATGTATGCTCGAAGACGCTGCGCGATCTGCCGCCGGGCATCATCCCGCCGTCGCTGTCGAAGACGAATCCCGCCGACCAGCCCATCCTGTACCTCAGCTTCCGCTCGCGGACGCTGCCGCTGTCGGCGCTCGACGAGCTGGTGCAGCAGGTTGTGGCGCAGCGCATCAGCACGGTGAACGGTGTGTCGCAGGTGAGCGTGCTGGGGACGCAGAAGTATGCGGCGCGCATTCAGGTGGACCCGCGCATGCTGGCGAGCCGAGGCATTGGCATTGACGAGGTGGCGGCGGCGGTGTCGGCGCAAAACGTGAACTTGCCGACCGGCGTGCTGTGGGGCCCGCAGAAAGCCTACACGGTGAGCGCCAACGGCCAGTTGGTGAATGCCGCGCAGTTCCAGGAAGTCATTGTCGCGTACCGCAACGGCGCGCCGGTGCGACTGCGCGAGCTCGGACAAGTCGTAGATGGCGTGCAGAACCTGCGCCTGGCGGGGTGGTACAAGGACACGCGCACCATCTCGATCTCGGTGCAGAAGCAGCCGGGCACCAACACGGTCGAGGTGGCCGACGCCGTGAAGGCGATGCTGCCGACGCTTCGCGCGCAGCTGCCGGCGGCCGTCGAGTTCGAGATTTTCGTCGACCGATCGCGGGATAGGAATTTCAATCGGGGCGGGTCGTCTACTCGGTGAGTCTACGACGCGATCGCCGACGCGGCGAGTACCAGCGGACGGTACCAGCGGACGGCTGGCGACGAGCCCTCCGCTCCGCTGGCGCGCCTCGACTGGCGCGCCTCGAGAGGCGTCCGCACGGCGGTCCCCGCGGGGGCGCGTCGCCCGCCGGGATCGCCGGAGGCTTCGGTGGGACCGCCGCGCGCGCCGAACGTCCCCGCGCGTGGTTGGGGCGTCGGGGGGCGGCTCAGGAGGCCCAGTGGACCGGCGCGGGTGCGGAGGTGCCCGAGGATCTGGTCGATCACCGACGCTTGGGTGATGCCCCGTAGCTGCAGCGCGCCAGTAGCAGTTCAACTCTGGCATCGCACGAAGCGCCCGAACCGCCGGTTTGGGCGCTTCGTGCAGCTACGGGTTCTGCCACGCTTGACGCCCGAGCCCATTCGGTCGTATGCTTTGTCAGACTACACCCGACAAATATCAGTTAGTGTGTCGGTATTTGCCCCGCGCGTCTGTCCCATTCCACACTACTGACCCGAGGACTGACTGATGAGCGGTTTCGACGAATTTGCGAAACTGTTAGTCGAGAGCCCGGTGACACGCCGGCAGACACTCCGCAAGATGGGAGCGGGTCTGGCAGCTTCCGCGCTCGCGATGGTGGGCATCGGATGCGACAGTCCGACATCGCTGGCCGCAACATCGGACGCGGCGCGCACCGGCACGATCATGTCGTCGTCCGACGACAAGAACAAGGACTCGGAGGACGACGGCAAGTGCCGCGCGGATAATCGCACGTGCAAGAAGCACAGCGATTGCTGCGCCGGCTACTGCGATCCAAGCGGCACCTGCGGGTGCAAGAGCGGGACAACAAACTGCAGCGGAACCTGCACGTACCCAGGCATGGATCCCGCCAACTGCGGCGCCTGCGGCCATGTCTGTCCCGCCGGTCAGGTCTGCGTGCACGGCGTCTGCACTCCGGTCAGCGGCGGCACCTGTGCGTGCCCGGCCGGACAGGCCGCATGTGGCAGCATCTGCGTGGATCTCAAGACAAGCAACCAAAACTGTGGCGCGTGCGGCGTGGTCTGCCCCGCGGGCTTCATTTGCCAGGCTGGCGCGTGTGTCCTCAGTTGCCAGGCTGGGCTGACGAATTGCGGCGGCACGTGCCGTGACCTTCGCACCGATAGCGTCAACTGTGGTGCGTGCGGCATGGCCTGCCCAGCGGGTCAGGTGTGCGCCAATGGCGCCTGCTCCGTGACGTGTCAGGCGGGCCTGACGAACTGCGGCGGCATCTGCGTGAATCTGAGTTCCGACGTGGCCAATTGCGGCGCGTGCGGGCGTGCCTGCCCGGCGGGTCAGCTGTGCGTTGCCGGCGCGTGTGTCGTCACCTGCGGCGGCGGATCGACCAACTGCGGCGGCACCTGTGTGAATCTCATGAGCGACGTCGCCAATTGCGGTGTGTGCGGACAGGTGTGCGCGACAGGTCAAACCTGTGTTGGCGGTGCGTGCGTCGTCACGTGCGGGCCGGGAATGGTGAATTGCTCCGGCACGTGCGTCAACCTGGCAGCTAACGCGTTGAACTGCGGACGGTGTGGCGCAGCATGCGGCCCAGGCGCCGCCTGTATGTCCGGCGCATGCGTCTGTCCGGCAGGGTTACGCTTGGTCGGTGGTATGTGCATCCCGTGAGTCTGACACAGCACCCCGGCCGTTCTTCGGCCGGCGTGCTGTTCTGAAGGTCACGCGGCGGGGCGCCGGCACTTCCCGGTTCCCCGCCGCGATCACGATCTTTCGCTAACTTCTCCATACCGTGAGCACTCTTCTCCTCATCGCCCGCGTTTTCCTCGGCGGAGTCTTCGTCTTCGCCGGGTTTGCCAAGCTGCGTGATCCGAACGGAACGCGCCGCGCCGCGGTCGACTTTGGCGTGCCCGAACTACTGGCCCGCCCGATTGCCCGCACGCTGCCGTTCGCCGAGATCGCCCTCGCCATCGCGCTCCTGCCGCTGGCGTCAGCGACGTGGGCGGCGATGGCCATCGCCGCGTTGCTCGCTGCATTCACCATCGCCATCAGCATCAGCATACTCAGCGGCAAGCAGACGGTCTGTCATTGCTTCGGCGAAACGGGTAGCACGCCAGTCGGCTGGTCGTCGGTTGTTCGCAACGTCGTCCTGGGCGCGTCAGCTGCGTTGGTCGCGTGGCCAAAGCCGGACGGCGCCGGGCCGTCAGTCATCGCGTGGTGGCACGACGCACCTCCCGAGACGAAGCCTGTGCTGGCCCTCGCCCTCACATCGATTCTCGCCTGCGTCGCGCTGGCATGGGTGTGCCTTGGATTGTTGCGACAACACGGTCGACTCTTGCTTCGCCTCGAGGCACTCGAGCAGGCGCGACCGGCCACGGCGCACGTACACGGCGAGGCGCACTCCGCTCCGGCGCAGAACACCCTTGCCATGCCGCCCGGTCTGCCCGTCGGCACGCCGATGCCCGCGTTCTCACTCAAGACGCTGGCCGGCAAATCAGTGGGCAACGCCGAACTCCGGTCGCTCACACGCCCCGTGCTGATGCTTTTTTCGGATCCGAACTGTGGACCCTGCAACAGCATGCGCCCGGACCTCGAACGGTGGGCCGCGCAGTCGGCGTCGCAGTTCGCCCTCGTCGTGGCAACGCGCGGTGCCAAAGACGCCAATCGCAAGCATTATGCGGGCACTGCCGCGGCGCACGTGCTGCTCGACGTCGACATGAAGCTCGCCGAGCAGCTATCAACGATGCCGACGCCGAGTGCCGTTGTGATCGACGCGCAGGGCATCATCCGCAGCGATGTCGCCATCGGACAGCGCGGCATTGAAGCGCTGATCGCGTCGCTCACCGGAAGCGTCCCGACGGCAGCGAGTGCGACCGCGGGCGGAGCACGCTCAGCGGCCGCCATCGGTGCCCCCGTGCCGCACTTCGATCTTCCCGCGGCACACGGCGGACGCATCGACACGACCGCGCTGAAAGGCGCGAGGGCGTTGATGATCTTCTGGAATCCCGGCTGCGGCTTCTGCATGCAGATGCTTCCGGCCTTGCGCCGATGGGAATCGACGCGCGCGGCGGACGCGCCGCGTCTGGTCGTGATTTCCGCCGGCGCCACCAACGAGAACCTCGCAATGGGATTTACGTCACCCATCGGAATCGATGCGACCTTCTCCGTCGGAAGCGGGCTCGGCGTGCCGGGAACGCCGTCGGCGATTATTGTCGATGCCGATGGTCGCTTTGCCTCCGAGATTGCCGTTGGCGAACCGGCAATCTGGCGTCTCGTCGGCGGCCCGCCGTCCGCGTAGCACGGGCCCGCTGCAGTTCACTTCGCGCGCTAGCCCTGAGACAGAATCTGCCGCAGTGAATCGGAAGTCGCCTTGCTCTCCGCATCGCCCGTCACGAGGTCGATTGCGTCGGCACTTTCCACGCCGAGCTTGAGTTCCACCGCCCGCGCAATCTGCTGCTGTTCGAAGATCTTGCGCCCCATGATCGCGGCGTTCGCGCCGAGTAATTTGAGCATCGCCACGCCCACCGCATCCACCGCCACACGATCGGAGCCGGCGATCATCACGTTGCCCGCCTTCAGTTGGCCGCGCGACGGTCCGCCGTCGGTGAATGCAGCCACGCCGTCGAGGACAATGAGGTCGGGCCGATACCCCGTGTTCAGTTCGGCGATCATCCGCGGGATAGGAATGTCAATCGGGGCGGGTCGTCTACTCGGTGAGTCTACGACGCGATTGCCGACGCGGCGAGTACCAGCGGACGGTACCAGCGGACGGTACCAGCGGACGGCTGGCGACGAGCCCTCCGCTCCGCTGGCGCGCCTCGACTGGCGCGCCTCGGCTGGCGCGCCTCGACTGGCGCGCCTCGAGAGGCGTCCGCACGGCGGTCCCCGCGCGTGGTTGGGGCGTCGGGGGGCGGCTCAGGAGGCCCGGTGGACCGGCGCGGGTGCGGAGCTGCCCGAGGATCTGGTCGATCACCGACGCCTGGGTGATGCACGCGACGATGAGAAGTGGCTCCGTTTTTCTGTACAGGATCACTGCCTTGGATAAGTGGATTCGAG
>JANXQJ010000182.1 GCA_025356865.1 Deltaproteobacteria bacterium | reverse complement strand
CCCGCCATCGCGTACGCGGTCAAGGCGACCACAGGGGTTCGCCTGTTGCGCCTGGCTTCCACCCGCCGAAGACGACGGGTCGTCTCGATTCCGTCCATGCCCGGCATCTGGATATCCATCCGCACCAGATCGAATGCCTCGACCGAGAAGCATTCGATCGCCTGGCTGCCGTTCTCCGCATCAACCACCCGATGACCGTTGCATACGAGCGTCTCTTTCAATACGGACCGGCTGATCGCGATGTCGTCGACGACGAGGATGGTCAACTTCCGTCGCCATGTCTCCCCCAACATCAGGGGCGCATGGCAGGTTGTAGTCGATCTGCGGATGCAGGACCACCCCGGCCTGTGGAATGCCCGTCATGCCTTCGCCGTCACGTTCCGCAGCGTGGCACGGATGATTTCCGAACCATTCGCCAGCACGGGGTCGTCGTGCCCCGAGTAGATGATTTCAACGGCCCGGCGGGCAAGCCGTTCGAGCGCCTGCACGTATCCGTCCCCGTAGGTTCCGCCGGCTGTCCGGATGCGAAGCGGCGTGTCGCCGGAAAACAGCGTCCGCTCCTCTTCGCAGTAGATGCAGATGGAATCCTGCGAGTGGCCGGGGACGTGGATGATCTCGCAATCCCGGTCGCCCATGCGGATCCGCTCGCCGTCCCGAAGCGGAAGCTCCTCTCCCGGAAGCTGGTCCGAGAAGGAACGCACGCGCGGCCTGAAACGCTTCACCAGCTCACGGACGCCGCCCGTGTGGTCGAAATGGTGGTGGGTGAGGATGACCTGCTCGACTTGCGATTTCCCGATACCGGTCGGAATGGTCGCGACCTCCTCGAGCACGTAGGCGTCCGTGCCGATGTCGACCAGCGTGTTGACGTCCTCGATCCGCTTCCAGTCGCCGGTCACGAGGTAGGCGTTGCAGCTGTAAATGGCCGGGTTCGGCCGGAGGGGGAAAACCTTCAACCGGAAACCTTGCGAAACAACTGGGCGTCCGGCGTCGCCTGTTCGAACAGCGGCTGTAGCTCCTCGGGAAGTTTCTGGGTCTGCTCGGTGGCGAAGAATCCGCCGGGCGAGAGCGACTTGTGGAACATCCGGATCACCTCGATGCGCTCGGCCGGGCTGAAGTGGAGGAGGACGTTCTTGCACAGGATCAGGCTGTAGTCATCCCCTACGGGCAGAAGCGACAGGAGGTTGTGCTTGCGGAACGCGAGGCGGTTCCGGATCTCCTCGCTGATCCGGAACGTGCCCTCCTTGTCGGCGGAGGAAAAGTATTTCTGGAACAGCTCTTCGGGTATGCGCTGCAGTTCGTCGAACGGATAGACGCCTTCCCGGATGATGTCGGCGAACAGGTCGCTGCCGTCGATGTCCGTGACATCCATCCTCAGGTTCTTGAAGGCGAAGCGACCCATGCTCTCGGCGAAGGCGATGGCCAGCGTGTACGGCTCGGGGCCGTGGGCGCACCCGGCATCCCAGACCTTGACGCTTGAGCGGCCGGCCGCATAGGGAACGACAAAGGATACGGTGTGCTTGATCGTGTGATAATCCCGGAAAAAATAAGTGAAAGCCAATTTGGGCTCCTGCCATGAAACGGCGCCCCGGGTTTCCCCGGGGCGCCCTGCTTTGGCCCTTTTCGGGTCAGACGGGTTCGGTTTCTCCGGCGCCGGCGCCCTGGACCACCGACAGCTCTTCCATGGTGAAAACCTTGTCGATGTCCAGGATCATGATGAAACGGTTGTCCTGCTTCCCCATCCCTTTCAGGAACTCGGTCCGCAGGCGCGTCCCGATCTTCGGGGCGGGTTCGATCTGCGACGGTTCCAGTTCGAAAACCTCCTGGACCGCATCAACCAGCGCTCCGATGATGGTGCTTTCCCCTTCGAACTGCACCTCGACCACGACGATGCAGGTGTTGACGGTCTTTTCGGTGCAGCCCATGCCGAACTTGAGCCGCATGTCCACCACGGGCACGACGCTGCCCCTCAGGTTTATCACCCCCCGCATGAAATCGGGCGTCTGGGGAATCTTGGTGATGGTCGAGAAATCGAGGATCTCCCGGACCTGCCCGACGTCGAGCGCGAACACCTCGTCATCGAGCCTGAAAGTCAGGTACTGCCTTGCTTCATTGATATCGGCAACGCTCATGTTTTTTCTCCCTGTCCGCTCGGGTTAATACCGCTCGAAGTCCGAGTCGATCTTGTCCGGACCCTCGCCCATGGTCAGGGGGAACCCCTTCGATTCCGGAACGACGCTGTCGGCCGTTTTCGCCGTTCGCGCGCCGCCCTTGAGTCCCTTGTTCATGGAGACGTGACCGCTCGGGACAGCCTTGGAGATCGGACGGCCGGCCGGAAGCGAGCGGCCGTGGGAGCCGTTATCGCCGATCTGGAAGAAGGCGATCGTCGAAAGAAGCTGATCCGCCTGGGAGGAAAGCTCGGTCGCGGTAGACGCCATTTCCTCGGCGGCCCCGGCGTTCTGCTGGATGACCTGGTCGAGCTGCTGGATCGCCTTGTTGATCTGCCCGGCACCCGTGTTCTGCTCGTTGCTTGAAGAGGAAATCTCCTGGACCAGCTCCGCGGTCTTCTGGATGTCGGGAATGATCTTCGTCAGCATGGCGCCGGCCTTCTCGGCGACTTCGACGCTGCTGGAGGAAAGCGTGCTGATTTCGCCCGCCGCGGTCTGGCTCCGTTCGGCCAGCTTGCGCACTTCGGATGCGACGACCGCGAAGCCCTTGCCGTGCTCGCCCGCCCGCGCCGCCTCGATGGCCGCGTTGAGCGCCAGCATGTTGGTCTGCCGGGCGATCTCCTCGATGATCGAGATCTTGGTCGCGATGTCGCGCATCGCCGTGACGGTCTCGGCGACGGCCTTCCCGCCTTCACGGCCGTCTTCGGCCGCCTTGATCGCGATCTTCTCGGTCTGGTTCGCGTTGTCGGCGTTCTGCTTGATGTTGGAAGCCATCTCCTCCATCGAGGACGAGGCCTCCTCGGCCGCCGCGGCCTGCTGCGTCGCTCCCTTCGACATCTGCTCGGAAGTGGCACTCATGTTCTGGCTTCCGGAGGCGACGTTCTCGGAGGCGGACTTGACGTCCTGGACCACCTCGGTCAGCTTGGCGACCATCAACTTGATCGCCTTCATCAGTTCGTCCTGCTCGGACCGTTCATTGACGGTCACCATCAGGTTGCCGCGCGAGATCTCCTGCGCGACGCCCGTCACCTTCTCCATCGCCTCGATCATGACGTTCAGGTTGTTCTTGATCTCGTTGAAATCGCCGTTGTACTGGTCGGAGATCTTCGACGGCAGGTCACCCTTGCTGATCCGGTCGACATAGTTCGCCGCGACGTTCAACGGGCCGATGACCGCGTCGAGCGTCTCGTTCACGCCTTCGACGATCGCCCGGAATTCACCCTGGTGCTTGCCGGCATCCGCCCGCGTCGCGAGCTTGCCCGCGACCGCCGCCTTCGCCAGCATCGCCGCGTCGCCGACCAGCGCGTTCACCGCGTCGATGCAGGTGTTCAGGTTGTTCTTGATCGCATTGAAATCGCCGTTGTAGCTGTCGCTGATCTTCGACGGGATGTCGCCCTTGCTGATCCGGTCGACATAATTGGCCGCCACGTTCAGCGGGCCGATCACCGAATCCAGCGTCTCGTTGACGCCCTTCACGATCTTCCCGAAGTCGCCGCCGTGCTTGCTCGCGTCCGCACGCGTCGCCAACTTGCCCTCGACCGCCGCCTTCGCCAGCATCG
>JANXQJ010000161.1 GCA_025356865.1 Deltaproteobacteria bacterium | reverse complement strand
GTCGTTTCAACGGTCATGAGCAACATCGGCCTCGAACTTTATCTCAAGGAACGGGGAATCGGGTTGATCCGGACAGCAGTCGGGGACCGGTACGTCGTCGAGGCGATGCGGAACGAAGGGTACAACTTCGGAGGCGAGCAGTCGGGGCACCTCATTTTCCTCGATCACGCAACGACGGGTGACGGAACGCTGGCGGCGCTGCAACTTTTGGCGGTCATGGTCGAAAGCGGCCGCCCCCTGGCCGATCTCGGCACCGAACTGGCAGTCTTCCCCCAGGTACTGCGCAACGTCCGCCTGAAACGGCGGGTTCCGATCGAGGAACTGCCCGGCTTCACCGATGCCGTGGCCGAATTCGAAAAGAAACTGGGCAACCGTGGGCGAATCGTGGTGCGATACAGCGGAACGGAACCGCTGCTCCGGATCATGGCCGAGGGCGAAGACCAGAAACTGGTCGATTCGATCGTTTACGCGCTGGCCGAAAAAGCCGGAGCCGAACTCCAATGACGACCCACGACAGAGGGTGCCCCTTCCGGCGACGCCTCGGCGTCAACATCGACCACGTCGCGACGCTTCGGCAGGCACGGGGCGGCATGGCGCCCGATCCGGTGACCGCGGCCGGGATCGCCGAGCACAATGGAGCTGACGGCATCACCGTTCACCTGCGCGAAGACAGGCGCCACATCCAGGATCGCGACCTTGACCTGTTGAAACTGACCGTCCAGACCCGGATCAACCTCGAGATGGCCGTCACCGAAGAGATGGTCGCCATCGCGCTGGCGACGCGACCTTATTCCGCCACGCTCGTTCCCGAGAAACGGCAGGAACTGACCACCGAAGGCGGACTCGACGTCGTGCGTTACCGGGATGCGGTCGCCTCGGCTGTGACCCGGCTGAAATCCGCCGGCATCATGGTCAGCCTTTTCGTCGATTCCGATCTTGCGCAGGTTTCCGCCTCCGCAGAATGCGGAGCGGATGCGATCGAAATCCACACGGGTCCGTTTTGCGAATCTTTCCGCCTCGGTCGCCATGGGCGCGACCTGGTACAGATGGCGACTGCCGCCGAAAGCGCGTCGTCCTCGGGAATGAAGGTTTTCGCCGGGCACGGCCTCGATGTGCGAAACATCGTGCCGGTGCTCGACCTGCTTGAAGTAGAAGAGTTCAACATCGGCCACAGCATCATGGCGCGCGCAATCTTCATCGGACTCGGTCCCGCCGTGCGTGAAATGGCCGATCTCATCCACAATCGGTAATGGCAACCAGGTGATCGTCGGAACCGGTGTCGACATCGTCGACATTTCACGCGTTCAGGCGATGCTCGACAAATATCAGGACCGGTTCGTCGAGCGCGTCTTCACCGAAAACGAATCTGCCTACGCGTTTTCCGGGGTCCTGGCCGCCGAACGTCTCGCCGGCCGGTTTGCCGTGAAAGAGGCGGTCCTCAAGGCGCTTGGAACCGGAAAATCACAGGGCATCCTGTGGCGCGACATCGAGACGGTGCGATCCCCATCCGGAAAGCCCGAAGTCCTGTTGCACGGGCAGGCGACCCTTTGGCTTGAACGGATCGGCGGCGACACGGTCCATGCTTCCATATCCCACGATGGCGGACGTGCAGTCGCCTTCATCATCATCGAACGAAAAGGAAACCATTCATGAAAATCGTCACAGCGCACCAGATGTCCGAACTCGACCGCGTATCGATCGAGGAATACGGCATTCCGTCCGTGGCGCTGATGGAAAACGCGGGTCGCGCCTGTACCGAACGGATCCTGATGATCTTCGAGGAGAAGGGGCTTTCCCCGCAAGAGGCATCCGTCGCAGTCGTTTGCGGACGCGGCAACAACGGCGGGGACGGGTTCGTCATCGCCCGCCACCTGCACAACCGCGGCGCCTACGTCGAGGTATTCCTCCTGGACGAGGAGGAGAATCTCTCTCCGGATTCGAGATTGCAGGCCGGGATACTCAAGAAGATGGACGTCGAGATCCGGGTCATTCGAGACACGGAAGGGGTCGAAGACCTTCGCACTTTCCTGGAAGAGGTGCACCTCTGCATCGACGCGATCCTGGGCATCGGGCTCAAGAATCCGCTCACGGGCCTGGTCCGTGAAGTCGTCGAGGCGATCAACCTGTCGATGGCCACCGTTTTCGCAGTCGATATCCCGACGGGCATAGACGCAACGACCGGCCGCATATTGGGTGAAGCGATCCGCGCAGATTACACCGGCACCTTCGGGTTGCTCAAGGTCGGGCAGATGCTTCTGCCCGGGTCGATCCATTGCGGGGAAACCGACGTCTACGACATCGGAATCCCCTCCCGGGCGGTGTTCGACGCCGACATCAAGACCGAGGCGCTCGACGAGCGGATCGTAAAGAGCATGCTCTCCATCCGCCCGCCCGATTTCCACAAGGGCGACGCCGGGCGCGTCTACATCCTGGGGGGATCACCCGGGATGACCGGCGCTCCCTGCCTTGCCGGACGCGCCGCCCTGCGGATGGGCGCAGGCCTCATTACCGTCGTGGTCCCCGAGTCGCTTCGCCCGATCGTGGAAGCAAAATTGATGGAAGTCATGTCCGTCGGCGTCCCTGACAACGGTACCGGTTTTTTCTCGACCGAGTCATTGCCGCGAATCGTCGAGGCGATATCCCGCGCTGACGTCGCCGTGATCGGTCCGGGCATGGGTGTTTTCCCGGGCGCCAAATCGTTCATGTCCGATCTCATACCGCTGATCCGCGTTCCATTCATAATCGACGCCGACGGACTGAACGCGCTCGAGGGAGACCTGAGGATCCTTCGCATGGCCAAGGCACCCTGCATCGTGACGCCGCACCCGGGCGAGATGTCCCGCCTGACCGGCGAATCGATCGAAGCCATCGAGGCTTCCCGGATCGGATCCGCCCGCCATCTCGCAGAAGAGCAGAACGTTACCGTCATCCTCAAAGGCGCCCGCACCGTGATCGCGACTCCCATGGGCGACGTGTTCATCAATACAACCGGAAATCCCTACATGGCCACAGGCGGGATGGGGGACACGCTGACCGGTATGATCGCCGCACTCGCATCCCAGGGGCTTTCTCCGAATGACGCCGCCTGCGCCGGTGTTTTTCTTCACGGAATGTCGGCCGACATCCTGGTCCGTCGACATCCGATATCTCCGGTGTCCGCAACCGACGTCATCGAAAACATCTTTGAGGCGCTCCAGTTGACGCTGGGGGAACCGCGCGAAGAAGAATGACCGTCCTGCTCCGATTACGCTCCGAATCACCCTGGGATACGCTGGAAATTGGGCGGCACTTGGGAGAAATTCTTTCCGACGGGGATGTCGTAGCGTTGACCGGCGACCTCGGGGCAGGGAAGACGCTCTTCTGCAAAGGGATCGCCGCCGGGCTCGGGATCGATCCCGCCGACGTTGCAAGTCCGACATTCACGATCGTTTCCGAACACCAGGGCCGGCTGCCCCTTCACCACATCGATGCATGGCGCCTATCCACACCCGAAGAGGGGATCTCGGCGGGGCTTGAGGACATCATCGGCATCGATGGAATTTCCGCCGTGGAATGGCCCGAAAATATCTCGAAGTTGTTGCCAAACCGCTGTTTACGGGTTACATTTCAGCATTCGGGAACCGAGGGCCGGATCCTGTCGTTCGAATTCCCGAATATTCCCGGATATCATTCTTTTTTCGAGCACTGCAAACGCTATCTCACAGGAGGTTGACGAGGCGATGGCACTGATAGTCCAGAAATATGGCGGCACATCGGTCGGAACCATCGAAAAGATCAAGAACGTCGCCAAACGGGCCGCTCGCACGCGAGACGAGGGCCACGACGTCGTCGTGGTCGTTTCCGCCATGTCCGGCGAAACCAACCGTCTTCTCGGCCTTGCCGCGCAACTCGCCGAGATCCCGAACGAGCGCGAACTCGACGTGGTCGCATCAACCGGCGAGCAGGTGACGATCGGCCTCCTGGCGATCGCCCTGACCGAGATGGGCTACAAGGCCAGGTCGTTCTGCGGTTTCCAGATACCGGTCAAGACCGATTCCGCCTACGTCAAGGCACGCATCAAGGAAATCGGTCACGAAGCCATCATGGCCACCCTCAAGGAAGGCGGCATCGCGGTCGTGGCTGGATTCCAGGGGATCGACGACACAGGATCCATCACCACGCTCGGGCGGGGCGGGTCCGACACGAGCGCAGTCGCCGTAGCCGCGGCGCTCAAGGCCGACGTTTGCGAGATATACACCGACGTCGACGGCGTCTATACGACCGACCCCAACATCTGCCCCGACGCCCGAAAACTCGACAAGATCTCTTTCGAGGAAATGCTCGAGCTTGCGAGTCTCGGAGCCAAGGTGCTGCAGATCCGGTCCGTCGAGTTCGGGATGAAATACGGGGTCCGGATTCACGTCCGCTCCTCGTTCAACGATAATCCGGGTACGATCGTGACCAACGAGGAGGAGATCATGGAAACGGCGGTGGTGTCGGGGGTTGCATTCAGCAAGAACGAAGCGAAGATCACGTTCGTCAAGGTTCCCGACAGACCGGGTATCGCAGCCAGAATCTTCAAGCCGCTTACCGAGGCAAACATCGTCGTCGACGTGATTGTCCAGAACGTCTCGGTCACCGGATTCACCGACCTGACTTTTACGGTAGGGCGTTCCGACTACAAGAAGGCGATGCAGGTGGCCGACGTCACTGCGAAGGAAATCGGGGCGGCCGAAGTGGTGGGCGACGACAAGATCGCCAAGGTATCGATTGTCGGCATGGCGATGCGGTCCCACGCGGGCGTGGCGATGAAAGTATTCGAGACGCTTTCCAATGAGGGGATCAACATACTCGGCATCACGACATCGGAAATCAAGATCTCGGTCCTGATCGAAGAGAAATACACCGAACTCGCCGTCCGCGTGCTTCACGCCGCTTTCGGTTTGGGGGGGTAGTCGATGCCGTCTCAGAAAAGGGTTTTCCTCTACGATACGACGCTTCGTGACGGGACGCAGTCCGAGGAGATTTCGCTCTCCGTCGCCGACAAGGTGAACATCGCTGAACGACTGGATGAGTTCGGCATTCACTTCATCGAAGGGGGCTACCCCGGCTCGAATCCGAAGGACAAGGAATTCTTCGCGCTGGCGAAAAAGATGTCCTGGAAGAATGCCAAGATCTGCTCTTTCGGAATGACGCGCCGCGTCGGCAAGAAGTGCGAGGAAGACGCCAACATGATGGCGCTCCTCGGAGCCGAGACACCCGTAATAACGCTTGTCGGCAAGACGTGGGATTTTCACGTGACCGAAGCGCTTCGAACGACGCTCGACGAAAACCTTTCGGCGATCCGCGAGACTTGCGAATTCATGAAAAAACGGGTCGAGCAGGTTTTTTTCGATGCAGAGCATTTCTTCGACGGGTACAAACGGAATCCCGAATATGCCGTCAAGGCATTGCAGGCCGCAGTCGATGGCGGGGCCGAATGGCTGATTCTTTGCGACACCAACGGCGGATCGATGCCGTCCGATGTTTCGAAAATCGTCAGGGAGGTCAAGAAAGCGGTTTCAGTCCCTCTGGGCATCCATACGCACAACGACTCCGAACTTGCGGTCGCCAACTCCCTGATCGCCGTCGACAATGGCATCACCCAGGTTCAGGGGACGATGAACGGTTACGGGGAGCGTTGCGGCAACGCAAATCTCTGCTCCATCCTCCCCAGCCTGCAGGTCAAGATGGGATACTCCGTCGTTCCGCCCGAGCAACTCCGCAAACTTTATGACCTGTCGCATTACGTTGCCGAGATCGCCAACGTCAGCCATGCGATCCGCCAGCCTTTCGTGGGCGAGGCGTCTTTCGCCCACAAGGGGGGGATGCACGTATCGGCGGTGCAACGCAATCCCGAAACCTACGAACATATCGATCCAGGCGTCGTCGGCAATCATCGCCGCGTGCTCATCTCGGACCTTTCGGGGCGCAGCAACATCCTTTCAAAGGTCGAGGAGAAGGGCCTTCACTTCAAGGCCAACGATCCTGCTGCCGCGGCAGTGCTGGAACAGATCAAGGAACTCGAACACGCCGGCTACCAGTTCGAGGCGGCCGAAGCGTCTTTCGAACTTCTGGTTCGCAAGGCGATGGGCGAATATGAGCCGTTTTTCGAACTGAAGGCGTTCCGGGTGATTGATGAAAAGCGGTCCGAGGGCGAATCGCCGATCGCGGAAGCCACGATCATGGTTTCCGTCGACGGGCAGGAAGAGCATACCGCCGCCATGGGAAATGGTCCCGTCAACGCCATGGACAACGCGTTGCGCAAGGCGCTCGAAAAGTTTTATCCCGAACTCTCCGAAGTCCGGCTGCTCGACTACAAGGTGCGCGTCATCAGCGTCGGCGGAACCGGATCGTCGGTACGCGTCTTGATACAGTCGGGTGACAAGGATGCGGTGTGGGGCACGGTCGGCGTCTCCCACAACATCATCGAAGCATCCTGGCAGGCGCTGTGCGACAGCATTCGCTACAAGCTCTGGAGGTCGCGCCATGTGGGTGGAGTCACGGGAGGCAACGGCTGATTCAAACCGGCCGCGCGCCGTTCTCGTCCTTTCCCTGATCGTTTTGATCTACAATCTTGCCGCCACCGCGCGGCAAGATTTTTTTTATCCGGACTGTTTTCCGGTTACTGCACGCACGGCGGCCGAAGCGACGACAACCATCCCTTCAGGGAAGACCTCTCCCGAAT
Source organism: Deltaproteobacteria bacterium (assembly GCA_025356865.1). Taxonomy (GTDB): domain Bacteria; phylum Desulfobacterota; class Deferrimicrobia; order Deferrimicrobiales; family Deferrimicrobiaceae; genus JANXPS01. Next base: position 9,508 of record JANXQJ010000161.1, on the reverse strand, counting down.
CGCGAAACGCCCGAAGAGGAGGATTGACCCTTCGTCAAAAGTTTCTCTCCGGTTACCGCATTGATGTTAACCGCGCGCCAATGATCGAATTAACCGGACTTCCAGGCATTTCCGACAAGGTTGCATCGGCTGTCGTCGCCGAAAGAAATCGTATCGGCCGGTTCAAGTCCCCTGCGGATCTTCTCGAAGTTACAGGGATCAAGGAGAAACGCCTCCAGAAAATACTTCCATTTCTTTCCGGTTTCGATAATAATTGACCTATTAGGTCATCTATTAACCGGAATGGGAGGATCACTTCCATGTTCCAGAGGATCCGAAACGACATCAAGGTGGTTTTCGAACGGGACCCGGCGGCGCAAACCGCCCTCGAAGTCATCCTGTGCTACCCGGGCTTTCACATCATGCGCTTCCACCGGTTCGCCCACTGGCTCTGGGGAAAAGGGTTTCGTTTGGCGGCCCGTATGGTCAGCCACCTGGGGCGAGCGGCGACCGGAATCGAGATCCACCCAGGCGCCACCATCGGGGAAGGCTTTTTCATCGATCACGGGATGGGGATCGTCATCGGTGAAACAGCCGAAATCGGAAACAACGTCACGCTCTACCACGGAGTGACGCTGGGCGGGACAAGCTGGAACAAGGGGAAGAGGCACCCCACGCTTGAAGACAACGTCATCGTCGGGGCGAACGCGGCCATCCTCGGCAACATCCGGATCGGACAGAATTCCAAGGTGGGCTCGGGGTCGGTCGTAAACAAGGAAGTTCCCCCGAACTCGACTGTGGTCGGCAATCCCGGCCGCGTCGTTTACCGGGAAGGCAACGTCTACCAGGATCCGACCGGCGTTGCCGGCACGCCTGATCCCGAAGGGAAGGCGATCAAGTGCCTGACCGAACAGATCATGTCGCTTGAAAAGCGGGTCGAGGAACTGTCCTCCGGAATCAAGGGGGAAGGGCCCCGTTGAAGATCACCACAAAGGGCCGCTACGCCGTGATGGCGATGGTCGGGCTGGCCGCCTTTTCCCGGGGAAATCCCGTCACCCTCAAGGATATCGCCCAGCAAGAGGCGATTCCGGTCGCCTATCTGCAGCAACTGTTCGTGAAACTGCGGAAACGCAATCTCGTGAAAAGCATCCGCGGGCCCGGTGGGGGGTTCATCCTCGCCAGGCATCCTTCCGAAATCACGATAGGCGAAGTTATCCGGACTGCTGAGGGGAAGCCGCAAGCCGTCGGCTGTCGCAAGTCCGGCCGGAGCTGCGGCATGATCGGCCGGTGCAAGACACAAGGGATGTGGGAAGCGCTCGAAAGCCGAATGGAACAGTTTCTCGACTCGATATCCGTCAAGGATCTCTTCCCCGAAGCGGAAGAACAGGCCAGGGAGGTTTCACCTTGAAACGTGTCTACTTCGATCACAATGCCACCACCCCGATGCACCCGGAAGTGGCGATCGCGATCAGCGCCTACCTTTGCGAACTTTACGGAAACCCTTCCAGCATCCACTGGGCCGGCCGGGAGGTCCGCAAAGCGATCGAGGAAGCGCGCGAACTGACGGCCGGCTTCTTCAAATGCCCGAAGCAGGACGTGATCTTCACGAGTTCCGGGACGGAAGGGGACAACCTCGCAATCAAGGGAATAGCCTGGCGCAAGGGGAACGAGGGCCGGCACATCGTGACCTCGGCGGTCGAGCACCCGGCGATCCTGAACACGTGCCGGTTTCTCGAACGGCAGGGGTTTCGCGTCACCTACGTTCCGGTCAACAGCCAGGGGATCGTCGAGCCCGATACCATTCGCGCCGCCCTGGCGCCGGATACGATCCTGGTTTCGATCATGTACGCGAACAATGAGACCGGAGCGGTCATGCCGCTATCCGAAATAGGCGCCCTTGTCCGGAATGCCGGTGTCCTCATGCACACCGATGCGGTTCAGGCGGTGGGCAAGATTCCAATCGATATGTCGACGCTGCCGGTCGACATGCTGACCTTCTCCGGGCACAAGATCAACGCGCTCAAGGGAGCAGGGGGACTGATCGTCCGGAAGGGGATCGAGTTCGAACGACTTCTCCACGGGGGGCACCAGGAGCAGGGAAGGCGTGGGGGCACCGAGAATGTCGTCGGCGTCGTCGCGCTCGGAAAGGCTTTCGAGATCCTCGGCAAGGAGATGGCCGCCGAAGTCGACGAGGTCCGTGCATTGAGGGACCGCCTGGAACAGACACTCTTCAAGCGAATTCCGGACCTTGTTCTCAACGGGCCGCCATCGGCAATGCGTCTTCCCAATACCGTCAATATCTCGTTCCGGTTCGTCGAAGGCGAGGCGCTCCTCCTGAACCTCGACATGGCCGGAATCGCCTGTTCGTCCGGTTCGGCCTGCTCGTCCGGCTCGATGGAACCGTCTCCCGTCCTGTCCGCGATGGGCGTCGACCCCACCGATGCCCAGGGGGCGCTCCGGTTCAGTCTCGGTTACGGCAATACGGCGGAAGAGGTCGATTACGCAGTCGAGTCGATCGTTTCGGTCGTGGATAAACTCCGGGCGATGTCTCCCCTGTGGCACCCCAAGGTTTGATGCCCAGAGGGCGCATCCTCGCAGCCATGAGCGGGGGGGTCGATTCCTCGGTCGCCGCCCTGATGCTGAAACGCGACGGTTGGGACGTCGTGGGGGTCACTATGGACCTTTTCGGGGCGCAGGGCGACCTGCCCGGGAAATGCTGCTCGTTCGATGACCGGATGGATGCACGACGCGTTTGCGACGCGCTCGGCATCCCATTCTACGTCTTGAACATGAAGGATATCTTTCGCGATAAGGTCATTGATCCGTTCATCCGCGAATACGCCTGCGGTCGTACCCCGAACCCCTGCGCACGCTGCAACGAGCAACTCAAATTCGGCGCCCTGATGCGGAAAGCCCACGAACTTGGGGCCGAAACGATCGCCACGGGGCACTACGCCGTCATCAAGGGTGGGCAAAACGGCTACCGCCTGTTCGCATCCCCTCACAAGAAAAAGGACCAGTCCTATTTTCTCTTCTCCCTCGACTCGACCCGCCTGTCGCGGATCCTTTTCCCCGTCGGCGAAATGACCAAGGAGCAGGTCCGCACGGTCGCTGCCGAAGCAGCTCTCCCCGTTTCGCAAAAAGAAGAAAGTCAGGACATCTGTTTCGTGCCAGACGGCTCGTATTCGAGTTTCCTGATTCGGAACGGGATAGAAACGCCGGATGGCGATTTCGTGGACCCTGGCGGGAAAGTGATCGGACGGCATCGAGGCGTGATCCATTACACCGTGGGGCAGCGGAAAGGGCTGGGCGTTTCGGCCGAGGAACCGCTGTACGTCCTGCGGATCGACGCGGCCGCAAACCAAATCGTGCTGGGGAGGAAAACCGACACGTTTTCCGGATCCGCAATCGTAGACTCGCCTTCTTTCGTCTCGGGTCGCGCACCCGCAGCCGAATTTCGAGCGACCGCCCGGATACGTTACCGGCACCCGGGAGCAAAGGCGACAGTGCATGCCGACCCATCCGGGACCCGGCTGATTGTCCGTTTCGACGAACCGCAGCGCAGCGTCGCACCCGGCCAGGCGCTGGTCCTGTACGATGGCGACGAAGTTCTCGGAGGCGGCTGGATCACATGCGCAAGCGACTGACCGTCCTGACCGTCGGCTGCAAGGCAAGTTTCGCCGATTCCGCCGGTATCATTCGCAATGCTGCCGCGGCCGGATTCGAGGTGGTTCCCAACGGAGAACCGGCGGATGTGCTGTTCATCAACGGCTGCACCGTGACCCATCGCGCCGACCGGGACAACCGGGCGCTTGCCCGGCGCGCCAGGCGCGATAATCCCGACGCGGTCCTGATCATGTCCGGCTGTTTCCCGGCAACGGCGAGCGAATCCGTACGCGCAGGGCTGCCCGAAGTCGATCACTGGCTTTCAAAAACCGATACGGAACTCACCCCGCTGCTCAAGCGATTGACGAACGGCGACGAACACGGCGGCCCGATATCCGATTATCGGGCCGACCGGATACTCGGGCACAAGCGCACCTTCCTCAAGATCCAGGACGGATGCGACAGTCGTTGCGCCTATTGCATCGTACCGCTCGCCAGGGGTAGCCACCGATCCGTCTCCGGGGATGAAATCGTATCCCGCGCGATCGCCTCGGAAAAAGACGGCGCCACGGAATTCCTGCTCACGGGAATCCACATCGGGCGGTACGGAATCGAGCGGAATGAAACCGACGGGCTTGCGTCCCTGGTGCGACGCCTCCTCAAGGAAACGACGAAGCCCCGTTTCCGGCTCGGTTCGATAGAGCCGCTCGAGTTGACACCGTCGCTCCTCTCCATTTTCAGCGAAACGGATCGACTCTGCCCGCACCTGCACATCCCGATGCAGAGCGGTTCCGATCCCGTCCTCACAAGAATGCGCCGTCCTTACGCCTCATCTCAGTTTCTCGATGCAGTCGCTGCCGCAAAGGAGGCCGCATCCGGGATACGAATCGGGGCCGACGTGCTCGTCGGCTTCCCCGGTGAATCCCGGGACGATTTCGAGGCAACCCTCGCGGTCGTCGACGCAGCAGGCATCGACTATCTTCACGTTTTCCCGTATTCTGCGCGACCGGGTACGGAAAGCGCCCTGTGGCGCGACGACATTTCTTCCGTCCTTAAAAAAGAACGGGTGTCCGCGATGACCGATCTTGACCTGCGCCTCCGATCCGGTTTCCTCGAACGGCTGACAGGCCGACTGCTGGATGTGCTCGTGCAACGATCCAATCCGGACGAAGGCACGGTATCCGGCGTGACCGAATACGGCGTCGATGCGCAATTCATCGGCAACCCGGAAATGCTCTGCCGGATGGTCAGTGTCCGGATCGAATCCACTTCAGGCCAACGCCTCTTCGGCCGGCTCGAGGTGCCCCATGCGTGACCTCGAAGAGAAAATAGGGTATCGTTTCAAGGGAGAGCAACTTCTCGCGCAGGCGCTTCGGCATGCGTCGTCGCTTTCGGTCGATTCCGCCTCGTTGTCCTACCAGCGACTCGAGTTTCTCGGAGATTCCGTGCTCAACCTCTGCGTCGCCGAAGAGGTCTACACGCTTTTCCCTGCTGCCGGGGAAGGCGAGTTGACCCGCGCACGGTCTTCGCTGATCAACAACCGGAACCTTTACGAGCTGGGAGTCCGCATCGGGCTTCCGGAAACCATGAGGACCGACCGCTCCGTTCGCTCGAAAGGGGGCGGGGTCACGCCCAAGATGGTAGCCGACGTCGTCGAGGCCATTACGGGCGCGATCTTCCTCGACGGGGGGTTCCTCGCGGCCCGAAGTTTTGTTCGCGAGCACCTGCTCTCCGATATGGGCGTCATCGATCTCGCTGCGCGTTTCGATGCCAAGACCCGGCTTCAGGAACATTGCCAGGCAGATCGCAATCCGCTGCCCGAATACCGGCTTCTCGGCGAATCAGGGCCGCCGCACTCCAGGACCTTCCGGATCGAGGCCACAGCCTGCGGGTTGTGTTCCGAGGCCGTCGGATCATCCAAGAAAGAAGCCGAGATGAACGCCGCAGCCGAACTGCTGGCGCGGCTCGAAAAGAAAGAGGGACAGAAATGACCACCGGAAAAGTTTCCGGATTCGTTGCGCTGCTCGGACGCCCAAACGTCGGGAAATCCACGCTGCTCAATCGCATCCTCGGGCAAAGGATCGCCATCGTAACTCCCAAGCCCCAGACCACACGCGACCGGGTCGCGGGCATCCACACCGACGACCGCGGGCAGATCATCTTTCTCGACAGCCCCGGGATCCACAAACCCAAAAAGGCACTCAACGCCTACATGGTCCGGACGGCCGAGCGGATCGCGCTCGAGTCCGACATCGTGCTTCACCTGGTCGACGACCGGTCACCGAGGGAAGGCGAGGAAGAGAAGATGGTTCGCGGCATCATCGAAAACGTGACTGTCCCCCGGATGCTCGTACTCAACAAGTGCGACCGAATGCCCGAAGAAACGATCCTGAAACGGTTGCAGGAAGCGATGGACAGCGGAATATACAAAGAGGTCTTTCCGATTTCAGCCCAATCCGGGCGGGGAGTTGACCATCTCGTCGAAACGCTGTTCACACGGCTCCCGGAAGGCCCCCTCTACTATTCAGCCGACGACCTGACCGACCTCCCGATGCGCTTCATCGCGAAGGAGATCATCCGGGAAAAACTGTTCCACAAGCTTTCGAACGAACTTCCCTACAGCATCGCGGTAACCATCGAGGAATACAAGGAAGACACCGAAAACAAGATTACCCGGATCCGGGCCGAGATCTGCGTCGAGCGCGACTCGCAAAAGGGGATCGTGATCGGCAAGGGCGGGTCAATGCTGAAGGATATCGGGACCGCCGCCCGCATCGAACTGGAGAAGGAAACGGGCGAGCGCGTTTTCCTCGAATTGTTCGTCAAGGTCGAGCGCGACTGGACCCGCAGTGAAACCCACCTGGAGCGGCTCGGATATGTCTAGTTCACACTTCACCGTCGCACTCGTCGGACGCCCGAACGTGGGCAAGTCCACGCTTTTCAACAAGATTACAGGCAAACGACGCGCCATTACCTTTGACGAACCGGGGGTCACGCGTGATCCGGTCGCTCTTCCTGTCGAATATTACGGCAAACGCTTCGACCTGATCGACACGGGTGGCTTCACATTCGGCGGAGAAGCCGAAGACCTGCTCCCCAAGATACGGGGACAGGTCCTTCGGGCAATCTTCGAGTCCGACCTGGTTGTTTTCATGGTCGACGCGCGCGACGGCCTTCTGCCGCTCGACCGCGAAATAGCCAAGATGCTCCGGGAACGGGCGAAAACATTTTTCCTGGTCGCGAACAAGATCGACACGAAAGTGGGCGCATCGGGTTACCGGGAGTTTCACCAGATCGGAGTCGATCATCTGTTCTCGGTTTCGGCCGAGCACGGAATCGGCGTCGACGACCTCCTCGATGCGATCGCCAAACTCGTCCCCGAAGAATCGACCGGCACGGAAGAACCCGATGATGTTCCCCGCATCGCCGTTGTCGGGCGGCCCAATGTCGGCAAATCCACACTGATCAACGCACTCGCCGGATACGAACGGGTCATCGCGTCCGAAATCCCCGGAACGACGCGCGATGCGATCGACGTCTCGATCGAATTCGGCGGCAAGAAATTCGTGTTCATCGACACGGCCGGCATCCGGGCCAAGCGGAAAACCGACTCGGTGCTCGAAAAGTATTCCATCATCAAGAGTCTCGATTCGATCAAGCGATGCGACCTGGCCGTTCTCATGATCGACGGCCCCCAGGGAATGAGCCACCAGGACCGGCAGGTGCTCAGGTACGTCCTCGACGAAGACCGCGCCGTAGTCGTCGCCGCAAACAAGAGCGACCAGTGGACGACCGAAGAGGTTCGGAAAGCCGGGATGAAGACGATCCAGGAAGGGCTCGAATACGCGACTTTCGCTTCGATCGTCCCCATTTCGGCTCAGGACAAGAAAGGGATGGGCAATCTGTTCCGCCAGATCGCGCTTGGCGCAGACAACTTTTCCCGGCGTGTCCCGACCGGCATTCTCAACCGGATGGCGCAGACCTTCCTGTACAGCGTTCCCATTCCTTCCAAGCAGGGCCGGAACAGGGCCTTCTATATCACACAGGTCAGCGTAAAGCCGCCGACCTTCGCCGTGTTCGTCAAGAACCGGAAAGGGGTTCCCGAGGCCTTCACCCGCTACCTTCTGAATCAGATCCGGGACCGTTTCGGCTTCGAAGGGTCCCCTGTTCGAATCGTCTACAAGGAACGATGAGCCGTTTTTCGCTTCGGTTCGCCAAGGCATGCTGGAGAGGAACCACGCATTTTTTCGGCAGCAACGGGTTGGTTTACAGCGCCGCCGTCGCGTTCAACCTGCTCCTCTCCTCGATTCCGGTCCTGTTTCTCGTTTTCGCGGCCACCGCCCTGGTCATCGGCAAAAACGAACTCCCGTATTCCCAGTTGTCAATTCTGCTCTCCGAAACCTTCCCGTACGGTGCCCAGGTGCTCGTACCCAACCTGCGGGAACTGCTCCAGTCCGGTGCCACATTCGGGTTCGTGGGGACGGCTCTGCTGTGTTTCACGTCGTTTTCAGCCACCGATGCCGTCCACAAATCGCTATCGGTCATGCTCGGCATTCCCGGAGAGCAGCACCTCGGACGCAGCGCCCTTTTTCACGTCGCACTCGTATTCACGCTTACCGTCCTGACCGGGGGCGCCATCGTGACACCTACAATCTGGCGCGGGGTCGCTTTTCTGTCGAGCCAGCTCCCCGCCCAACTCGACGCCATCATCCTGCTCATTCACGACCTGGTTTCCTGGCTTGTGCTGCCGGCACTGATTTTCTTCGGGGGGATGACCAGCTACCGTTACCTGTCGCCCGGCGGAATCAGGTTGAAAAGCGCAATCGCCGGAGCATTCCTTTTTACCGCCTTCGCCGTCCTGATAAAACACGGAGTCATCTTCTACGTGGCCAAGTTCAGCAAGCTGAGCATTATTTACGGTTCCTTGTTCAGCATCGTCGGCTTTATAATCGTGGCATACCTTTTCGCAGCCGCCTACCTGCTCAGCGCCAGCATCATCGGGGTGCTCGAAGAGGATGACCTCGACCACGACGACAAAACCTTGTACCCCTCTGCCGCCTGATCCGGAGCCGTTTTCTTGGGAAACGTTGCAGCCATCGATATCGGGACCAATACCATCCGGATGCTCGTGGCCACCCGCGATGCTAACGGCCTTCGCCCCGTTTCCCGCATCAGGCGAATCACGGCCATGGGGAAGTCGCTTCCCGCGACCGGCTTGATCGGCGAACCCGAATTCCAGGATTCCATCGAGGCGCTCCACGCTTTCCGGGTAGAAATGGAGCGGTTTGACGTCCAGCAATATCGGGCCTGCGCCACCGCAGGCCTTCGCCAGGCATCCAATTCCGACCGGTTCCTGACGGCAGCCGGCGACGCCGGTATCCGCGTCGAGATCATCTCGGCGGACGAGGAAGCCCGTCTCGCATGGTCGGGCATGATCCAGGGCGCAGGTTCGGCCAAAGGCGTCGTCCTGATGGACATCGGGGGGGGGAGCACCGAGTTCGCCGTAGGACCGGGACCCGGTCAATCCGTCAGTCTTCCGATCGGGGTGGTGGTGACGTGGGAAACCTTCAACCCATCCGATCCGCCCGAACCCTGGCAGATTGACTCCATGAGGCACTACTTCGCCGAACGGATCGCCAGCGGCACGGCATCGCTTCCCCTTCGCGGAATCCGGCGGATGGTCGGAACAGCCGGCAGTTTCACGACGCTTGCGGCGCTCGACCAACGGATGAAGACGTATCGCCCCGAACGGATCGACGGCTACGTCATGAAACCCGATTCCGTGAGACGATGGATGGATCGACTCTGCTCCCTGACCGAAGCGCAACGACTCGCGCTGCCGGGAATGGAAAAAGGGCGCGAAAAATACATTGTCCCGGGCATGCTCCAGGCCATGGCCGCGATCGAGCGCCTCGGGATCCAG
>JANXQJ010000088.1 GCA_025356865.1 Deltaproteobacteria bacterium | reverse complement strand
TGTTGCGTTGCGCGCCCAGGGACACGGCCCGTTGCGTACTCGATGGCACGGGTTGCGTGGGGGGTGATCCCGGTGCGCGCCGCCGTGCACGCGGCCCGAGCAATGGGCATCGCGAGGCGGCGCGTGCTCGACGCCGCCCGGCCCTCTGGCGCGATGGCGCGGTGGAGATGAGCAGCAGGCGATTGGCGCGAAGTGACGCTGCCGTGCGGCGTCCGAGCCGAACGGGAGCGGAGGGCGAGCCGTATCGTATCGGGTGATCCCTGGGGGCGCCGGAACGCGATACGCGATACGCGAGGGCGGCTCAGGTCGTGGCTGATAGCCCGGAATCGTCGCGGCGAATGCGACCTTGTTTTTGGAGCGAGTCGATGGCCTCGCCGAGGCGGTTGTTGTTGATTCGCAGAGTCTGGCGCAGTTGGGATCGAGACATGGGGCAGGAGGCGCGCTTGAGGACGGCCAGCACGCGGTCGTGCAGGGAAGGCGCGCCGGGAGCAGGGTCGCCATCGTCGCCGTTGTTGTGGTCGGAAGCGGGGCCGACGACTTCAAGGTGAGTCGCGGAGCCGTCGGGATGAGAGGCGAGACGCAGCTCGATGGGCTCGATGCTGGGAGCAGCGCGGTGTTCGAGGGTGAGCCGGATGCAATTGCCACCGGGTCCGGTGCGGGTGAGATAGGCGCCGTGATCATTCCAGGCGTGAAGGTCTCCGGAGCCGCGCAGGGCCTGGCCGAGCTGGGAGCGAACGGCCTTGCGCATGTGGTGAACGACGACGATGGCAACGTCGCATCGTCGTTGCAGCTCGCGAAGAAAGCCGAGCAGGGCGGAGATATCCTGGGAGCTGTTTTCGTCGAGGCGGTGCAGGCGCACGAGCGGGTCGAGCAGCAAGAGCTTCGGGCGTATACACTCGACGGTAGTGCTCAATCGTTTCTGGTCCGCATCCTGGTCGAGGCGCACGACGGGAGCGGTGATGACGTGCAGGTCGAGCGAGGAGATGTCGAGGTGGCGATGCTTGCAGATTCCATCGATTCGGGAGCGCACCTGAGGCAAGGCATCTTCCGCGAGATAGATGAGTGTAGGACCCGGGTCGTGGACGGCGAATTGACCGAGCAGGGGCGTGGATGATGCCAGGCTGACTGCCATGTCGAGCCCGAACCAGCTCTTGGCGCACTTGGGCGGGCCGCCGAGGATTCCGACGCCGTCGCCCCAGATCTGGTCGATGCGCCAGCGGGCTGCGCCGTCATCGGCGCCCGGGTCGATGGCGCAGGCGCGGCAGGTGGGCAGGCCCGCCTCCGGCTTGGCGATGCTCACGACGGCCATTGGACTCTTCGGGCAGCGGCGATGTGTTGGGCGCTGACGACCTTGAGTTTGGCGGCGGCGGCGAGTTCCAGCGCCGTGAGGGCGAGGTTGTCGGTGATGCGAAGGTTGCCGCGGGCGATCTCGTAGATGGCATCGAGTGAGGCCTCATCGAAGGGAGATTGTCTGGCGCCAGCGATGCCCATCCGGTACTCGACGTACTTTGCGGTTTCATCGCGAGACAGCGGGCGCAATGTGGAATAGTGGATGATGCGGCGGGCGATGGCTTCCTGCGCGTCCTGCGAAAGCAGTCTCGCCAGAGGAGGCTGACCCGCGAGCACGACGCTCAGAACGAGCTTGCTATCCATCTGAAAGTTGGTGAGTACGCGGAGCATGGAGAGCACATCGGGCTTGAGATCATGGGCTTCGTCGAGGAAGAGCACGGGGCGGCGGCCGGACTCGGTCAGGCAAGACTCAAACTTGTCCTGGATTCTGCGCAGCAGGATGGGGAAGGCTCCGGAACTCTGCACGCTGCAGACGCAGGCGATCTCCCGGCACATGTCGCGCTTGCCGACATCGGTGCACTTGACGTAGTGCGTGAGGTAGCGCGCCTCGGGCAAGCGGCCCATGACGGCGCGAACGACGGTGGACTTGCCGGAGCCGGCGGCGGAGATGATGGCCGCGCTCATGCGCTTTTCGATAGCGCGCATGGTGTTGTCGCGTGCCTCGTGGAAGAAGCTGAAGTCGTGGAGTTGATCGTTGCCGATCTCGCGGGTGAACGGCGTGGAATGGCAGCCGAAGCAGGCCTTGAAACCAGTAGTCATGGGATATCCTTTCTGGACTTGCGGGGGCGCGGTGGCGTTGGAGATTGCGCAACGGGGGCAGGGCCGAAGTCCCTGTCGAAGGCCATGCCGGCAGCCGTCTGGGAAGGCTCGCTGGCCTCGTGATCTGTCTTGTCGGAGCGGGCACGCCGATCTTCGGCGTTATGCGCGAGGTCCACAGGGTGCAGTTGCACCAGTCTGCCCTCATGTACGATCCACACCGTATGCGTGAGCAGGTGACGCTCGACGGGGATCGACTTGCGGGCGTGGCCGATGGGCGCCTCGTAGTGGGCGCCATCGACCGACACGATGTTGTCTGCAGACACGCGGCGCGATTCCGTCAGAACGAATCGGCTCCGCAACTCGTCGTGGTCGCGAGGGAAGACCAGCTCGCGCTCATCGGCATTCCAACGTTGCAGCGGGGTCTGGCCGTTGAGCGATTCGTGGGGCCGAACGTTGTATTGGTGCTCGACGTAGTGCCGCAGTCGAAGCTCCAGCGAGCCGAAGTCGGGATCGACGTCCGCGCGAGTCAGGCCCCGCAACACGTCGTGCTTCGCGGTCTTGTTGAAGGCCTCGACCTTTCCATGCCCCTCGGGATATCGCTCGCGCCCGTGGATGAAGCAGATGTCGAGCCGCACGCACACCGCGTGCGTGTCATTGGCGATGAAGCCGGGGCCCCGATCGAAGTAGAGCACATCCATCTTGCCGACCTGCCGGATCACCTCGAACAGGCCACGCAGCAGCAGCGTGGAGTTCTCGCTCGCCCCCACGACCAGGCCGATGACTCGGCGCGTGCAGTCGTCGATGAAAAAGAACACGAGGCGTTTGAGCTGCGCGACGCCGGCCCGGAAGTGCTTGCCATCGACCAGCACCATTCGCATGCGGTGCGGATACGCGAAGCGCCGCATGTCCGTCAGCGCCTTCGCACTCCTGCTCGTCAGCGGCAGGCCGAGCCGTCCAGCCACCCTCCAAGCAGTGGCTCTGTGTACGCGCTGAGCCGATGCAATGATCTCCTTTTCCCGGGCGCGGCGCAGGATCTCCGGAATGCTGGCATTCGGGTCGTCCGTCTTCTCTTTGCGAAGGAATGCCACAAGGCAATCGGGCAACGCCGTCGTCTTGAACTGCCGAGTCCCGGGCTCGAGAGCGGCAACACCACCCTTCGCGTACGTCGCCAACCATCGATACAATGTGCGAGCGCTGACGGGCCGGACGGCACCCGTCTCGGTGACGTGAACACACTGCACCGTAATCGACACGGCTGACGCGCGCTTGTGGCCCAGCAGCTGCAGCGCAAGCACGGCCGCCACGATCCTGTGCCTGAACAATGCTTCAGCGGAAATCTCCGTCGGTACCTTCGGCAATTCGATCTCGGTCATCGCGATACCTATGCGTTTGCGTAACAAGGACGCTGGTAGCGCGTTTTCCGACCTGAAACACTGTCGCGAACTTGTGGGAGATTGCCTTCGGGCGCTCTACGGCGACCGTGCCCGCGCCTCCACCTGCCCAAGCCGTCTGCTTGCGCCGTCCCATCGCCACGGCTTGCCCCACCGCCCGACGGCAACCCCCGCCAACAAGATCAGGTCCAGCTGCGACCACGATGCGCGCTCGACTTCGCCAACCAGCAGGCACACCGCAGCGCCACGGCTTCGATACCCGGTCGCCTCGCCGAACGCCGCAATGGATTCCCGGTGCCCGAGCGCCGAGACTCCGAACGGCCCGACCAACGGGCTGGCCTGCGACCCGGTCAGTCCGAGGATCTCCGCCGCCTGCGTGATCCGGCGCCCCTGCGTGCGCCACGACCCCGCCGGGCTCGACGGGTCGCTGCCAACGCGCGGCCACGCCCGCCCCTCGGCTGCGTCCTGCGCGGCGCCCATGATCGTCTGCTCCCAGGCCCCTGCGCCCTCAGCCGCGCGCAGCAGCTGGCCCTCGAGGTCGACGGGAACGACCGCGGCTCGTCCGTACGGCACGTGGCCCAGCGGATAGACGGTGAACGCGATCCCGTGCGTCTCGCACTCCACCACGAGCAGCGGAAATTCAGGGCCGGTCTTGCGTGACCGCCAGTGATGCAATCGGATGCGGCAGCAAGAGCCATCGCAGGCCGTGCCCTGAAGGCATTGCTCCGGCATGCTCGGCCGCAGCTGCCCATCGGGCGACGCGCGATAGCTGGCGGTAATGAACGGACGACGTGCAAATGGGCGGGAGTTGTGGCATGGATCCATTCGACGGACCCGCCGTCTACGTGTTGGTAATGCTGTGTAGCGGTGGGCTCCTGAGCGGCGGCCGCGTGTACGAGACGCGACCGTCGCGTTTCACCTACCATGGCCCCCGCCGCATGGCCCAATGCGCGGCGGTACCCCGCTTCCCTCAGCCCGCCTCCGCGATCAGACCCCGACTCCCCCAGCACCTGCTTGTTGCCATCGAGAACGCAACGGGTACGGGCGGCTCACGCCATTGGGCGCGCGACGCAACAC
>JANXQJ010000044.1 GCA_025356865.1 Deltaproteobacteria bacterium | reverse complement strand
ATCGAGAACACGGTGTTTTCGGGATTGAGCACGGCCTGTCGCTTGGCGACCTGCCCGACGAGCGTTTCGCCGTTCTTGCCGAATCCGACGACCGACGGCGTGAGGCGGGCACCCTCCTCATTGATGATGATCTTGGGCTCGCCGCCTTCCATGACCGCCACGACCGAGTTGGTCGTGCCCAGGTCGATTCCGATGATCTTTGCCATTGCAGTAGCTCCTTTTTCCTTCGTGAGTGATCTTGCGTATCTCCTTCGTCTTCCTAGAATCCCTTGAGCACCTTCTCGATGAACCGGGCCAGCGTCTTCCCGTCGACCGGCTTGGTCACGTAGCCGACGACACCCACCTCGACCGCCCACATTCGGCGCGCCCGGCTGTTTTCGCCGGCCAGCAGCAGCACCGGGGTACGGGCAGCGACCCGGCCGATCTTCATCATTCCGTCGATCCCCCCGAGCGAGGGCGCATCGAGGTCGATCACGACCAGGTCGGCCAGGCCCCCCGCCGCCATGGTGAGCCCCGCATCGCTGTCGGTAAACAGTTCGGGGGACGCGCCCGCGTCGGACAGCGCGCCCAGCAGCGGCCCGATGATGCCGAAATCGTCGGACTGCGCGTCCGTTATGACCACAACCCTGCGCGCCATTCGAACCCTCCGGGCATAGTGTTTACAACTTTTGTGCCCGAACAGGGAGCGCCGCCGCCTGTGAATATTCGCTTGTTTATCGCGTGATTGGTTGATTGCGTGACGGGGTTTAGGAAAACGTGCCGGGCAAACCGCGCCAAACAGGCCTCGCGACCGCGCCGTTATGGCACGGCGCGTCGGCCTGCTCAGTCGATCGAGGAATAAAGCGGGACATCCGGCTTCACCGGAAGACCCGTTCCCGGGTCGACCGAGGCCATCCCGACCGCGATGAAGATCACCGTTTCCGCTCCCGGTTCCAGTTTCCTCGGACCCCATTGCAGGCCGATGAATCGCGTGGCGCTCGCCAGGGGCGTCCCTTCGGCGATTTCAGTCGCGTCGTACCCGGCGCCGTTTCCGAAATAGACATCCTCCGGGGTGTTCGTCCCCAGCCATTCGATGAAGTTGGCGGCCAGCGTAAAATCGCGCCTCGGACTGACCAGCGGGTTGCCGCAGTCGAACATCCCGGCAAAACGGTGCCTGCGCGTATCGACCAGCGATGCCCGCAGGACCAGCCCGTCGCGTGTCCACCCCACGTTTCCCGCCGAACTGCCGTAATCCCCCAGCCACGGTTCGTCCCCGTAGAGGTAGACGACGGACACCCCCCGGGTGCCGGTGTTGGTGATCTTGATCCCCAGCCGGAAGAACGTCTCCCCCGAGTGGAAATAGGCGAAACGCTCGATGAGGATAGGCTCGCCGTCGACCAGTGCCTCGTGGGAACTGGAAAGCACGACGCGCCGGGGCCCGTTCTGGATCACCTCGCTGCCGAGGAAACGCCAGTCGGACGGGTAGATCAGTTTCTTGACATCGTGGGAGGAACAGATCGCCTCGTTGGAACTGCACCAGATGTGGACCCACCGCCGGCCGTTGAAGAATGCCATCCCGGTCTCGCTCAGTTTGACGGTGTTGTCTTCCATGACCGATCCGGGCAGACCGCCGCCGACGAAAAGCCCCTTCGTCTCTTCGCCCCCGTCGTCGAGGAAGCGGCCGAAGCTGGTCATCAGCTTCCGGCCGCCGGGGAAGCGGGAAGTCACGTATCCCCCGCCGTCCGACGCGTCCCATTCGAGTTCCAGCGACGGGATCAGTTTTTCGGGGGAATACTTCTCGTAGACCTTCCTCCGGATCGGGCCGAAGTCGAGGCCCGCAAGGAGCCGGCTCCCTTCGCCCAGGTGGAGATCATCTTTCACTTCGAGGAGACGCCACCCCTTCCCTTCGAGCAGGAAGAGCCCCGCGAAGTGCCATTTGAGGTTGAAGCGGACGCAGACGAGCGTGGCCGCAAGCAACACGCCGAGCAGGACGAGCGCAACCCTGCGGAGGCCGAAACGGCGGGACGACGGGGAACGACCTGGAACGACGGGCGGGTAAGGCATTTGCGGCCACCGGCTTTGGGGCCTGTCCAACTTGTTCAGGACAAGCGGTTATTGATTCGAACCTGTTTTATTGTAAGCGCCGGGGGGCCGTGCCGGAAGGGTGAGGAATTCGTTGCTCTTTTCCTCCGAGGGGCGGGACTACTTGAGTTTCCGGTGCAGTGTTCGCAAGCCGATGCCGAGCAGTTTCGCCGCCTGCGTCTTGTTGCCTCCCGTCTTCTCGAGAGCCGCCCGGATCGCGTCGCGCTCGGCCTCCTCCATCGTCTGGGGCCCGGGGAGGGGAATCGGAACCGCCGACGTCGGGGGGAGAATGCCTTCGATCACTTCCGCCGGCAGCGCATCGGGTTCGATCCACTCGCCGGGTGCGATGAGCGACGCCGTCTCGAGCGCGTTTCTCATCTGGCGGACATTGCCCGGCCAGCGGCACGAAAGGAGCACCTTCATTGCCGCGGGCGAGAGCCGCTTCGCGGGAAAACCGTTGTCGGAGGCGACCTCGACCATCAGGGCTTCGGCGAGTTTCGGGATATCCTCCCGCCTGTCGCGCAGCGGCGGCACCAGGATCGGAAAGACGTTGAGCCGGTAGTACAGGTCTTCGCGGAACTGCCCCTCGGCCACGCGCGCGGCAAGATCCCGATTGGTCGCCGCGAGGATCCGGACGTCGACCCGGATCACGCGGGAGCCGCCGACCGGCGAGAATTCCTTCCGGTCGATCGCCCGCAGCAGCTTGGCCTGGACGGCCGGCGGAATCTCGCCGACCTCGTCGAGGAAGAGCGTGCCCCCCTCGGCATGTTCCATCTTCCCCTGGCGGGTCGCGGTCGCCCCCGTGAAAGCGCCCTTCTCGTAGCCGAACAGTTCGGATTCCAGCAGCGTCTCGGGGATGGCGGCGCAATTCATGGGAAGGAACGAGTGTCCGTCGCGGGGACTCAGCCGGTGGATCGCCCGGGCGACCAGTTCCTTGCCCGTGCCGCTTTCACCCTGGATCAGCACGTTCATCCGCGTGGGCGCGACGAGGCGTATCCTTCGCAATACGTCTTCCATCGCCCGGGAACTGCCGACGATCCCCTCGATATCGCCGGACGCGCCCACCTGCTCACGCAACCGTACGATCTCCTTCCGCATCGACCGTTCCTTGACGGCCTTGAAAACCGCCGCGCGAAGGCGCGGGATCTCGATGGGCTTCATCAGGAAGTCGGAGGCACCCGCCCGGACGGCCTCGACCGCGCTCTCGACCGAACCGTAGGCCGTCATCACGACGACCGGGACGCCGCTGTTGTCGGAGGCCAGGCGGCGGATCACGTCCATGCCGGTCAGCCCCGGCATCCGGAGGTCGGTCAGTACGACGTCGGCGCCTTCCGCCGCCAGTCTCGCCAGTCCCTCGGCCGGATCGACGAACGGGTGAACGTCGTAGCCGTCACGCCGAAGCGCGGCCACGACGCTGCCGAGGCTGTCGGCGTCGTCGTCGAAGACGAAGATCCGGGCCGGCGTCCGCTCCGTCATTTCACCCGCTCCGGCAGCAACGTCTTCCCCGCGGCATGCGACGTAGCCGTCTTGAACGTCTCCTCGGAGGGCAGGGAGAAGGTGAGGGCGGTGCCGGCCCCTTCCCGGCTTCGCACGGTGATCCGCCCGCCGTGATCGCGGACGATCTGCCGGACGATGGGCAACCCGAGGCCGCTGCCGCTTCGGCGCGTCGTGAAGAAGAGCTTGAATATCTGCCTCCGATCAGCGGCCGGGATGCCGCGTCCGTTGTCGGAAACGCGCACCCAGGGGCGCCCGCGCCGGATCCCGGTCTCGACCGCGATGCGGGGCGGGTGCTTGTCCGACGCCTCCTCGGCATTCAGCAGCACGTTCATCAGCGCCTGCTTGAGCTGCTTGTCGTCCGCGAAGACCTGCAGCGGCCCAGGATGAAGGCGCACCGAGAAAACGACGCCACGACGACCGAAATCGACCTCGAGGAATCGCAGCGTATCGGCCACGATCCGGTTGAGGTCGGCCACCACAAGCTCTTTCGCGGCCGGGCGGGCGAACCTCAGGAACTCGGTGAGCAGGTCGTTCAGCCGCTGCGTCACCTTCATGTCGGTGCGCGCCAGCGAGAGCATCTCCTCTCGCCGCTCCCCGAGCGAATCCGGGAGCGACTGGATCATCTCGGCCAGCAACTGGCTGTTGATATAAAGGGAGTTCAGCGGATTGCGGATCTCGTGGGCAAGCCCCGAGGCGACCGCACCGAGGTCGGCAAGACGTTTTCTGGTTCCGGTCGCGTTGGGCACAGCCCTGATTCTACAACAGGCGGTCGTCCTGCGTGACCCATCCCTAAATAACGATTCCGGGTGGAATGCGAATTATGCAACTTATCAGGAATTGCTCCTGTACAAT
>JANXQJ010000022.1 GCA_025356865.1 Deltaproteobacteria bacterium | reverse complement strand
CACGTTGCTGCGCCGCCCGATCTTGATGTAGTTGATGTCGGCCCGGATGACGGTGTTGAACCAGATGCTCCCCTCCTCGCCCACCTCGACGTCGCCGATCAGGACGGCGCCCTCGGCGATGTAGACGGACGGGTGGATCTTCGGGGTCCTCCCCCGGAACGGAATCAGCATTGTCGCGCTCCCCCATAAACGGATGCGGGAGCGGCAAGGACCGCCCCCGCATCCATTATCTCCAATCGGAAGCCCGGAGCTACTTTTTTGCGTCTATCGCTTCGTTCAGCAACTTGACGGCTTCCTTCGAGGCGCTGATCGACTGCGCCAGCGATTCGCGCGCGAGTTCGGGGTTGTGGAAGCCGTCGCTGTTCTCGGCGGTCCACCACTCCCACAGGACGTGCGCCTCTTCGTGCTTGAGCCGCGCCTTTGCGAGTGTTTCCTCGGCCACGCCGGCCCGCTTGGCCGCCACGTAGGTATCGATCAGCTGGCCGAGCCAGTATTCCGATTTGCGCATCTTGCCGCGGATGTAGTTCTGCGTCCCCTCGATCTGGTACAGCTTCGATTCAACGCTCGTCTTCGGATGGCACCCCGAGCACGATTCCTTCACGTGGTTGCGGGGACGCACCACGCCATGGTCGGTGTACGACTTGCCGCCCTTCTTCACCTTGGGCATGTGGCACTGGTGGCACTGGACGCCCGCCTTGTCGTGGACGCTCCCCGAGTAGGTCTCGGCCTCGGGGTGCTGCAGCTTGACCAGGCGCGCGCCCGTCACCGCGTGCTTGAAGTCGAAGAAGTCCTGCTTCCGGTACTTCTCGAGGAGCCCGAGCGGACCCTCGAGCGGGAAGTAGTTCGTCCGGACGTCGTCGTAGGGAACCTTCTTCCCGTCGCTGAACTGCGTGCCGGCGCCGCAGGCGTACTCGACGTGGCACTGGGCGCACATCATCCGGGAATCGGTTTTCGACATCACGCCGATCTTGCGGAAGCCGTCGCGGAAAGAGACGACGGAAAGATCGGTCTTGCCGTTCTTCTCGAACGTCTTGGCGCCCTTGGCCGAAATCGCCTCGATCAGCGCGTCGCGCACGATGCGCGGCTTCGCGCCGTGCGGGTCGTGGCAGTGGACGCAGCCGACCACGTTGTTGGTGTCCTTCGCGACCGCGACCGGGTCGGAGGTGCGGTCCCACTTAGCCTTGGGATCCTTCTCGCCGAGATATTTCCACTTGAGCAGGTGGTCGGAGGTCTTGCACTGGATGCAGGTCGGGTTCCCCGCCTTCGCCGTCTCGGGAAGCGTCTTGCCCGTGTCGGTCAGCACGTCCCAGGTCCGGCCGGCCTGGTCCATCCCCCACGCCCCGTTCTTGAGCTGGAAGCGGCCTCCGGCGAAACGGTCGACGATGAACTGGTCGATTATCATGAAGGCGTGCCCGCGCGGTTCGTTGTGCTCGAAGGTAAAGCCGTAAGGCGCCAGCAGCTTGTCCATCATCGGGGAGCGACCGGCCGGAACGCCCTTCTCCTTGCGCGCCGCCCCTTCGTGGTTGGTCTTGAAGAAACTCGCGTACTGGTCCTTGTGGCAGCCGCCGCACACCTTCTGGTCGATGGTCGTGACCGGCTTGCTGTCGCTTGAGGCCAGGTGCTCGGCCAGCTTGTCGTGGCACGTCTCGCACGCAAGCTTCGCGTGTTTGCTTCCTTCCTTGAGCGCCTTGACCTCGTCGTGGCAGTCGTAGCACGCCGCGGCGGACACCTTCCCGGCGCCCCCTTTCACCCCGGTCGCCTTCGCCCGCGCAGACAATGCCGGCAGCGTCAGCGCCAGGATCCCGGCCGCGAGCACCGAACAGACTTTCCACCCGTTCTTCCGCATCATGTCACCCCTTTGTCGATTGTTCGCAGCAAGTACGACCCGATGCACCGTTTTCCCACGCCGGTGGATCCGTTGCCTTGACATGGGTCAAATCCCGCCGGGGAGAGCCACAAGCACGACGGTCGAGCGCGGCGAAGCGATGTACGATCCGGGAGGATCGATCGGGAGTTCGGCTCCCGCCTCCGCAAAATCCTCGCCGGCGGGCAGCGCCGTATCGATCACCCGCCGCCATTGCGCGCCTTCGGGCGGTTCGGGCAATCGCACCGACTGCGCGCGCCAGTCGGCATTCAGGATGACGAAAAGCTGGTACGCATTCCCGCCCGTGCCGTCCTCGCTCCCCGCCAGGCGGTACGCGAGCGTCCGCGCCTCGGGGTCTCCCCACGCCGGACGAGCCAGATCGGGTCCGAACCAGTCGATGTCGGGAATTCCGTCGGCATCGAGGTCGGCCCCCAGCAGGAACTTCCGGCGTTGCAGGATCGGATATCTTCGGGTGAGCGCGATCAGCTTCCGGAAGAATTCGAGGAAGTCCGCGTTGCGTGTCACGTCCTCCCACCGGAACCAGCCCGACGGGTTGTCCTGGCAGTAGGCGTTGTTGTTCCCCGCCTGGCTCCGCAGGCATTCGTCGCCGGAGAGGATCATCGGCGTTCCCTCCGCCAGGATCAGGCAGCAGGCGTGATTTTTCGCAAGCCGCCGCCGCAGGGCGAGCACGCCTTCGTCGGAGGTCTCGCCCTCGGCGCCGCCGTTCCATGATGCGTTGTCGTCGGTCCCGTCGCGGTTACCTTCGAGGTTGGCGTCGTTGTGCTTCCCGTTGTACGAAACGAGGTCGTTAAGCGTGAATCCGTCGTGGCAGGTGACGAAATTGACGCTGTTGAAGGCCGAGCGCCCGTCGTCGCCGTAGAGATCGGCCGACCCGGTCAGGCGGCGACCGAGATCCGGGAGCTGCCCGGGATCGCCCTTGACGAAGCGCCGCACCGTATCCCGGAAACGGCCGTTCCACTCGCTCCAGTCGACGGGGAAGTTGCCCACCTCGTAGGTACCGAGATCCCACGGCTCGGCGATCAGCTTGACGCGGCACAGCACCGGATCCTGCGAGACGGCGTCGAAGAAGGACGACGAGATCCGGTATCGGCCATCCTCACGCGCCAGGACGGACGCCAGGTCGAAACGGAAACCGTCGACCTGCATGATCTCGACCCAGTAGCGGAGCGAATCCATGACCAGGCGGAGCGCCGGAGGGCTCGACAGGTCGAGCGCGTTCCCGCAACCGGTCGTGTTCATGTAGTGGCGGCGGAGCTGGTGGGTCGGACCGGTCAGCGCGTAGTAGGCGGTGTTGTCCAGCCCGCGAAGCGACATCGTGGGACCCAGCTCGCTTCCCTCGCAACTGTGGTTGTAGACGACGTCGAGGATCACCTCGATCCCCGCGCGGTGCAGTTCGCGCACCAGCGTCTTGAACTCGTCGACTTCGCACCCCGGCGCGCGCCCGGTGCCGTAGGTCGTTTCCACCGCGAAGAAACCGGCCGTGTTGTAGCCCCAGTAGTTCGTGAGTCCCTTCGCAAGGAGAAAATCTTCGGTGTAGTGCGCCTGGACGGGAAGGAGCTCGACCGCGTTGATGCCGAGCGACTGCAGGTAGGGAATCTTTTCGATGAACCCCAGGTAGCTGCCCGGGTGGGCGACGCCCGAAGCCGGATCGGCGGTGAAGCCCTTCGCGTGCGTTTCGTAGATCAGCAGCCGGTCGAGGGGCAATCCGGGCGACGGGACCCCCTGCCAGTCGAAACGGTCTTCCGTGACGATGCACTTGGGAACGACCGGCGTGTTGTCGCGCGAGTCGGGGACGAGGTCGCGCCCGGGCGACCCCGGGTCGTAGGAGAGGAGCAGGTTGTCGACGTTTTTGAAAGGACCGGTGAACGCGCGGGCATAGGGATCCGCGAGCAGCTTGTTCTCGTTGAACCGCAACCCCTGCGCCGGATCGTAATCGCCCCTCGCCTTGAATCCGTATAGCTGCCCGGGAAGAATCCCGTGGACGAAGACGTGCCGGATGAAGCGGGTGCAGCCCTCGATCCGGATGACGTCGGTCGGTTCCCCGTCGGGCCGGTCGAACAGGAGGAGGTACAGTTCCCGGGCGTTGCGGGAATAGACGGCGAAGTTGACGCCGTCCGGCGTCGCCGTCGCGCCGAGCGGGTTGTCGCTGCCTTCGGAAAGCATGCGTCCTGTCCGGTGCAGAAGCGGGTCGCCCATCGTCGTTACCCTCCCAGACTTCGCTTTTTCCGTTTATTCCGTTCTATCACCAACGACGACGCATGGGAACCGTCCGGGAGCGTGCCCGGGCGTTGCGCCTGCCCTCCAAATGGAGAGAGGGCGCCCCGGATTCGGGCCGCCCTCTCTCGTGACGCGGTTGAAACGGGACCGGAAGCGCTACATGACCGGTTCGTGCGCGAAGTCGGGCCCGAACAGGAGCCCCGTGCTGTGGCAGTTGGCGCACAGTTCGGTCGGGTTCGAGGCGCTGCCCGTGGTCTGGTTGAGGATGTGCGGCAGCGGGAACGATGCGCCGTCGTGGCAGGCGGTGCAGGCGGCCCGGGTGGGGCCGATCTTGGTGTCGTCGGCGTTGTTGTTCTGGATCGTCCCCCGGCCGACGGATACGGGCGCGAGACCCACCTTCAACGGCACGCCGTATGATGGCGGCGTGGTCTCGAGGTGGCACGCCAGGCAGTCCCTGCGGTCGCGCGGGAAGCGGATCTCGGTTCCCCACGGGAAGTACGACTCGCCGGCTTCCCCGGTGTGGAGGCG
The DNA here is from genome assembly GCA_025356865.1 of Deltaproteobacteria bacterium. Taxonomy (GTDB): domain Bacteria; phylum Desulfobacterota; class Deferrimicrobia; order Deferrimicrobiales; family Deferrimicrobiaceae; genus JANXPS01. The sequence goes on along the minus strand of JANXQJ010000022.1, from coordinate 13,698 downwards.
ATGGATAAGGTACTTGAAGTCGATGGGAAGCTGGGTCACGTTGTCGGCGTCGAGATAGGACGCGCTCGAGTTGTGGCAGACCACGCACTCCTCGACGTTGATCCGGCTGCCGCCGTGCAGGCGGACCGTGTTGTGGCACACCTGGCACTTGTTCGTGTCGACCACGCGCCGGCGGATCAGCGCCGGGTCGGTGACCCGGGCCCCCGTGGAGAGGTCGAAGTACCACTGCGCGGATCGCCCCGAGAAGGTGATGGAGCTGTTGTTCAGCGTCTTCCGGGGGGTTACGAGAGTGCCGAGCATGCCGACCCGCCCCTCGAGCGTGATGACGCCCGTGCCCACGGCTGAAGCCGGATAGGCGCTGCCCACCTTGGCGAGGTACGCGGTCCAGGTGTTGTCGCCGTTGTTGGTCAGGTTGTTGACGGCCGCGGAGGTGCCGGCCACCGTCAGCGACATCGGCTGCCCGGGTTTCGTGACCGTCGCGCCATCCGCCAGCAGGTTGTTCGAGAAGTCGATGCTGCCGGCCGGGATGAAGCCGATCTTGAGGCTCAGGTTGGTGATCGCCTTGGTGGCCGACGGGACGATGACGCCGCCGTTGTCGTACGTGACCTTGAAGGTGACCCGCGGGGAGCGGTTCGTCAGGTCGATGTTGTCGACCGCCAGGATCTGGAAATTGACGCCCGGGTTGAGGCTGGATTCCTCGGCGATGGTGTGGGCGGACGGGATGTCGCCGTAGTTGTACTCGGTCCCGGCGAACTGCGGCTGGCTGTGGCACGGATTGCACTTCGCGGCGTTGTCGGCCTGCGCGCCGGTCACGTCGATGATCGTCCCGCCGTTGAGCAGGTTGTGCAGGACCACGTTGTCGTTCGTAACGGTCCGCGGGGTGACGTTGTCCAGGACGACGATCGACTTGACGCCATCCCACTTCATGGTGTCGTGGCAGGAGAAGCATTTCGTTTGCGTGGGGTTGCTCTTGTACCGGTTGACGTCGCGTCCGAAGTCGCGGCCCGCCGTGTCCTTGCCGGCCGCGTGGCACTTCACGCACTTGATCGGCGCGTTGCTGATCTTGCTGTCGGCCGACATGAAGGGGAAGCCGACCGTCTTGAAGCTGCTGGCCGAGATGGTGAAGTCGCCGCCGGCCACGTTGCTGGGCAGGTTCGCGCCGTAGTGGATCCGGTGGACGAGGTTCATGAGACTGATCGAGTTGCCCGTCCCGTTGGTCGCGTTGTTGTCGGTGACGCCCGCGTAGTGGCACAGGATGCAAAGGGCGATCTCGCGGCGGCCTCCGCCGTGGAGCCCCAGCTTGCCGTGGCACCCGTTGCAGTTCGAGATGGCGACGATCTCGCGCGTCACGGTGACGGCTGCGCCGTCGGGCCGGAAGTTGAGGTACGGGTTGACCGCCTGCTGGAACGTCTTGCCGGTGGGGGTCAGGATATTTCTCGCGGCCTGGATCGCCACGGTGTGCGTCAGCCCCTCGTTTCCGACCAGGGTGATGCCGCCGAGCGTCTGGGAGGCGTTGTCGATCGAGGTCTTGAAGGTGTAGGTGAACCTGCCGCCGCCCAGCGAGGCGAACTGGGAGGCGGAAGGGGTGGAAGCGTCGTAGCTCGGCAGGCCGCCCGACGACTTGCAGTAGTTCTCGTAGTTGGCGTCGGCCTTGATCCGGGCGATGAAGAAGCGCAGGCGCCCGCCGTCGCTCGCGAGCAGGGCGGCCGGCGCGAGTGCGGCGCCGTTCTCGTCATAAAGGGTGAAGGTCACCACCGGTTTCCCGTCGGCGGGAAAGTCGACGGACCTGACCTGGGCGTTGAGGTTGCCCGTGGCGGCAGGCGCCGCCTCGGGGGCCGTGGTCCCGATCGTCTTGTCAGAACCCCAGCAACCCGCGAGCATCAGCGAGGCGGCGAACGCTGCGACGAACATCAGGGCGGAATGTCTTCTCATTCGGTAAGTTCTCCTTTCGGGGAGCAAAACGTTATGGAAGCGGGATATCACGGGATGATGTCGTGGCATTTGTTGCAGCTGCGCCGGCCGGAGGCCTTCTGGAGCTTCCCCTTGATGGAGGACCAGTTCCCGGGGTGGATCTTCACCCGAAGCCCGGACCGCGCACTGTGGCAGATCATGCAGACGTCCCCGTCGGGGTGGCACGACTGGCAGGCCGCCAGGTTCCGGCGCGCCTCCTGCCGGTGCGAAGAGGTCCACCGCTGTTTCGGGAGGAGCGACCGGGGATGGCAGGTTCCGCACGAGTTCGGGGCGAAGGTCGCGTGTTTCGGGCCCACGGCCGAGGTCTGCAGGTCGGAGAACCCTTTCCGGTGCGACTGGAACGCCATGTCGGCAGGTTGGTACTGCCTGTGGCAATCGGTGCAATAGGACACCGGATGGCACCGCTTGCAGGAGGTGGGATTCTCGGCCGCCTGGATGGGGTGCGTTTCCCGGAAGGCGGAACGGTGGGACCGGGGCATGAAGTCGCGCCCGTCCGTGGTCGTGGGCGTATGCTGGGCGGTTCCCGGGGCGATCCCCAGGCCGTTTCCCACGGCGCCGCCGGAGTGGCAGTCGGCGCAAAACCCGGAGTCGTGGCAGTGCGAGCAGTTGGTCCCCGATTCGGGCTTGGAAGCGGCCCGCCGGTGGTCGGAGTTCCAGCCCGCCTGGTGGTTGGGGACGACGTTGGAGTCGCGGTGGCACTCGTTGCACTCGTTGTGCGTCATTATATTGTAGGGTTCGTGATTCTCGAGGGAAAGGACCGGACTCGCCCGGAAGAGGGCCAGCACGGTGATGAGCATGGGGATTGTCTTCTTCATCTCGCCGCGCCTCCTAGAAATTGACGTTGAGCGTCAGCCGCGCCCGAACGTCCTTGCCCGACTCGGTCGTGATCGTATCCTCGACCCGGGCGGCCGCGGTGAGGTTCTTCCGGAGCTTCGATTCGACCCCGCCCCAGAAGCGGGTGGCATGGCGGGAACTCGTCATCATGTCGGTCTGGAATGCATCGCGCTGGATTCCGCCGACCAGCAGGGTGCCGACGTCGTAGGCATATTCGCCGGAGAGTTCGAAGCCGAGCAGGTCGCCCCCCGCGCCGGTCCGCCAGATCATCCCTCCGTAGACGGAGCCCAGGGAACCGTCCCACGGCTTGTAGCGGGTGCCGGCCTCGGCGCCGTTGCCGATCCCGCCGTCGCCGAACCGCTCGCGGCGGTATTCACCGCTGAGGGAGAGGTGGGAGCTCACGTCGTACTGCGTCCGCAACGCCCCGTACTCGTACGCCTCGACGGCGAACACCGAGTAGATCGAGGTGGCGTCGAACTCGGGGACGGTGCGCAGATACTCGGCGCTGACCGTCAGGTCCATGAGCGGGGTGGTCCGGAGCCCCGCGTCGATCTCGGTGAACGATTCGCTGATGAGGTCGGCCCGCAACTGGGCGAAGGCGTCGGCATTCTTGCCGAGCTGTTTCGTCCCTTCGAAGCCGACCGTGTCGCGCGCCAGTTCGTTTTCGTCCCGGACGCGGAACCAGGAGAGGGCGGCCGAGCCGCCGGGAATCGCGTCGAAGCTGAGCTGCACCGCGCCCGCGTAATCGCCCCGCCCCGTTTCCTCGCCGGTCAGGTCGAAGACGACGTGACGGCCGCCTGCGGCGGTCAGCGTCACGAAGTTGAACGGGTGGACGTCGAGTCTCGCGCCGTCGACGATCGCGGAACCGGCGGCGACCCAGAAGAACTGGCGTCCCAACCGGACGTCGGTGGCTGGAAGGAGCTCGCGCTTGTCGACGTAGAGGTAATAAAGCCGGCCCTCGCCCTGGTTGCCGTTCTGCACGTCGGCCGACACCCGTCCGTAGCCGCTGACCGTGAGCGTGTTGTTGTTGTCGAACCCGCGCGAGAGGAAACGGAGGTATTGCTGCAGCAGCACATGGTCCTTGCCGGACTCGTCGGAATACGCCATCAGTTGCGTGGAGGCTCTTCCGCTCACCGTCGGGCCGCCGGCGCCCGCAGGCGCGGAGACGAGGCCCAGCAGCAGGAACAATGGGAGGCACGCTCGAAATTTCATCGGATCGACTCCCCCGGTTGTAAGGACGTCTTCAATCGATCTCTCCAAGTTTGAGCTTCTTGACGAATTCCCGCCAGACGATCGGGTCGTCGACTTCCTTCGTGGAACCATAGGGCAGGTAGGTGAGTTTCACGCTGACCTCGATTTCGTCCGGGGCCGCGATCGGGATGTCGTACCGTTCGGTCACCTTCCGGAGGGGAAGGAGCGCGGTGTTGATGATCAGGCCGGTCTTCTCGAACGGCCCCCGTCCCATCTTGTCGCCCCGGGCGTAATCCTGGGGGATCGGCATGTAGGACTTCTCGTCGAAGAAGAGTTCGCTTCCGTCAGCCGATTTCACGGTCACATCGAGGATCAGCTTGGTGCCGGTCGGGCATCCGTCGGGGATCGGGTGCCCCGCCCTGTTCATCATCTTCACGTCGACGCGGAGGCGGGGTGCGTCCTTCACGCCCGCCTCGGATGGGTTGAGAGGCCCGCCGTGAAGAAGGATCGGCGTGACCTCGACCGAGAAGTCGAGCGCCGCCTTGATCATGGACGGGTCGCGATAGCTCTGGATGTTGTGCCCGAGGTTCTCCTTGCGCATGTGGCAATCCTGGCAGATCTCGTCGCCGCCCCGCGCCTTGTAGTCGAAGAGGTAGAAACCGTATCCCGTCGCGCACTGGGTCGGACTCTCCCGGTCGAGGAGGGGACCCGCCCCGTGGCACTGCCCGCACGCCAGCGCCTCGTCCTGGATCGGGCTCATGATGACGGCCGGGAACTTCCCGACGGGGTGCGGCTTGTTGGCGGAGCCGTAGACGACCCGCCACGAAGGGAATCCGTCGGTCCATTTGTGGACGACGGCGTTTCGGTTGTGGCAGATCAGGCAGGTGACGGAGAGTTCGGACAGTTTTTCCTCGACGACCTGCGCCGTTTCAAAGTCCTTGTTTTTCTTCGCGTCCCGCCACGTGATGAAGTCGCCGATCAATTCGCGCGCCACGCTGTCCTCGGCGTCGGCCAACTGCGGCAGGTGGCACCTGGCACACCCCATCAGGTGCTCGATCTTGACGTCGGCAACCGAACCGAGCTTGGTGAAGGGCCACTCTTCCTTTGCGACGTCGAAGATCGTCAACCACGCCAGCGCCTTCCGCCCCGGGCGGCGTTTCCCCATGATGGACTCGGAGTGGGCGGAGAGCTCCCACGCGCGGTAGACTTTCGGATGGCAGTCCCGGCAGTGCGTGGAATCGTAGAGCGCCGAAAGTTCGGTGACGGTCTTCGCCTTCCCCCGGCGGGCCACGATCGTATTATCCCAGCCGATTCCGGCCGGTTGGGCGTCGCCCGGCGACGGAAGGAACTGCAGCGCCAGTGCGAAGACGATTGCGATGGCGCGAACGGATCGCGTCGAAAACATGGAACCTACCTCTCCTCGATGGTCACGGTTCGACTGGTTTCGTAGAGCGTGTGGCCTGTATTGTTCTGGGCGTCGTCCGGATTCAACTGCCGGATGCTCACGAAGACCTCGAGCTCGGAAAAGAGTTTTTTGCGCTTGCCGGCCGTCTCCTCTTCGGGCTCGAGCGTGAAGTCGAACTTCTCGTGGACGGTCTCGCCGGGCGCGAGCGAGGAGTCCTCGACGACGCCGGTCTTCTCGTAGGCGGCGCGCCCCATCTTGCCGCCGCGTCCGAGGTACTGCGGCACCTGCATATAGATCTTGTCCTGGCTGAAGACCTGCGTGCCGTCGGCTTTTTTCGCGGTGACGGAGAGGACCAGCCGGTGATTGGACGAGACGCTGTCGGGGATCGCGTGGCCCGCCTTGTTGAGGATCGAGACGTCGACGATGACCCGGGGGACGTACTGGCGGTTGTCGCGCCAGAAGAAGCCGTGGGTGACCGTCTTGACGTCGAGGGCGGACTGGATCAGCTTCGGGTCGTAGAGCGCCCGCGTCTCGTGCCCGACCTTGTTTTTCCGCATGTGGCAGTCCTGGCACGATTCCTTGCCGCCCTGGGAACGGTAAGCGTAGATATAGCTGCCGTAGAGGGTCGTGCACTGGGTCGGGTTGGCCAGGTCGAGGTTGGGCCCGAGCCCGTGGCACTGCCCGCACAGGATCGACTCGCCCATGATCGGGCTCTTCTTCATGACCGTGTATCCGGGGCCGGGATGCGCCCCGTCCTTGCTGCCGTAGATCTCTCCGGCCTTGGGATAGCCGTCGGTCCACTTGTGCATCACGGCGTTCCGGTTGTGACAGATCAGGCAGCTGATGTTCAGCGTCCGGAGCTTCGCGGTGGCCTTCCCGGCCGTATCCGCGTCTTTCCGCTCGAGCGCGCCCTGCCGCTCGGCGAGGACGGCCACGATCTCGCGCGCCACGTCGTCGTCGGCGTCGGCCAGTTGCGGGAGGTGACACTTGGCGCACGCCATCAGGTGCTCGACCTTGACGTCGCCGGTCCCCTTGACCCCGGAGTAGTTCCACTTCATCAGCCCTTCCTGGATGAAGCCCCAGAAAACGTCGGCCGTGCGCCCCGTCCCGACGAGCGACGCGGAGTGGGACGTGTTCTGCCACTGGGCGTGCGCCTCCTTGTGGCAGGTCGCGCAGCCGGAGGAGTCGTAATACGCGGCGAGGTCGGCGATCGTCTTCGCCTTCCCCTTCTTCGCGGCGATGCTCTCGTTCCATCCGATGCCGGCGCTCTCGGCCCCGGCGGGGACGGGCAGGCAGAGCGTCGAGACGAAGGTCGCGAGCAGGATGAGACCCGCGGAAAATAGTACGTTTCGCCCAAGGTTCTTTCGAGTCATGGCCACTGGCTCCTCATTCGTTGCTGGGTAATTGATATTTGTCAGCATCCGTCGATTCCTTCGGCGGCCGTCGACTGTTCGACCTCGACGGCGGCGCCGGCGGAGAGCCCGGCGCTCTTGCCCTTCACGACCTTGAGCGTGATCTTGTCGCCGCCCGATGCCGTGATCCTGCCGCGAACGACCATGGCGCCGTCCTTCTTGATCTCGACGTCTCGCATGCCGGTCGGGAAAGCCGCCCCCTTGCCGGCGGCGAGCTGGACGACCACCTTCTCGGCATCCGCAGAGACGACCTTGCCGGCCGCACCGCCCGCGAACAGGGGCTCGGCGGGAACGAACATGGCCAGGAGGAGCCACGCCAGGAATATCCCCGCCCGTCGCATCATCGCGCGCCTCCCCGGGCGGGAAGTGCCGGAACGGCGCCCCGCCGACCGGCCGGCAGGCGACGGGCCGCCCGCCCCTGACCGTCGTCGCGCCCGCCGGCGACTTCTCCCTCGACGAGTTCGAGTATTTGCGTCACCGTGGCCTCCATGGAGGCCGAGCGGAAGCTCAGGTCCTCGGCGGAATTCGCGATATCCTCGGCCTGCGACGCCGTGCGCTCGGTCACCTGTCCGACCTGGGAAACGAGCCGGCCCACGTCGGAAATCCGTTGCGCCTGTTCCTTCGACGCGTCGGCGATCTCGCCCACGAGACGGGTCACGCTTCCGACCGACTCGGCCACGTCCTTGAAGTCGGCGTTGGTCTTCTCGACCAGCGCCGTGCCGCCGTTGATCTTCCGGATCACTCCTTCGATCAGTTCGGAGGTGTTCCGGGCCGCGCTCGCCGCGCGCTGCGCGAGGTTGCGCACCTCGTCGGCCACGACCGCGAACCCCGCCCCCGCCTCGCCGGCACGGGCCGCCTCGACGGCCGCGTTGAGCGCAAGCAGGTTCGTCTGGAAGGCGATCTCGTCGATGGTCTTGACGATCTTGCCGGTCTCCTCGCTGGTCGCGGAGATATCCTGCATCGACTGCAGCATCGCCCCCATGGAGACGTTCGCCCGTTCGACGCTCTCGCCCGCCCGGTCGGCCAGCGACTTGGCCTGGGAGGCGTTCTCGGTGTTCTTCTTGACGATCGCGGAAACGCCCTCCATCGAGGACGAGGTTTCCTTGAGGGATGACGCCTCTTCGGCGGCCCCTTCGGAAAGTTGCTGGGCGGACGAGGTCAGGACGACCGCCGTCTCCTGCACCTGCCCGGAGTTGTCCCTGAGCGACTCGACGATGGCCTTCATGTTGCGGGCGATGCCGGAGGAGAGGAGGATGCCCAGGAGCAGGGAGGCCGCGACGCCCAGGATCGACATCCCCAGCGCGAAATAGCCGGTAACGCGCGCTTGCCGGTCGGCTTCCTTGACCGCCCGGTCGGCGGCGGCGCCGTTGGTCGCGAGCAGCTTGTCGATCAGCGTCTGGACGGCCCTGAACTTGTCGCGGCCTTCGGAACTGGCGATGTCGTAGGCGTTTTCAAGCTCGTCGGGCGACTTGTCGAGGAGGGCGATCACTTTCTCGTGCGACTGCCTGTATTCGGTGAAGGCCGCCCGGAACTGGTCCCAGAGCGCCGCCTCCTCGCCCTGCTTCGGGATCGGGGCGTAGATCGCCCACCCGTTGTCGGCCTTGCCCCAGGCGGTCGTCAGGTTTTTCTTCTGGCCCGCACGCTCGCCCGGAGAGAGCTGGGGCAGGAACATGACCAGTTCGACCCGCCGGACCACGTCGACCCCGTCCTTGATCATCCAGAGGCCGTTGACGCCAGGGAGGTAGACCGAGTTGATGGCGGCCTGGCTGCGGCTCGCGTACCGGAGCCCCCCGTAGCCGGCGACGCCGACCACGGCGACGATCACGGCCACGCAGAGAAAACCAGAGATCAGTTTTTTAGCGAGACTCATCTTTCGCAAGACGCGCCGGCCTCCGTACGGGTGTTTATTCGCCCGCCACCTTCTTGAAATAGGTGCACTTGTTCTTTCCGTCGGTATCCTCGTACTTCGCGCGGATCTGGTCTCCGACGGCGGTCTTGCCGTACTTGAACTTGTCGAGGACCAGCTCGTTGGTGACCAGGAGCCTGACTTCCTTGCCGGTCTTGATGTCCTTGAGGGTGACTTCGGCCGACTTCCCGTCGGAGGCGGTGACGATCTTCAAGAGGTTGCCGATCATCCGCTGCTCCCCGTCCGCGAAGGCCGGGCAGAGAACGGCGGCCAGCGCAGTCACGAGGAAAATCGCGATCCCGGCGGTAATCAGGGATTTTCTCAAATCCATAAACGCTCCATCAGCGGTTTCCCCCTGTCCATACTTGTCGGAAGCCCTGGCGGGAAACTTTAACGGGATTTCAAGCGGGACTTCCATTCCTGGGCCACCCTTCCCCCAGTATGTTAATTTATCCGCCATGACCGCGCTGCTCGCCGCCTTCGCCAATCCGCGCATCTTCTGGGTGCTGCTGCTCGGATTCTCGTCGGGATTGCCCCTCGCGCTGACCGGCTCGACGCTGCAGGCGTGGATGTCGACCGAGAAGGTCGACCTCGCGCTGATCGGCGTCTTCTCCCTCGTCGGGCTTCCGTACACGCTCAAATTCCTCTGGTCGCCGATCATGGACCGCTACGTCCCCCCGTTCCTGGGCCGTCGCCGCGGGTGGATGATCGTGACGCAGGGGGCCCTCGCCGCCGTCCTCGCCGCCATGGCATTTTCCGACCCGAAAGCCGATACGGGATTCGTAGCCCTCCTCGCCTTGCTGGTCGCCTTCTTCAGCGCGAGCCAGGACATCGTCGTCGACGCCTGGCGCACCGAGTTGCTCGAACCGGACGAAATCGGCCCCGGCGTGGGCGTCCACATCCTGGGCTACCGCGTGGCGATGATCGTATCGGGCGGCGCCGCGCTGATCCTGGCCGACCGGATCCCCTGGAAAGCCGTCTACCTCTTGATGGCGGGCGGCATGGGCTTCGGTGTCGTCGCCTCGCTCTTCGCCCCCGAGCCGCGGCTCGCCGTGAAGCCGCCGGTGAACCTCAAGGAGGCGGTGATCGACCCGTTCGTCGAATTCCTGACCCGTCCCGGCGCGGCCTGGATCCTCCTCTTCATCATCTTCTACAAGCTCGACGTCGTCATGGCCAACGCCCTCGTCACCCCGTTCCTCATGGAAACCGGCTTCACGAAGACCGACATCGGCTCCGTCTACAAGTTGTTCGGGATGGTCGCGACGATCGCGGGGACGCTCCTGGGCGGGGCGGCGGTCACGCGTTTCGGACTGAAGACGTGCCTCTGGCTCTTCGGGGTGCTCCAGTCGGTCTCGACCCTGTCGTTCCTCGCGCTGGCGCGCTTCGGTAAGCATTACCCGATGATGGTGTTCGCGATCGGCTCCGAGAACCTGTGCAGCGGGATGGGCAACGCCGCCTACACCGCGTTCCTGATGGGTCTGTGCAACCGCCGCTTCACCGCCACGCAGTATGCGCTGCTCACCAGCCTCATGGCCGTCACGCGCGTCGTCGTCGGCGCCCCGACCGGCTGGCTCGCCAAATCGGCGGGTTGGGAGACGTATTTCGTGATCAGCGCCCTCGCGGCGATTCCCGGCCTGCTCCTCCTGGTCGGCTACGACCGGTGGACGCCCCCCGGGAAACCATGACTATTCCCGATTTTTATCCTGAATTCTTCCCTGATTTTCAGCCCGTTTCCCGCCGATAAGGATAATCATGTTCGATGAGATATTCGAAGTACTCCGCCAGTTCGGCGCCGGCGGCGGCGACCCCGACAACAACGCGGTCCGTTTCCTGCTGGCGGCGTTTTTCTGGGTCGTGCTCGCCGTCGTTTCCTCGCAGCAATACAAGCGGTCGCGGAAGGTGCGCGACCTCTGTATCGGAATCGCCGCCATGGTCTGCCTTTCGCGGGAACTGATGATGTTCGTCCTCGAATACGGCACCCACCGCAAATTCTTTCCGCCCATCTTCTCCTTCCGCATCTTCCCCCCCCTCGAGCACGCGCTGACCGATATCGGGCGCGTCCTGCTCGGCGCCTCCTTCCTCAACTACTTCATCCCGGGCAAGCGGTGGGGGAAACAGTACCTCGTCTCGGGAATCGCCCTCTTCGTCCTGCTCTACGGGGTCACCGCACCCGGCTGGACCGGCTTCCTCGACCGCCACCCCGGCCTGGTCGACGCCCGGCAGGCCGAATTCGGCCTGTACTGGGGCGACATGGCGTTCCGGGTCGCGGGATCGGTCGCGATGGCGCTGGTGCTGGGGCTCCTCCTCCCGCTCCGCCTGGGGGGCGCCTTGATCCCCAACTCGCTTTTCGCCGCCTTCCTGTTTCTCTTCCTCGACGAGTTCCTGATGGTGATCAACATCTCGGTCGGCCTCGAGGGATGGCGCAGCGTTTTCGCGCCCCTCCGGCACAACCTCGGCATCTGGGCGATCCCGCTCTTCCTGGCCACCTATTGGGGGGATTTGTTCCGGCAGCTCCGGGACGAGAAGGAGCACTCCGCCCACCTGCTCGTCGAACGCGACAAGGCCGACGCGGCGGCCCGCGAAAACGAAAACCTGTACCGGACGCTCGTCGAGAACGTCGACCTCGGGATCACCCTGATCGATCCGAACCACCGCGTCGTCATGGCCAACGCCGCCCAGGGACGCCTCCTGGGGCGCTCCGCGTCCGAATTCATCGGCAAGCACTGCTACCGCGAATTCGAGGCGCGCGGCGAGATCTGCGCCCACTGCCCGGGCGTGGCGGCCATCGCGACCGGCAGGTCGGTCACGACTGAGGTGCACAACGTCCGCGCGGACGGCGTCGCCTTCTGGGTCCGGATCCAGGCGTTTCCCATCCGGAACGCCAGCGGAAACGTCAAGGGCTTCATCGAGGTCGCCGAGGACATCACCGAGTTCAAGAAGACGCAGGAAGAGCGCCGAAAACTCGAAGAACGGTTTCTCCAGACGCAGAAACTCGAAAGTCTCGGCATCCTGGCCGGCGGCATCGCGCACGACTTCAACAACCTGCTTGTCAGCATGCTGGGAAACGTCGACCTGGCGCTCACCACGACCCCGCCCGAATCGCCCGTGCGCCCCTACCTGCAGCGGATCGATTCCGCCGCCACCCGGGCGGCCGACCTGACCAACCAGATGCTCGCCTATTCCGGCAAGGGCCGGTTCGTGGTCGAGCCGATCAACCTGTCGCGCCTCGTCGAAGAGATGGGGCACCTGCTCGGCACGGTGGTTTCCAAGCGGGCGCACATCAAGCAGAACCTCGACCCCGACCTCCCGCCGGTCGAGGCCGACGCCACCCAGCTCCGGCAGGTGTTCATGAACCTGATCACGAACGCTTCCGACGCGCTGGGCGACAAGGACGGCACCATCACGGTCACCACCGGCACGGTCGAGATCGACGCCTCCTACCTCTCCGGAAGTTATCTCGATGCCCCCATGGCCGACGGCCGCTATGCGTTCGTCGAGGTCTCCGACACCGGCTGCGGGATGGACCGCGAAACGCGCAACAAGATCTTCGACCCGTTTTTCACGACCAAGCACACGGGGCGGGGGCTCGGGCTGGCGGCGGTGCTCGGCATCGTCCGCAGCCACAAGGGGGGCCTCCGCGTCTACAGCGAACCGGGGAGCGGCACGACGTTCAAGGTGCTCTTCCCGATCCTCGAAAACCCCGGAAAGGGCGTTGGCCCGGCACCGGTTTTCCCGGCCGGAGACGAACGGGCAACCGCACGGGCCGGTGGGATGGTGCTCCTGGCCGACGACGAGGAAGCGGTTCGGGATGTCGCCCGGATGATGCTCGAAGGCGCGGGGTATACGGTGCTGACCGCGGCGGACGGCGTCGAAGCCGTCGAACTGTTCCGCAACTGCCCGGGCGCGATCACCGCGGTCATCCTCGACGTGACCATGCCCCGGATGGGGGGCGAGGAAGCGTTCCGGGAATTGCGGCGGATCGACCCCGCCGTGAAGGTCGTCCTGTCGAGCGGCTACAACGAGCAGGAGACGGTCAACCATTTCCTCGGGAAAGGGCTGGCCGGCTTCATCCAGAAGCCCTACCGCACCCGGGCGCTGATCGAAAAGGTGGCCCAGGCCATCAATCGATGACGGCCGCCGTCAGATACCGTGCGGGTGCGCCCCGTGATCGGAAAACAGCCGGAACAGGATCCAGGCCAGCAGCAGGTTGACCGCCAGGATGGCGCCCGAAGCGACTGCCTGCACCTTGATCCCCGAGAGCACGAGCAGCAGCCCGGCCGGCAGCGGCATCCCGAAGTCGGTCAGCAGCCCGGACTCGACCGCGGTCACTGCGGCGGCGACCAGGAAAAGTCCCGCCGTCTTTTTCCGTGAAATAAACCTCGAGGCGATGAGAATGGAGACGAACAGGGCGCCGCAGACGTAGAGACCGGTGGGAGAGAACATCGCTTCGTACCTCCGGTTGCGAACGTTGGTCGGGAGGTTGCCGTTATAACGCGACAACCAGTTTGAGATTTTGCGACAGCCAGTTTGAGATTTTTTCCCTCACGGCCGATCCCCTGTAGCATGCAACAATGCGCGCAACATTATGATGCACGCTACCGGGGTTGGCACCGATCAGTATATATGGAAGCGTCATAGGCCCTTTAATGGACCATTGAAGGGGTCCTGACGACCGTTTCCTGAACCTCCCAACAGTCGCTTGGGAGGAAGGTTACAACCGTCTTCCGGACCTTGTCGTAGAGCAGGACGAGAGGCGTTCCCCGCCAGTACACCTTCCAGCACGATACCCGGTTGCTCTTCTTCTGGATGAACACCCCGTCGCCCTTCCGGATCGCCTGGATCAGCTCCCGAAGGTCCGCCGAATTGAGCGTCACACCGTAGCGCAGAAACGCCTGGCGCTTGGCGTGGATCCGGAGGGCGACGGCCTTGTTCACAGCGGGGATCTACCGGTAGGAGTCCCGGAACGGCTCGTACCGGAA
>JANXQJ010000205.1 GCA_025356865.1 Deltaproteobacteria bacterium | reverse complement strand
CTCCCTTTCCGCCGGTTCGCCGGGCTGCGGGGGGGCGGAAGGGGTCCGAGCTGATCCTCGAGGAGCGCCGGTGATCTACCTGGACAGCAGCGCACTCGTCAAGCGGTACGTCTCCGAGCCCGGCTCCGACGCGGTCGACCGTCTCCTTCAGGAGCATCCGCACGCGGCGACGTCCCGGCTCGCCTGCCCCGAAATCCTGTCGGCGCTCAACCGCAAGCACAAGGCGCGGGAACTTTCCGCCCGGTCGCTGGCCGCGCTCGAGGCCTCTTTCGAGGCCGACTGGAAGCGGCTGTTCGTGCTGGAGTTTTCCGGCGAGATGCTTTCGATCGTCAAGTCGGCGATCCGGAAGCACGCGATCCGCGGGGCCGATGCGGTGCACCTCGCCTCGGCGATGTGGCTTCGGAGCGTGCTCAAGGAAGATGTGCTCTTCGCCTGCGCCGACGCCCGTTTGCTGGCCGCCGCCCGTCTGGAGCGTCTTTTCGTGTTCGATCCCGTTTGACCCACCCTTTGATTTTCCCTTTTCCTTTGCTAGACTGAGAAGACCGCTATTCCAACACGGAGGTGACGATGGACCAGGCCACCATGGACGCCAAGCTGGCTGCACTGATCGTGGACAATCCCGAGGTCCGGGAGTTGGTCGAGGAGCACCGCGTCCTGGACGACACGCTCAAGGGACTGGACAAGAAGGTCTATCTGCTTCCCGACGAAGAGGTCGAGCGGAAGCGCCTTCAGAAGCTGAAACTGGCCAAGAAGGACAAGATCGCCGAAATCTTGACCGCTTAAAACAGCAAGCCGCCCCCTATCCGATCGCTTCGCGGGGTCTCCCGTTTCGGGGGGCCCTGCGGGGGCGTTTTTGTATCCACCGTCCGACAAAGGATGACAACCATGCGAAGTGACCGTACCAAAAAAGGATTGGAGCGGATGCCCGCGCGGGCGCTCTACTGCGCCGCAGGCGTCCCCCAGGAAGCGATGGGCAAGCCGTTCATCGGGATCGCGACGTCGTTCACCGACCTCGTGCCCGGTCACACCGGCATGCGGGCGCTCGAGCGGGTCCTCGAAAACGGCGTTCACGCCGGCGGCGGCTACCCGTTCCTGTTCGGCGTTCCGGCCCTTTGCGACGGCATCGCGATGGGACATTCCGGCATGCACTACTCGCTGCCGCTGCGCGAACTGGTCGCCGACATGGTCGAATCGGTCGCCGAGGCGCACGCGCTCGACGGGCTCGTCCTGCTCACCAACTGCGACAAGATCACGCCCGGCATGCTGATGGCTGCGGCGCGGCTCGACATCCCGTGCATCGTGCTCACCGCGGGCCCCATGCAGGGTGGCCGCATGGGCTCGCGCCGGCTCTCGCTCATCAACGACACGTTCGAGGCGGTCGGCCGCTACCAGCGGGGCGAGATCGACGAGAAGGAACTGAAGCAGCTCGAGGCCGAGGCGTGTCCCGGTGAAGGCGCCTGCCAGGGGCTCTACACCGCCAACACCATGGCGTGCCTGACCGAGACGATGGGGATGTCGATGCCCGGCTGCGCCACGGCGATCGCGGGGCTCTCCAAGAAGCGGCACATCGGATTCGCGACGGGCGAACGGATCGTCGAGCTGGTGCGCAAGGGCGTCACGGCGCGCAAGATCATGACGCAGGCGGCCTTCGAAAACGCCATCCGAGTCGACGTCGCGCTGGGCGGTTCTTCCAACACGGTGCTTCACCTGCTGGCGATCGCCCGCGAGGCGGGCATCGACCTGCCGCTCTCCGAGTTCGACCGGATCGCGCGGGAGACGCCGCAGCTCACCACGGTGACGCCGGTCGGTCCCGACCTGATGGAAGACGTCGAGTATTGCGGCGGCATCCCGGCGATCCTCAACCGCCTCCTGCCGTTGCTCAAGAAGAACCCGACCGTGTCCGGATACGACATCACGGCGATCGCGAAGAAGGGCAAGCCGATCGGCGACGACATCATCCGCCGCGCCGACAAGCCGGTGCGCCCCGAGGGCGGCCTTGCCGTGCTCACGGGCAACCTCGCGCCGAAAGGATCGGTCGTCAAGCACTCCGCGGTCGATCCGTCCATGTTCGAGTTCAAGGGAAAGGCCAGGGTGTTCGACGCCGAGGACGCCGCGATGGCGGCCATCATGGCCGGCCAGATCAAGCCCGGCACGGTGGTGGTCATCCGCTACGAAGGGCCGAAAGGCGGCCCCGGCATGCGCGAGATGCTCTCGCCCACTTCCGCGATCATGGGGATGGGGCTGGGCACCAGCGTCGCGCTCGTCACCGATGGCCGCTTCTCGGGCGGTACGCGCGGCCCCTGCATCGGCCACGTCTCCCCCGAGGCGATGGACGGCGGGCCGATCGCGCTGGTCAAGGACGGCGACACGATCATCCTCGACATCCCGAAACGGAAGCTGACGCTCGACGTGCCGGCGGCCGAACTGGCGAAACGGAAAAAAGCCTGGAAGGCGCCGGCGCCCAAGATCACCCGGGGCTACCTCTCGCGGTACGCGAAGCTCGTCTGTTCCGCCGACGAGGGTGCCGTAGTACGCTAGCCCGCATTTCCACCGAAGTGCGGGCGCAAACTTCTTAGCGAACAGGCCGATCGGCAGCAAAAAGGGGGTAACGCCGTGAAAATGACCGGTGCTGAAATTTTCGTCAAGGGACTGGCCGACCTCGGGGTCGACGTGATCTTCGGTTATCCCGGCGGGTCCGTCATCAACATCTACGACGAGTTGTTCAAGAATACCAAGGTTCGCCACCTGCTCCCCCGTCACGAACAGGGGGCCGTCCACATGGCCGACGGCTACGCCCGCGCCTCGGGGCGGGTCGGCGTCTGCCTGGTCACCTCGGGGCCGGGCGCGACCAACACCGTCACGGGCCTCGCCACCGCCTACATGGATTCGATCCCGCTGGTCGTCTTCTCGGGGCAGGTCCCCACGGCGCTCATCGGAAACGACGCCTTTCAAGAGGCCGACATCGTCGGCATCACGCGGCCGTGCACCAAGCACAACTACCTCGTCAAGGATACGAAAGACCTCGCGCGCGTGATGAAAGAGGCGTTCTACATCGCCTCGTCCGGTCGGCCGGGCCCGGTGCTCGTCGACATGCCCAAGGACGTCCTCATGAAGAGCGCCGAATACCTCATGCCCAAAGCGGTCAAGCTGCGCGGCTACAACCCCAACTACGAGGGGCACCCCAAGCAGGTCGACAGCGCGATGCGGCTCCTCCACGAAAAGTCGAAACCGGTGCTGTACGTGGGCGGCGGCGTCATCCTTTCCAACGCGGCGGCCGAGCTGACCGAGTTCGCGAAGACCCTCGGCATCCCGGTCACCACGACGCTGATGGGTATGGGCGCGTTTCCGGGCACCGACCCGCTCTGCATGGGAATGCTCGGCATGCACGGAACCTACGCGGCCAACATGGCGATCTCCCACTGCGACCTGATCCTCGCGGTGGGCGCCCGCTTCGATGATCGCGTCACCGGCAAGGTCGACGAGTTTGCCCCGCACGCAAAGATCGTACACATCGACATCGACCCGACCTCGATCCAGAAGAACATCCGCGTCGACATCCCCATCGTCGGCGACGTGAAGGACGTTCTCAAGCAGATGATCAAGTCGGCCAAGGCAACGAAGGAACTCGGCGGATACAAGAAGAGGATCGCCCCGTGGCGCGACGAGATCGCCGCGTGGGAGGCGACGCACCCCATGGCTTACAAGCAGGGCAAGGGGAAGATCAATCCCAAATTCGTCGTCGAGAAGATCTACGAACTGACGAAGGGGAACGCGATCATCACCACCGAGGTGGGCCAGCACCAGATGTTCGCGGCGCAGTTCTACAAGTACGACAAGCCG
>JANXQJ010000175.1 GCA_025356865.1 Deltaproteobacteria bacterium | reverse complement strand
GATCATCAGCCAGCTGCTGACGCTGTACACGACGCCGGTCATCTATCTCTACTTCGACCGCTTCCGGATCTGGGCCGCCGGCGTGAGGAAGGAATTCGCAGACCGGCTTCGGCTGCGAAAAAGGGGGGTTGCTCCATGTTGATCACGAAAGACACGGGCCGGGTCCGGCGGGCGGGAAGGGGGCTGCTCTTCCTTTCGGCGGTTGGAACGTTTGCGCTGATGGCGGCCTGTGCGCCGGTGGGGCCCAATTACGTGAAACCGACGGCCCCGACGCCATCCGCGTTCAACTCGGCGGACGCCTGGAAGGAATCGGAGGGGTGGAAGCCGGCGGCTCCTTCCGACAACGTTCTCCGGGGCGCCTGGTGGGAGCTCTTCGCCATCCCCGAACTCTCGAGGCTCGAGGAGCAGGTCGCCGCAGCGAACCAGAACGTGGCCGCCGCAGAGGCGAACTTCAGGCAGGCGCGGGCACTGGTCCAGGCATCGCGGGCCGGACTTTATCCTTCGGTGACCGGAGGTGCATCCGCAACCCGATCCCAACGGTCGAAAGAGGTCGGCGGAAAGGGGGCGACCAACGATTTTCTGCTGCCTGTCGACTTCTCGTGGGAGGCGGACGTGTGGGGCCGTGTCCGCCGCACCGTCGAGGCGGGCCGCGCGGGGGAGCAGGCGAGCGCGGCGGATCTCGCGGCGACGACGTTGAGCGCCCAGGCGGAACTCGCCGCCGATTATCTGCAGTTGCGCCTCCTCGATTCCCAGAAGGCGCTCCTCGACGAGACGATCGTCGCCTATCAAAAGTCGTTCGAGCTGACGAACAACCGGTACGCCGGGGGCGTGGCGTCGAAGGCGGACGTCCTCCAGGCCGAGGCGCTGCTCAAGGGCACGCGGGCGCAGGCGGTAGACCTCGGCGTGGCCAGGGCGCAGAACGAGCATGCGATCGCGCTGCTCGTCGGCCGCCCGCCGTCCGCTTTTTCAATCCCCGTCGCCCCTTTGGCGTCGGTCCCGCCGGCCATCCCCGTCGGGGTGCCGTCGCAACTGCTCGAGCGCCGGCCCGACATCGCCGCGGCCGAGCGGAACGCTGCGGCGGCGAATGCCCGTATCGGTGCCGCCGAGGCCGCCTTCTATCCGAAAATCACGCTGAGCGCCTCGGCCGGCCTCGAGGCGGCGAGCCTGGCCAAGTGGCTGACGTGGCCCGCCCGCTTCTGGTCGGTCGGCCCCGCGATCTCCGAGCTTCTCTATGACGGCGAGTTGCGGAAGGCCCAGACCGCCCAGGCCCGCGCCGCGTACGACGCCGAGGTCGCAGCCTACAGGCAGACCGTGCTGACCGCTTTCCAGCAGGTCGAGGACAGCCTGTCGACGCTGCGCATCCTCGAGTCCGAGTCGCAGCTCCAGGCCGAGGCGGTCAAGGCGGCCGAAGACACGGTCACTGTGGTCGGCAACCAGTACAAGGCCGGCACGGTCAGCTATCTCAACGTCATCGTGGCCCAGACCATCGCGCTGTCCGACAAAAGGAACTCGCTCGATATCCTCGGGCGGCGGATGGCCGCGAGTGTCCAGCTCGTCAAGGCGCTGGGCGGCGGCTGGAAAGCGTCCGGACCGTAACCTTTTCATCGACGGTTCCGCCTTTACAGGCAGCCCACGAGAAGGAGGCACTTCGATGAACACGTTGAAAAAGACGGCCATGGGATTGATCGTCCTCGCCGCGATCGCGGGCGGGGTGGCCGGAAGCGGGACCGCCTTTGCCGAGCGCGGCCACGGTCGCGGCGAGTGCGAGAAGCGTCACGAGTCGCGCAACAACCGGTATGCCCAGTGGCGGCACAACAAGGCGAGCGAGTGGCGCCACCTGGCCAAGGCGCTCGGCCTGACCCACGAGCAGCGCTCGCAGATCAGGGACATCTTCGAGAAGAACCGCGAAGAGGCGTCGCCGGCCCGGAAACAGCTGTTCGCCGAACGCGGGATCCTCCGGACGCTGGTGCAGGCCGACGCGCCGGACAATGCAGCCATTCGCGCCCAGGCCCAGAAGATCGCCACGGCCGAGGGCGACCTCGCCGTGCGGCGGGCCGGCGTCCTTGTCCAGGTGAAGGCGATCCTGTCGCCCGAGCAGTCGGAGAAGTTCAAGGCGATCCGCGAGAAGCGGGACCGGAAGCGGGAACACATGATGGAAAAAGGGCCGCACGATTCCGGGGAGAAATGACGAAAGGCGGGCGATGAGGGAAGCCGTGCCGGAGCCGCAAGGCGAGGACGACTTGATCCGGTCGGCGCTTGCCGGGGACGACGAGGCGTTTGCCGGGCTCGTGAGAAACCACAAGGCGGCGGTTCTGCGGACCGCCGCCCGTTTCGCCCGAAACGACGCCGAACTCGACGACCTCGGCCAGGAGACGTTCATGAGAGCCTACCAGTCCCTTTCGAGCTACCGGGGCGACGCGCCGTTCGGCCACTGGCTCTCCCGCATCACGATCCGCGCCTGCTACGACTTCCTCCGGGAACGCCGCCGGCATGAGAAGGACGTCTCTCTGGATGCCTTGGCGTATTCGGTTGCGGATCCTTCATCGGGAGCGGTTTTTTCGTCGGAGCAGGCCCGGCTGATCCTCGAGCGGGGGATGTCGAGGCTCAAGCCCGCGGACCGTTTGGTCATCACCCTGTTCGAACTGGAGGACCGGTCGGTCCGGGAAGTGGCTGCGCTGACCGGGTGGAGCGAGACGCTGGTCAAGGTTCGGGCCTTCCGGGCCCGTAAAGCGTTGAAACGGAGCATCGGAGGGGAAAATGAACGATAGACCGAAGGACGATCGCGACGTCCGGCTCGAACGGATCTTTGCGGCTGCGAAAACCGCGTCGCCCGACGTCTCCGGGGTCGCGCGCAACTTCGAGACGCGCCTCATGGCCCGGATCGCGGAGTCGCGCGGATCCGGGGAGCCCTGGTACGGGTGGGCCTGGCGGTTGGCGCCCGCGTTCATCGTTCTGACGCTGCTGCTCGGCGCCTGGACCCTCGTATTCGACCCGGTCCGCGCGACCGATCCGGGGACGATGCTCGTTGCGGTGGCCGAACAGGTCACGCTGGTCGACGACCTGACGGGAGGATGACGCGATGAAACGGTGGAAGGCGATCTCCGGAGTGCTGCTGCTCTTTCTGGTCGGAGCGGCGGCCGGCGCGCTCGTGATGCACAGGGTCGACAGGGGCCGCATCGAAGCGATCCTTTCCGGGAAAGGGTCGGCGACGGTCGATGTGATCGTTTCGAGGTACACCCGTTCCCTCGACCTCGATGCCGCGCAGCAACAGCGCGTGCGGGCGATCGTGACCGAAACGCACCGGGAGGTTTCCGAGATCCGGAAGCCGGCGCAGATCGAGGTCGAGGCGGCCATCGACCGCTCCCGTGCACGCGTCCGGGAGCTGCTGAACCCCGGCCAGCAGGCGAAGTTCGACCAGCTTCAGGCCAGTCGCCGCGAACGGCGCGAACGTCGTCGGGAGTAGCATCCCCCTCCCCGCCCCTCGACGACGCGCACGCTCCGCTGGACCCTTGCTGCAAAATACGTTATTAATCTATCTGAATCCCGGAACAGTCTTCGGCATCCAACGCGACAAGCTTTGCTCTTTCAAGAGCGAAGCATTCAGGTCGTGCGCATCCATTTTCAACCAGGGGGGAACAGAATGAGAAAATCAGCAGCCGCACTCGTCGCATCGGCCTGCCTCGCGCTGGCGGCAACCGCCGGCGCCGGGATTCAGCCGGGCAGGTACACGCTGTCGCCGTTCGTCGGCGGCTACACATTCGAGGGTGACGAGAACCTGAAGACCGCGCCGGTCTTCGGCGCGCGCCTGGGCTACGACTACACGAAGAAGTTCGGGGTCGAAGGCCTGGTCGATTTCGCCTTCAGCAACACCACCCACGGACTGCCCAATCGCGACGTCTCGCTCGTCTCGGCCGGGCTCGAAGGGCTCTACTACTTCAGGCCCGACGCGAAGTTCGTGCCGTTCCTGGCCGGCGGCCTCCGGGGCTACGTCCTCGACGACGCCAACGGCATCATGAACCGGAATCGGGTCGGCGTGGGATACGGCGCGGGCGCGAAATATTTCCTGAAAGAGAATCTTGCGCTGCGCGGCGACATACGCCACCTGGTGTTCTTCAACCAGGGGTTCAGCAACCTCGAGTACACCCTCGGCCTCTCGTACGTGTTCGGCGGGAAGGTTGCACCGCCTCCGCCGCCCCCGGCTCCGGCTCCGGCTCCGGTCGTCGCTCCGCCGCCCCCGCCGCCTCCGGCGTCCCCGGCGGTCTCGCTCTCGGCCAACCCCGTCTCGATCGAGGCCGGCAAGTGCGCCGACCTTGGCTGGACGTCCTCCAACGCGACGAACGTCTCGATCGACCAGGGGATCGGCGGCGTCTCCGTGAACGGCTCGAAGCAGGTATGCCCCTCGGCCAGCACCTCTTACACGGCTACGGCATCCGGCCCGGGCGGGTCGGCCACGTCGGCCGCCTCGGTCAGCGTCAAGCAGCCCCCGCCTCCGCCGCCTGCGGCGCCGAGCGTCTCCATCTCGGCCAACCCGGCGACGATCCAGAAGGGGCAGTGCACCAACCTCGCCTGGAACGCTTCCAACACCACCTCCGTCTCGATCGATCAGGGCGTGGGCGCCGTCGATGCGAGCGGTTCGAAGCAGGTCTGCCCGGCGTCGGACACCAGTTACACGGTCACGGGTTCCGGCCCCGGCGGGACGCGCACCGCGTCGACCCCGGTTTCGGTGACGATCCCGCCGCCTCCGCCCCCGCCGGCTCCGGTCCCGATCGTTGCCCCGCCTCCGCCCGCTCCGAAGGAGCCGACGAAGGAAGAACTGACGATCGTGCTCAATATCGAATTCGACACCGACAAGGCGGTCATCCTGCCGAAGTATGAATCCGAGGTCGCCCGTGTCGCCGAGTTCATGAAGAAGTACCCGCAGGTCAAGGGTGTGATCGAAGGCCACACCGACAACATCGGCGGCAAGCCCTACAACGACAAGCTCTCGCTCAAGCGCGCCAATATCGTCAAGAAGCAGCTCGTCGACAAGTACGGCATCGACGGTTCGCGCCTGACCACCGCGGGCTTCGGCTTCTCGAAGCCGGCCGGCGACAACGGCACGCCCGAAGGGCGCCAGAGCAACCGCCGCATCGTGGCGAATTTCGACAAGGTCACGATCATCAAGCCGTAAAGAGTCCGCTTTCCGGAAACAAGGAAACCCGCGGGGCTATCGATGCCCCGCGGGTTTCCTTGATTTGGCATTGCAGAAGAATGGAATCGCCGCCATTTGGTATACTGAACCGCATGAGCGCCTGGTGATGGCCGATTTCGGTGAGATATTGAAGCAGTTTGCCGGCGGAACGGATGCGGACGCCGTTCGCTATCTGCTGCCGGCATTTTTCTGGACGGCCCTCGCGCTGGTCTCCTTTTTCCAATGGCGCTCCGGCCGCGAAAAGCGCGACCGGTTCATCTGCCTGGCGGCGCTGGTCGGCCTCTCGCGGGAACTGCTTCTCTTTTACACCGCATGGGGAAACAGGCGCGGCTGGTTGCCGGATCCGGCCCTGTGGGGACTGACGCCCCCGTTCGCCCACGCCATGACGTTGCTCGCAAGCGTCATGGTTTGCTATGCGTTCATGCGGTGCGTTCTCCGCTGGGATCCGCTTCCCCGGAAGGTGTTGTCGCCGATCCTGGGAGCGATGGCGCTGCTCTACCTCTTCGTGATATCCGCCTGGGTCAGGCGGCTGGAGTCGAATCCTGCCGCACTTTTCGACATGTTTTCCGGCCACGCGTTCCTGCACGTCGCCGGGACGTTCTTCCTCGGAGGACTCTTTGCCGCTGCCCTCTCCGAACTGCTCTGGGGCCGGAGGCACGTCCCGGCGGTGCTGCTCCCGTCGATCTTCTTCCTGCTCCTGGAAGAAGCGCTCGGGATCGCCGATCCTTTTTTCGGGATGTTCCCCCCCGGTGCCCTGGAAGCCGTCCGCCACAACCTGCACCTGTGGTCGATTCCGCTCTTCATCGGCGTTTACTGGCGGGAATTGCGAAGCCGGATGGATGATGCCGAGAAGACGCGCTCCGGCCTGTTCGAACTGAGCCCCGCCATGTTGTGCATGGCCGATTTCTCCGGGAACATCCGTTTTGCGAATCCCGCGTCGCTCCGGATCCTCGGGATATCGCCGGGCGCGCTCAAGGGGCGTCCCGTGTCGGAATTCTGCCGTCCGGCCGATCCCGCCGTCTTCGACCTGGCGTCGATCCGGGAATCGCGGGAGGCGGTCAATATCGAGGCCCCCCACATATTTGCCGGTGAGACGTCGCCGCGCTGGCTCCACTGGACATTCCGGGCCGAGCCGCGCAGCCACCGGATCTTCGTCCTGGCTACCGATGCGACCGCCCAGAAGCGGGCGCACGACTCGCTGCAGCGCAGCGAGGAGATGCTCCGTCATTCCCACAAGATGGAGGCGGTCGGGCGACTCGCCGGCGGCATCGCCCACGATTTCAACAACCTGCTCACCGCGATTCTCGGCTACTGCGAACTGATCGGTACGCACACGGGAGACACGGGCCTCATCCTTCAGGATGTGGGCGAGATCCGGAAGGCGGCCGAGCGCGCGGCGGGGCTTACGCGGCAGCTGCTCGCGTTCAGCCGCAGGCAGCATCTCAAGCCGAGGGTGATGGACCTGAACGAAACGCTCATGACGGTCGACAGTATGTTGCGCCGGCTCATCGGCGAGGATATCGAACTGGTGACGCGTCCCGGGGAAGCCCTCCGCAAGGTCAAGGCCGATCCCGGGCAGATCGAACAGGTCATAGTAAACCTCGTGGTCAACGCCCGGGACGCCATGCCGGGCGGTGGAAAAATCCTCCTGGCGACGCGCAACGTCGAGGAGGGCGATCTCGTCGCCCTCGAAGTGCGCGACGGCGGCGTCGGCATGGACGAGGCGACGCAGGCGCGAGTGTTCGAGCCGTTCTTCACGACGAAAGAGACCGGAAAAGGGACCGGGCTTGGGCTCTCCACCGTTTACGGGATCATCCAGCAGAGCGGGGGCAACATCCGCGTTTCGAGCACGCCCGGCGTCGGGACGGCGTTCATCGTGACGCTGCCCATGGCGGATTGCCAGGAACCGGACGAACCGGTCGACGTCCCGGAGGCCGCGCCGCCGCGCCACGGGCGCGAGCGGATCCTCCTGGTGGAGGACGAAAATTCGGTCCGAGAGATGGTTCGCGAGAGTCTCCTGCGGCACGGCTACGCCGTACGCGAGGCGTGCGACGGCCGGGAGGCGCTCTCGATCTACGGGATGAACCCGGGGGGGTTCGACATGGTCCTGACCGATGTGGTGATGCCGGGGATGAGCGGCGGCCAGTTGGCCGCCGCGCTCCGTGCGCTCGACCCGGCCGTCAAGGTGCTCTTCATGTCGGGCTATTCGGACGATGCCCTGGTCAGTCGCGGCGTTTCGAGCCACGGGATGGCGTTCATCGAGAAGCCGTTCACGCAGGAAGCGCTCTCGCGCAAGGTGCGGGGGGTGATCGAATCGGATGCGGCGCTGGTATCCGGTTAGCGGGCGGTCAGGACCGCCAGCGTTTCGATGTGGTGGGTCTGCGGGAAGAAGTCGGCCATCGTGACGGATTCGACCGAATAGCGGGCCGAGAGCGCGGCCAGGTCGCGGGCCAGGGTGGCCGGGTCGCACGAGACGAAGGCGATGCGGGGCGCTGCGATCTTGCCGACCAGCGTACGCGCCGCCGGCGAGAGGCCGGTGCGGGGCGGGTCGAGCAGGACGATGTCGAAGGTTCCGGCGCTCCGGAACCGCTCGACCGGGCTTTTGACCGCCCGGCACCGGTCCGACAGCCCGTTTCCGGCGATGTTCTGCTGCAGGTCGCGGAACGAGTCGTCGAATCCCTCGACCGCGACGACTTCGCAACCGCCCGCCGCGATCGGCAGCGCGAAATTGCCGGCTCCCGCGTAAAGGTCGAGAACCCGGTTTTTTCGCCCCGCCCCGCAGCACAGTTTCGCAAGCCTTTCGATCAATGCCAGGTTGACGGGCCAGTTGGCCTGCAGGAAACTTCCCGGTCCGACCGTGTAACGCAGGTCGCCGATCGGGAACGGGAGCGAGGGATGCCCCCACCCGCGGTCGGCGAATCGCGCGCCGGCAATGCCCGATTCCTCGAGGCGCGCGGCGGCATCGGGTTCGAAGCGGCGGTCCCGAAAGCCGAGCACCGTGTCCTCGCCGTTGCACAAGACGCGCAACTCGTCGACCCCGCGGGACCCGGGCAGGTCGCGAAGTTTCGGCAGGACCCGGTTGATTCCCTCGGCCATCAGGAGGCACCGATCGATGGGTACCCGCTCGTGGCTCGCCTCGCGCAGCAACGCCGGTCCCCGGGCGTCGAGCCGGAACGTGCCGCGGGCCCGGTAGCCGAACGGTTCGGACGGGATGACGTCGATGTCGGGGAATTCGAGTTTGCCGATCCGCCGCAGGACGTCGCGCAGGACATCCCGCTTCATCTCGAGTTGATACGGGTAGGCGGCGTGCTGCAACCGGCAGCCGCCGCAGATGCCGAAGTATGGGCAGGGCGGTGAAATGCGGTGGGGGGATGGTTCGAGGACCTTCGTCGTTCGCGCGAACCGGTGGTTCTTCTTCGATTCGGTGATCTCGGCCTCGACCGTTTCTCCCGGCAGCGCGCCGCGCACGAAGTGGACGATCCCGTCGGCCATCGCGACGGCGGTTCCGCCCGCCGCAGGCCGCAGCAGGGTGAGGATCACGACCCTTCGGCCCGCTCCGCCGTCCGGTTCCTTTCCTTCGCTTCCTGGGCCCAGAAGGCCTCGCGGATCTCGTTGACGATCTCGGTCTGCCGGTGCCCGATGAAGCGCGCGATCCGGGCCTCATCGGGGAGGTCCCCCTGCAGGTCGAAGATGCAACGGGTCGCGTTCCGTCCCGCCGTCGCTTTCGATGCCCTGGCCGGCACGTCGATCGACAGGTCCGGATTGCCGGTCCCCATCGGCAGCATCATGTGGATCCGCGAGAACGTGCCGGGACGCAGGACGAATCCGGGCGGCAGGTCGACCGCCGCGCTTTTCAGGCAGACGTCCACGAGGTTTCCCTTGAGCTGCTGGTGGGCGTAATCGACCTCGATCGTCCGGGCCTGCTGGAGTGCGACGCGGACGTAGTTCCGGTTCTCGGCGAGCACCTTCGTGAAGAGGAAATTCTTGAGCGACACCTCGCGCGAGGGGATCTTGACGTAGAAAGTCTCGGCGAGGATCTCCTGCCGGAAGTGGCTGCTCTTGATGAAGGTGCTCTTGTCGTGCCCGATGGCGATGGTCTGGTAGGCGTGCGTCTCGAACTCGACGAATTCGTTGTCGATCCCCAGGATCGTCGCCGGATAGTTGATCGGTATCCCCTTGTAATAGTTCAGCATGGAGATGTCGTTGTCGAGTTCTCCGGCCAGAATCCGGCGGAAAACGTCCAGGATCTCCCGGATGCTCGCGCCATAAGCTGCCTTGTCGACCGGATTGCAATACTCGTCCATCGTGGCATGATACCCTTTTCGTGAAGCCCTAAGGAGAGGAAACCCGTGACAACCGTATTCGATATCAGCGTCCCGTTGGGTGCAGGCGCCGTCGATTATCCGGGAGATCCGCCGTTCCGGCGGGAGGTCGTGACGACGCTCGACGGGGGGGCCTTTTCGCTCTCGAGACTGTCGATGAGCGCCCACTCCGGAACGCACCTCGATTTCCCTGCCCACGTGATCCCGGGCGGCAAGGGCGCCGCCGACTATCCGGCATCCGCCTTCATCCTTTCCGCAGTCGTCGTCCAGGTTTCCGGGGAGGCTTCCGCCGTCACCCACGAAGACGTGCTTCGGGCGCGTCTGCAACCCGGCGACGCCGTCCTCTTCCGCACCGGCAGGCCCGTCGGGCTGACCCCCGAGGCGGCGCGTGCCTGCGTCGGCGCCGAGGCGCGGCTTGCCGGGATCGACACGATGAGCGTCGACCGGTTCGAGGACGTCGACCTTCCCGTTCACCGGATCCTGCTCGGCAACGACGTTCTCGTGCTCGAAGGGATCGACCTTTCGGATGTTTCCCCCGGCCGCTACACGTTGTCGTGCCTCCCGCTCCTGATCCCGGGGTGCGAGGCGTCGCCCGTCCGCGCCGTGCTGACGGGCTGAGTCTTTCGATGCGCGCCGTGGTCCAGCGGGTGACCCGCGCTTCGGTATCCGAAGGCGGAGACGTGATCGGTGCGATCGGACACGGATTGCTCGTGCTGGTCGGAATCGGCAAGGGGGACGGCCCGGAGCAGATGCGGTGGATGTGCGACAAGATCTCGAAATTGCGTATTTTCTACGACGAAGCCGGAAAGATGAACCGGTCGGTGCAGGACGTCGGCGGCGGCATCCTCCTGGTGTCGCAGTTCACGCTTTACGGCGATTGCCGGAAGGGAACGCGCCCCGGATTCGACGCGGCCGCGCCGCCGTCCCTGGCCGAACCGCTCTATGACGAGATGGTGCGCCACCTGCGCGCCACCCTTCCCCTGCCCGTCGAAACGGGCCGCTTCGGGGCGGAGATGTCGGTGGCGCTGGTCAACGACGGCCCCGTCACGATTCTCCTCGAACGTTAGCCGGCCCCCTGCATACTTTTCACCCGGTTGCGGAAGCGCGGCGTCGGGTATGGCATCTTAGTCGACAGGAACGACGGATGAAGAAGGCCCCGGCTTGTCGCGTGCGGCCGGAGCGGAACGAGGGGGAATGGGGACCGAGTCGAAAATAACGGGGGGCCGTTACCCGTCCTGGGCCTGGTTTGCGCCGGCACTCCTTTCCGGCGTCTTCCTGATCGTGATCGGGGTCATGCTTTACGTCATGCAGCTCCGGAACGCCGGGGAGAATGCCAGGGCTCTCGAGGTCGATGCGACCGCGGCCGCCGAAGCGATCCGGGGACGTCTCGGGGCCGACCGAAACTTCATTCTCTCCCTTTCCGACGACCTCGTGCGCGAGTCACTCGACGAAGTGACGTTCCTGGAGCGCGTCACGCGATACGTCCTCGACCACCCCGAAGTCGTCTCAGTCCGATGGCTGACCGGCGACCTGGCCGTTCACCGGCAGGCTCCCGCCGACCCGTCGAGCAAAATCGTGGGCACGCGGATCACGGAGGCCGTCCCTTCCCGGGCCGTCCGGCTTGCGGTCGAAGGGGGCCGGGCTCTCTGGACCCGGCCGTTCAACGATCCGTCCGGCCAGCCGGTCTTCGAACTATGGGTGCCCGTCGTTCGCGGAAACGGGCTGGCGGGGATGTTCGGGGCCCGGTTTTCCTGCGAGGGGCTCATCCGGCGGTCGATGCCCCCGCCTCTGGTCCTCGATTACCGGTTGACGCTCGAAGACGCGCTTGGCGGCGTCGTCGTGGCGCTCCCTTCAAGCGATCGCATCGATCCTGAATTCTCGAAACTGGTTCCGCTCGACCCCCCGGGGTACGGCGTTTCGCTCCTGGTGGAGCGTTACGGGAACCGATTGTGGGGATGGGGGATGATCGCGATGGCGATCACGTGCGTCGCCCTGGCGGTCGGGATGGGGTTCGGGATGTGGATGCTGGCCCGGTCGATCGCTGTCCGCCAACGGGCGGAAAGCGCGCTGCGCGCGAGCAACGAGGCGCTGGTATCCCTGCTCGAGCGCGAGCGGATGATGGAGGAACGTCTCCGGGAATCAGCCAAGATGGAAGCCGTGGGCCGGTTGGCCGGCGGCGTCGCGCACGACTTCAACAACCTGCTCACTGCGATCCTCGGTTACAGCGACCTGCTCATGCACCGGCTCCCCGAGGAAGACCGGACGCGCCGGGAGATCGGCGAGATCCACAAGGCAGGCGAACGGGCCGCGGAGCTGACGCGCCAGCTTCTGGCGTTCGGGCGGAAGCAGGTGATGCAACCGAGGCGGATCGACCTCAACGCGGTCCTGCTCGAAATGGTGCAGATGCTCTCCCGCCTGGTCGGCGAGGCCGTCGAACTGATCGTGCACACGGGGCCGGGCGAGATGATGGTCCACGCCGACCGGGGGCAGATCGAGCAGGCGATCGTCAACCTGGCGACGAACGCTCGGGATGCGATGCCGACCGGCGGGCGACTGGAAATCTCCGTTTCGGCCGTCGATGAGGGTGGGCGACAGATCCTGCTGGCCGTGAAGGATACCGGGTGCGGGATCAACGAGGCGGCGCGCGAACATCTCTTCGAACCCTTTTTCACGACCAAGGAACGGGGCAAGGGGACGGGGATGGGGCTACCGACCGTTTACGGCATCGTGGCCCAGAGCGGCGGGCGCATCGAGGTCGACAGCGAAATCGGTGCCGGAACAAGGTTCCGGATTTACCTGCCGGGAGTCGAACCCCGGCACCCCGGCGTGTCGACCGGCGATGCCGGGTTGCCCGTGGAACCGGCCGCCCCTGTTCCCGGAGGAACGGTGCTCGTCGCGGAAGACGAGTCGGTGATCCGGACGCTGGTCGTGGCAATTCTCGCGCGAGACGGTTACGCGGTGCTCGATGCGCCGGACGGGGTCGAGGCGCTCCGGGTCGCGGGGGCTCACGCCGGGCCGATAGACCTTCTGCTGACCGACGTGATGATGCCGCGGATGGGCGGAAAGGAGCTGGCCGACCGGTTCGTCGCCCTCCGTCCCGACACCAAGGTGCTGTTCATGTCCGGTTACCCCGACGACGACCTGGGGGTCGAGGGCGTTCTGCCGGAAAACGTGGCGTTCCTCGCCAAGCCGTTCACGCCGTCCGCGGTCGTCCGCAAGGTGCGGGACCTGCTGGAAGGAAAAGCGAAAAAAGGAGACTGAAATGGCGACTGACAATTTGCTCAACCGGACGCTGATCGACCAGTTCAAGGCCGTGACGGGTGTGCTCGGGGCAACGATGACCGACGTGACGGCCGAGGTCGCGAACTGGAAGCCCGGCGGGCTCGCGAATCCGGTCGGGACGACCTACGCCCATCTCCTGGTCGTGTCGGATGCGTTCCTCAACGGGATCTTGCGGGGTGGCGCGCCGCTGTTCGCGTCGACGTTCGCCGGGAAGACGGGGATCAGCGAGTTGCCGCCGATGCCCGATCCGGGCAACCCCCGATTCGCCTTCTACGCGGACGACTGCCGCGCCTGGGCGCTCCGGGCAACGATCGACCTCGATGCGATCAGGCCCTTCGCCGCCGCGGTGTTCGCCTCGGTCGAGGAATGGCTGGCCGGGGTCACCGAAGAAACCCTGGCGGCTCCGGTCGACCTCTCTTTTCTCGGGATGGGGATCTCCACGGCTGGTTTCGTGCTCCACAACGCGATCCTCGCCCACATCGCCTCGCACGCCGGCGAGATCGCCGCGATCAAGGGGCTGCAGGGGCTGAAGGGCTACCCGTTCTGAGTGGTGTCGCCGGCGACGACCTCAATTTGTCGTGGTGGAAAAGGAAAGGGCCGGTCATGCTGACCCGGCCCTTTGCGTTCCTGGTGTCGATGGCGCGCCGGGATCGGCGCCCCGGGTGTCAGTTCTTTTCGAGCCAGCCGTCGATGGCGGCAGCGGCGCGGCGGCCGAAGTCGATGGCGCGGACGATGAGCGAGGCGCCCATCGCGGCGTCGCCGGCCGCGAAGACGCCGGCAACGGACGTCATCGTGGTTCCGTCGGTGACGATATTGCCGCGCGAGTCGGTTTCGAGCCCCAGGTCGGTGACGAGCGGGCCGTGCTCGACGTGGACGAAGCCCATCGCCAGGAGCACCAGCTCGGCCTTCATTTCGTGCTCGGAACCGGCCAATTCGGTGAACGACATCCGGCCGGCCGCATCGGCCTTCCAGTCGAGGCCGACCAGCTTGAGCGATTTCACCGCGTTGCCCTTGGCCACGATCTCGCGGGTGTTGAGCGACCAGAGGCGGGTGCACCCTTCCTCGTGGGAATAGTTGGTCCGCAGCACCTGCGGCCAGGTCGGCCAGGGGTTGCCCGCGGGGCGCCCCTCGGGCGGCTTGGGGAGGAGCTCGATCTGGGTGATCGACCGTGCGCCCTGCCTGCGGCTGGTTCCGACGCAGTCGGCGCCGGTGTCGCCGCCGCCGATGACGACGACGTTCTTGCCGGTCGCGGTGATCGCTTCGGTTTCGGGCACGGTGACGCCCGCGTTGCGCAGATTCTGCTGGATCAGGAAATCCATCGCGAAATGGACGCCGGACAGGTCGCGTCCCGGCACCGACAGGTCGCGGGGCACGCCGGCGCCCGCGGCGATGAGCACCGCGTCGAACGTGCGGCGCAGGTAGTGGACCGAGACGTCGGTGCCAGCGGTGACGCCGGTTTCGAAGCTGACGCCTTCGGCGCGCATCTGGTCGATCCGGCGGTCGAGGAGCCACTTCTCGAGCTTGAAGTCGGGGATGCCGTACCGCAGGATGCCGCCGATCCGGTCGGATTTCTCGAAGACGGTCACCTGGTGGCCGGCGCGTGCCAGCTGCTGCGCGGCTGCGAGACCGGCGGGGCCCGAACCGACGACCGCCACCTTCCGGCCCGTCGAGAAGCCGGCCGGTTCCGGCACGATCCACAGTTCGCGGAATCCGCGCTCGACGATCTGAAGCTCGATCTGGCGGATCGTGACGGCGGGCTGGTTGATCGAGAGCGTGCACGCGGTTTCGCAGGGGGCGGGGCAGATGCGCCCGGTGATCTCGGGGAAGTTGTTGGTCGAGTGGAGCAGGTCGAGCGCCCGCTTCCATTGCTGCCTGTAGACCATGTCGTTCCAGTCGGGGATGCGGTTCTTGACCGGGCATCCGTAGGCGTGGCAGAACGGAATGCCGCAATCGCTGCACCGTGACGCCTGCGTTTCGAGCTGCGTGATCGGCAGCAGTTCCTCGAACTCGTTGTAGTCGCCGATCCGTTCCTCGACCGGACGGTGGGGCGCCTCTTCGCGCGCATATTCCATGAAGCCGGTGGTCTTACCCACGGAAAACCTCCTCGGTCGCGGCGATGTTGTCGTTGTCCGCGTATTCTTCGAGCCGCATCCGTTCGAGCGCCTTGCGGTACTCGATCGGCATGACCTTGACGAAAAGCGGCAGGCGGGAGGCCCAGTCGTCGAGGATCGTCTGCGCCCGGCGGCTGCCGGTGTGCTTCAGGTGGTCCTCGATCATCGAACGGAGCCGCCTGACGTCGGCTTCTTCCCAGACACTCTCGACGTCGACCATGTCGAGGTTGCACCGGGTGTCGAACAGCTCGGTCTCGTCGTAGACGTAGGCGACGCCGCCGCTCATGCCGGCCGCGAAGTTGTTTCCGGTCGGACCGAGCACGACAACCGTGCCGCCGGTCATGTATTCGCAGCCGTGGTCCCCGACGCCTTCGACGACCGCGCTCGCGCCGCTGTTGCGGACGGCGAACCGTTCGCCGGCACGGCCGTGCAGGAAGATCTCGCCCCCGGTCGCCCCGTAGAGGATGACGTTGCCCGCGACGACGTTCTTGCTCGGGTCGAACCCGGCGTTCGCCGGCGGGGTGACGACGATCCGTCCGCCGGACATCCCCTTGGCAAGGTAGTCGTTTGCGTCCCCGGTCACCCGGATGGAGATGCCGTTGGTCAGGAAGGCGCCCATCGACTGGCCCGCCGAACCGGTGAAGTCGATATCGATCGTGCCGTCCGGAAGCCCCGCCAGCCCGTATCGCTTTGCGATCTCGCCCGCCAGCATGGTGCACGCGGTACGGTGGACGTTGCGGATCGGCATCTCGATCCGGACCGGCTTCTTCTCGTCGAGCGCCGGTTTCGCCTGCCGGAGAATCTCGGCGTTGATTCCCTTGATCACGTCGTGCTCCTGCTTCTTGGTGCAGCGGAGCGAGTGGCTGCTGCCGTCGCCGGAGGGAAGGAGGACGCGCGAGAAGTCGAGGCCGTGCCCCTTCCAGTGTTCGATGGCGGGCAGGACTTCGAGCCGGTCGACCCGGCCGACCATCTCGTCGATCGTGCGGAAGCCGAGCTGCGCCATGTGTTCGCGCAGCTCCTGGGCCATGAAGCGGAAGAAATTGACGACGAATTCGGGCTTGCCCGTGAAGCGGGCCCGCAACTCGGGATCCTGCGTCGCGACGCCGACCGGGCAGGTGTTGAGGTGGCACTTGCGCATCATGATGCAGCCCAGCGTGACGAGGACGGTGGTGCCGAAGCCGAACTCCTCGGCGCCCATGAGCGCGGCGATGGCCAGGTCTCGGCCGGTCTTGAGCTGGCCGTCGACCTGGACGCGGATCTGGTCGCGCAGCCGGTTGCCGACCAGCGCCTGCTGGGTTTCGGCGAGCCCGAGCTCCCACGGAAGCCCCGCGTACTTGATGGAGGTGAGGGGCGAGGCGCCGGTGCCGCCGTCGTGGCCCGAGATGAGGACCAGGTCGGCCTTGGCCTTGGAGACGCCTGCCGCGATCGTGCCGACCCCGACCTCGGAGACCAGCTTGACCGAGACGTCGGCCGTCGGATTGACCGACTTGAGGTCGAAGATGAGCTGCGCCAGGTCTTCGATCGAGTAGATGTCGTGGTGGGGCGGCGGCGAGATGAGCGTGACCCACGGCGTGGTGTGGCGGATGCGCGCGATGTCGGGGCTGACCTTGTGGCCGGGCAGCTGCCCGCCCTCGCCCGGCTTGGCGCCCTGCGCCATCTTGATCTGGAGCTCGTCGGCGTTGACCAGGTATTCGGTCGTGACGCCGAAGCGGGCCGAGGCGACCTGCTTGATGCGCGACCGCTTGCTGTCGCCGTTGGCCATCGGGACGTAGCGGGCGGGGTCCTCGCCTCCCTCGCCGCTGTTGCTGCGGCCGCCCAGCCGGTTGAGGGCGATCGCGATCGTCTCGTGCGTCTCCTTGCTGATCGATCCGAGCGACATGGCCGCGGTGACGAAGCGGGGCAGGATCTTTTCGACGGGCTCGACCTCGTCGATCGGAATCGGCCCTTCGCCCGGCTTGAAGCTGAAGAGCGACCGGAGCGTCGCCCGCTCGCGCGACTGGTCGTCGATCAGCCGGGTGTATTCCTTGAACGTGCCGTAGTCGCCCTCGCGGGTGGCCACCTGCAGTTTGTAGATCGTGTCGGGAGTCCACAGGTGCTTCTCGCCGTCGACCCGCAGGTTGTAGGAACCGCCCGCGTCGAGCAACTTGTCGGGGCGTCCCTTTAGCGGGAAGCCGCGGCGGTGCCGCGCGATGGTTTCGGAGGCGATCTCTTCGAGCCCGATGCCGCTGATGCGGGAGGCGGTGCCGCAGAAGTAGCCGTCGATCACCTCTTCGGCCAGGCCGACCGCCTCGAAGATCTGGGAGCCGAAGAAACTGCGGAGCGTCGAGATGCCCATCCGGCTGAACGTCTTGAGCAGCCCCTTCTTGACGGCGGTGAAATACTTGTCGACCGCCTCGCCGGGCGTCAGGGTCTTTTCGAGCAGCCCGCTCTCGGCCAGGTCGCGGATGGTAGAGAAGGCGACGCTCGGGCAGATCGCATTGGTGCCGAACCCCAGGAGCAGGGCGAAGTGCATGACCTCGCGCGGCTCGCCCGACTCGACGACGATCGCGGCGCGCGTGCGCAAGCCCCGGCGGATCAGGTGGTGGTGGAGCCCGGCAGCCGCGAGCAGCGACGGGATGGGGGCGTTCTCGGCATCGACCTTGCGGTCGGTGAGGACGAGGACGGTCGCCCCGTCGAGGATGTGCTTCTCGGCCTGGACGAAGAGCGTCTGGAGCGCCTCGCGGAGTTTCCGCCCGTCGCCGCCGGCGGGGAAGAGCATGTCGAGGTCGCGCGTTACGATGTCGGGCGCCTGCCCCGTGCGAAGCCGGATCATATCCTCGGGCGTCAGCATGGGGTGGGGGATGCGGAGCATCCGGCAGTGCTCGGGCGTCTCCTCGAGCAGGTTCTTCTCGCGGCCGATGAAGGTGTTGAGCGACATGACCAGTTCTTCGCGCAACGGGTCGATCGGCGGGTTGGTGACCTGGGCGAAAAGCTGCTTGAAGTAGCGGAACAGCAGCTGGGGCTTGCTCGAGAGCACCGCAAGCGCCGAGTCGTCTCCCATGGATCCGACCGGCTCCTGGCCGGTGGTCGCCATCGGGGAGAGGATGATCTTGAGGTCTTCCTCGGTGTATCCGAAGACGTGCTGGCGTCTCAGCAGCACCTCGGGGTCTTCGGCCTCGATGTTGGGGGGGACGAAGAGCCCGCGCAGGTCGATCCGCTGCTCCTTGACCCAGTGACGGTAGGGGCGCTGGCGGGCGATCTTGGCCTTGATCTCGTTGTCGGGGACGATCCGCTTCTCTTCGAGGTCGATCAGGAGCATCCTGCCCGGCTGCAGGCGGCCGCGCCGGACGATCTGGTCGGCCGGGAAGTCGAGGACGCCGGTCTCGGAGGCGAGGACGATGAGCCCGTCGCGCGTGACGGTGAAGCGCGCGGGGCGCAGGCCGTTGCGGTCGAGCGTGCCGCCGATGTAGCGGCCGTCGCAGAAGACGACCGCGGCCGGGCCGTCCCAGGGTTCCATGAAGGTGGAGTGGTATTCGTAGAACGCCCGCTTGTCGGCGCTCATGTGGTATTTCTTGCCCCACGCCTCGGGCACCATCATCATGACCGCGTGCGGCAGGTCGCGGCCGGCGAGCGTCAGCAGCTCGAGGCCGTTGTCGAAGATGGCCGAGTCGCTGCCGCTCTCGATGAGCACCGGCTTGATCTTCTCGATGTCGGGGCCGAACAGGTCGGAGGCGAGCTGGGACTCGCGCGCCTTCATCCGGTTGATGTTGCCGTGGATCGTGTTGATCTCGCCGTTGTGCGCCAGCATCCGGAACGGGTGCGCCAGGTGCCAGGTGGGCAGCGTGTTGGTGCTGTAGCGCTGGTGGACGACCGCGAACGGGCTGACGAACGACGTGTCGGCCAGGTCGGGGTAGAAGACGGCGAGTTGCGAACCGGTGAGCAGCCCCTTGTAGACGATGGTGCGGCTCGACAGGCTCGTGATGTAGAACTGGCTGAAGTCGGCGTCGGTCCAGCGCAACGCTTCCTTTTCGACGAGCCGGCGGATGACGTAGAGCTTCCGTTCGAAGGCCGCCGTCTCGAGGCCGGGATTCTTGAGGAAGCACTGGCGGATCAGCGGCAGCGTGGAACGGGAGAGCTCGCCCAGCGTCGAGGAGTCGATGGGAACGGTGCGCCAGCCGAGGACGGGGCACCCTTCGGCGGCGGCGATGCGGGCGAGGGCGGCCTCGCAGTGCAACGCCGCCTTGGCCACGGTGGGCAGGAACACCATGCCGGCCGCGTACCCGCCGGGCGCGGGCAGCGACAGCCCGTTCCGGGCGCACTCCTTTTCGAGGAAGGCGTGGGGGACGCGCAACATGATCCCGGCGCCGTCGCCGGTGGCCTTGTCGCCACCAAGCGCTCCCCGGTGCTCGAGGTTGATGAGCACCTGCACGGCCTGGGTCACGATATCGTGCCGCGGTTCGGCGTCGATCCGGGCGACGAAGCCCACGCCGCAGGCGTCGTGCTCGTTGGCGGGGTCGTAGAGCCCCTTGGGCGCGGGAACACCCGCTGCGTTCAATCGGAAAAGGGATGCGTCGGACATGGTGTTCGGTCCTCGTTGATCGTCGGTTTGGTAAGAGGGTCAGTATACCGTGATTGCGGTCGTTTGTGCGATAATGGGTCACGGAAAGTCGTTCAATTCGTCATCCTTCGAGGAGCCCCGCATGAGACAGGCCGGCCCGCACAGAATCCTCCGATGGATGTTCGTCCTCCTGCTGATTCCGGTGCTTCTCGCGTCCGTCCGGGCGCGGCCCGCCTCGGCCGCGGAACTCGATTCGGACTTCAACGATCCGCGGAGATGCGCGGCCTGCCATACCGAGATCTTCTCGCAGTGGGACGGCTCGATGCACGCCCTCGCGGTCACCGACAACGTCTTCCGCAAGTTCTACGAGATGGTGGTCGAGGAAGCGGGGCCGCCGGCGGTCGAGTTCTGCATGAAATGCCACACCCCGGTCGGCGTCGCCCGCAAGGAGCTGCCGCCGGTCACGGGCGAAAAAATCGACAACGTGGCGATCAAGGGCGTCTTCTGCGACTTCTGCCACACGGTGACGCCGACCGGCATCGGCAACGCGGCGTTCGACACCGGCCATTCGACGACCAAGAAGGGGCCGTTCGAGAACGCGGTCTCCCCGGCCCACGCGACGTCGACCGACAACGTCTACCGCACCTCCGAGTTCTGCGGCATGTGCCACAGCGTCACGCACCCCATCTCCGGGCGCCCGATCGAACGGACGTACCAGGAGTGGAAGGAATCGCCGTACAACACCGGCGACCCGGCCACCTCGACCCAATGCCAGGATTGCCACATGCGGCAGACGTCCGACAACCCGGCCACGGGCGACACGGTTCGCAAGGAGAACCCGGGCAAGGCCGCCTTGACGGGTCCCGACCGTCCGCATATCTGGACGCACTACTTCGTGGGCGGAAGCGCGCTCTATCAGGACGCTCCGAACGGCGATCGCCGGAAAGCGATGGCCATGGCGCGTCTGCGGCACGCCGCAAGACTCGAAATCAACGTCGAGGACGTTCCCTCTTACCAGGACCGCTTCGGTTCCTTCCGCGTCCGGGTGACAAACGTCGGCGCCGGGCACAAGCTGCCCACCGGGCTCTCCGAGGTGCGCGAAATGTGGCTTGACGTCACGGTGAGGGACGCGAAGGGGAAGGTGCTGCTCCGTTCCGGCGCAATCGGCGAGAACGGCGGCATCGATCCGACTGCCGCGATCTTCAAGACCTATCTGGGGATCGGCCGCACCAACGTCAAACTGTCGTGCTGCTTCTTCGCGATCGGCGAACGGAACAAGATCCTCTCCGTCGAGACGATGACGCGCGACCGGCGAATCCTGCCCAAGGGGTACGACGAGGAAAAGTACGCGTTCGAGGTGCCCAAGGGGGCGGCGTTCCCGATCAAGATAGACGCCAAGCTCAACTACCGGTCGATGTCGCAGGATTTCGCCAACATCTTTTATCCCGACGGATCGTTCAAGGTGCCGGTGATCCGGATGGAGGAGGCGACCGCGCAGATCTGCCCCGGCGGATCGTGCGACGACGGCTCGCTCAGGGTTCCCCCGAAAAAGAAGGCGTCCGGAGCCCGGCGGCGGTGAATTCCCTGGAGAGCGGCCTGATTTGAAGATACTCGTTTCCGGAGTTTCGGGGTTGGTCGGCACGGCGCTGGTGCGTCCGCTGAGGACCGACAAGCAGACGGTCGGCACGTTGTCCCGCCTCGGCGGCGGCCCCGGACACGTTCACTGGGATCCGGCCCGCAACGTGATCGATGCCGAGGCGCTCGCGAATTTCGCCCCCGACGCCGTGGTCCACCTTGCCGGTGAAAACATCGCTGCGCGAAGCTGGACGACCGGGCAGAAACGGGCGATACGCGAAAGCCGGGTGGCCGGGACGACGTTGCTGGCCGGCGCGTTGGCCGCGATGCAGCGGCCGCCCAAGGTGTTCATCTCCGCGTCGGCGGTCGGGTACTACGGCGATCGCCCGAACGAGACGATCACCGAAAAAAGCGCCGCCGGCCGGGGATTCCTGGCCGATACGTGCCGGGCCTGGGAGGCGGCGACCTCGAAGGCATCCGAACGGGGCATCCGGGTCGTTCTGCTGCGCACCGGCCTGGTGCTCGATGGTCAGGGTGGCGCACTCGCGAAGATGCTGCCGATCTTCCGGCTGGGGCTGGGCGGTCGGTTGGGGAGCGGAAAGCAATACATGAGCTGGATCGCGCTGCCCGACCTGGTGGCGGCCATTCGCCACATCCTCTCCCACGAATCGATCGCCGGTCCTGTGAACGCCACCTCTTCGCACCCGGTCACCAACGCCGAATTCACCCGGGCGCTGGGCCACCTGCTTTCCCGCCCGACGATACTTCCGGTTCCCGCCTTCGCCTTGCGCCTCATGCTCGGGGAAATGGCCGATGCGCTCCTTCTCTCCGGCGCCAGGGTCATCCCCGAGCGACTCGAGGAGAGCGGTTTCACCTTTCGCTACCCGGTCATCGAACCCGCCCTCAAGGCCGCGATCGGACGGTAGCAGGCCCCGGGTCAGACCTTTGTCTTGAGGAACGCCCCGAGTTGCTTGTCGGTGCCGCAGATGTGGATTTTCAGCCAGTTGACCAGTTTGGTGTTGAGGCCGAGGACGATCGACAGCTTGGCGCCTGCTTCGTTGAACTCGGTCCTGAATTTCGTGAAGTCGGCGATCAGTTCCTTGTGCTGGTCGTCGATCTCCTTTATGCCGACCGAGAGATCGGGGGTCCATTGCATCGCCATTATTCTTACCTCCATTGTCAGATATCGGAAGAAGTCCGAAAATAGATCAGCGGAATATGATCGGAATAGATGGAACCTCTCCTGATTTCCGCGCATCATTAAACGATATCCCCCACCTGGAGGTTCCGATGTTCCTGCCAGCCCGCATTGCCGCGATGGGCGCCTCGATCCTGCTGCTGCTCGCCGTCACGGCGGTCGCCTCCGACGGCGTCGACTCGCTGGTCGCAAAAACGGTCGGGGCGTACGGCGGAGAACAGGCACTCGAAAAAGCCCGGCACGTCCGCCAGTTCGGGTCGACCACGTCGATCATGCGCCCGGGCCTCCAGGGATCGATCCAGCGCGAGTTCACCGGACCCGACAAACTGCGCGTGCAGGTCACGTTCTCGAACGACGTCGAGACGCGCATCTACAACGGCCGGGAGGGGTGGCGGATGGGGGAAGCGGTCACCGGCCCCCAGTTCGATGCCATGGTGTTGCAGGCCGCCCGGATCGCGTTGCCGCTGAACCTGATGAAAAATCGGAAGAAGCTGGTCGACAAGGGGAGGGGCGAGGTCGAGGGGAAGCCGGTGCGCACGCTGGAGCTGCCGCTGGGCAACGGGCTCAAGCTGACGGTCGATATCGATCCGGAAACGGGGCGGATCGTACGGTCGGCGGGGCGGGGCGGCGTGGGGATGGGGGGGCGGCCGATCGAGTTCATCACCGGCTATTCCGATTTCCGGAAGGTGGGCTCCGTGCTGTTCGCCTTCAGGGAAGACAACTTCGCAAGCGGCATGGCGACGGGCGAAACGAAGCTCGAAAAGGTCGAACTGCCCGCGACGCTGCCCGCGTCGACGTTCAAGCCTTGACGGAGCCATTGCCGCTAGCCCGCATTTCTCACCACGCTCCTGCTACGTCGGCGGATCCGGGCGTGTCTACTGCGTTCCGCTCGATCGGGCTCCTCGACGTAGTGTCAACTACGCCTGCGTCGCCCTCAGGTCGCGCGCCTTGTATCCACGCCC
>JANXQJ010000016.1 GCA_025356865.1 Deltaproteobacteria bacterium | reverse complement strand
CCTCGCGCCGGTGGCCAAGGTGCTTCTCGACAGCTTCGGCATCGAAAAGGGGCTCATGACCACGATCCACTCCTACACCAACGACCAGGTCATCCTCGACTTCCCGCACAAGGACCTGCGTCGCGCGCGCGCCGCGGCGCTGTCGATGATCCCGACCACCACCGGAGCCGCCAAGGCCGTGTCGCTCGTACTCCCGGAGCTCAAGGGCAAGCTCGACGGCGGTGCCGTCCGCGTCCCGACCGCCAACGTCTCGCTGGTCGACCTCACGGTCGAACTCTCGAAGGACGCCACCGCCGAAGCCGTCAACGCGGCGATGAAGGCGGCCGCCGAGGGGCCGCTCAAGGGCATCCTCGCGTATATCGACGAAGAACTCGTCTCCTGCGACTTCAACCACACCTCCGTCTCCTCGTCCTTCGACGCGCCCTCCACCAAGGTGATCGGCGGCCGGTTGCTCAAGGTGCTCTCCTGGTACGACAACGAGTGGGGCTACTCCTGCCGCCTGCTCGACCTGGCGAAATACACGGCCTCGGCGAAGTAGCGAATCCTTGCGCACGCCGCTGATCGCAGGCAACTGGAAGATGTACAAGACCGCGGCCGAGGCCACGGCCTTCGTCCGCGCCTTCCTGCCGATGATTGCCGGCGTCACCGACGTCGAGATCCTGCTGGCTCCGGCGTTCACTTCGCTCGGAACGGTCGCGATGCTGACCGCCGGCTCCCGCATCGCCGTCGCCGCACAGAACGTCCATTTCGAAACCGAGGGGGCGTTCACCGGCGAGGTTTCCGCAAGGATGCTGCGCGAAGCCGGCGTCACCCACGCGATCGTCGGACACTCCGAACGGCGCCAGTACTTCGCCGAAACCGACGCGTCGGTCAACCTCAAGGTCAAGGCGGCGCTCGCGGGCGGCCTGACCCCCATCCTGTGCCTCGGCGAAACGCTCGCCGAGCGCGAGGCGGATCAAACGTTCACGGTCGTCGAACGACAGCTTCGCGGCGGGTTGGCCGGCATCCCGGCAACCGACGCCGGGCTCCTCGTCATCGCCTACGAACCGGTCTGGGCGATCGGCACCGGCCGCACCGCCACGCCCGAACAGGCCCAGGAAGTCCACGCCCTGCTCCGTGCCCTGCTCGGGGCATTCTGGCATGACGACGCGGCCGCTGCGTCAGTACGCATCCTTTACGGGGGTTCGGTCAACCCCGGCAACGTCAAGTCGCTCATGGCGCAGCCCGACATCGACGGCGGGCTCGTCGGCGGCGCCAGTCTCAAGCCCGATTCTTTCGCAGATATCGTGAAGTTCAGATAACGGAGGATTTGCCAAGCCATGCCTGCTTTCTTCTATCCGATCATCGTCACCATCCACGTCATCGTCTCGATCGCCATGATCCTGATCATCCTGCTCCAGACCGGCAAGGGAGCCGATATGGGCGCGGTCTTCGGGGGCGGCAGTTCCAACACCCTGTTCGGCTCCAGCGGTCCCACCAGTTTCCTGAGCAAGTTGACCGCGGGCGCTGCGATCGTCTTCATGTTCACCTCGCTCTTCCTCGCCTATTTCGCGGGCAACCGACCCACGAGCAGCCTCATGAAGGGCAACGCCCCGATGCGGCAGCAGCAGATCCCCACCCAGGGCAAGCCGGGCGGCATGCCGCCCGCCGGCATGCCCACGGTCCCGGGCGCGATGCCCCAGGGCGCGATGCCCCAGGCACCGGCTCCCGCCGCTCCGGCGAAATAATAAACCCGCTTCAACCCGTGTCCATCGTGGGCGGTCTGCGCATTCGTCGCAGGCCGCCCTTTTTTGATCTCTCCCGCCGGAACGCGAGCAGCCCATGACGATCCGAAAATACACGTTGCACCCGGTCGCCGAGCGCGGCGCCGGCATCGACTACGCAAAGGCGCTCAACGAACGCCAGGTCGAAGCCGTCATGCACGGCGACGGCCCCCTGCTGATCGTCGCCGGCGCCGGCACCGGGAAGACACGGACGCTGATCTACCGCGTCGCCCGCCTCGTCGAGCAGGGAATTCCCCCCGCGTCGATCCTCCTCCTCACCTTCACCCGCCGCTCCGCCTCCGAGATGCTCCAGCGCGCCGCGGTGCTGCTCGACCGCCGCTGCGAGAAGGTTTCGGGCGGCACCTTCCACTCGTTCGCCAACCTGGTGCTTCGCAGGCACGCTTCCGCCATCGGCTTCGGCGACAACTTCACCATCCTCGACCGCGCCGACTCCGAAGAACTCGTCGGGTTGATGCGCCACGAGATCGACGTCACCCACAAGACGCTGCGCTTCCCGAAGAAGGAGACGCTGGGCGGCCTCTTCAGCCGCGCCGCCAACCGCGAGGAGACGGTCGGCGAAGTCGTGACGCGCGACGCCCCCCATTTTCTTTACTGCGTGGACGACATCGTCCGGATTTCCGACCTCTACCGAAAGGCGAAGCGCGAGCGGAACCTGATGGACTACGACGACCTGCTGCTGCACCTGGCCACGCTGTTGCGCGAGCATGCAGGAATCCGCCGCCTGCTCTCCGAAACGTACCGCCACGTCCTCGTCGACGAATACCAGGACACCAACCGGGTCCAGGCCGAGGTCCTGCGGTTGCTGGCCGACGCGCACGACAACGTCACCGTGGTCGGCGACGACGCCCAGTCGATCTACTCCTTCCGCGGGGCCCGCTTCCGCAACATCATGGATTTCACCTCCGACTTCCCGAACGC
Organism: Deltaproteobacteria bacterium; assembly: GCA_025356865.1. GTDB lineage: Bacteria > Desulfobacterota > Deferrimicrobia > Deferrimicrobiales > Deferrimicrobiaceae > JANXPS01. The sequence goes on along the minus strand of JANXQJ010000016.1, from coordinate 649 downwards.
GCGGACGGTCTGGCTCGAGGAGAACTATCGAAGCCGGCAGCCGATCCTCGACGTCACCAACGAGGTCATCGCGCGCGCCGCCGAGAAATTCCCGAAGCGGCTTTACTCGAAACGGGGCGGGGAAGAGAGGCCGGCGCTGGTCTCCGCGCCGAACGAACGGACCCAGTCGCTCTTCGTCGCCGACCGGATCGTCGAACTGGTCGAGGAGCAGGGGCTTGCGCTATCGGAGATCGCGGTCCTCTTTCGCGCCGCGTACCTGTCTTTCGACCTCGAGGTCGAGCTCGAGAAACGGCACATCCCCTACCGCAAGTTCGGCGGCTTCAAGTTTCTCGAGACCGCGCACGTCAAGGATGTCGTCGCCCACCTGCGCGTCGTCGACAACCCGCGCGATTCGCTCAGTCTCTCGCGGATCCTGTCGCTTCTGCCGGGTGTGGGTAAAAAGAGAAGCGCCGACCTGGCGCGCAAGGCATTCGAACTGGCGTCGCTTGATCCGGTGCTCGAAGCGCTCGGCAAGATGACGAAGACCGACGAGGCGGGAAAACTGGCCGCGCTCCTCTCGGGACTGACCCGTGAGAACGGGCTGGCGGTGACAGAGATGATGTCCCGGGTGCTGACCCAATATCGGCCGATCGTCGAAGCGCGCTTCGAC
>JANXQJ010000156.1 GCA_025356865.1 Deltaproteobacteria bacterium | reverse complement strand
CCATGGGGCCGACGTTGCCGAGCGTCTCCATGATGGTGAGCAGGTCCTTGACCGAAACCTGCTCGTGCAGGAGGTTCTGGAGGACGCGAAGCACGGTGCCGAGAGGCAGCATGGCGGGAACGACCTCTTCGATCACCTTCGGGTAGTTTTCCTTGAGTCCGTCGAGCAGCTTCTGGACGTCCTGCCGGGTGATGATCTCGTGGGCGTGACGCTTGATGATTTCGGTGATGTGCGTGGCGACCACGGTTGTCGGCTCGACCACCGTGAAGCCGGCCATCTGTGCGGTATCCCGGTCGCGGTCCTCGATCCACTTGGCGGGAAGGCCGAAGGCCGGCTCGGTGGTCGGGATGCCGGGGATCTCGGCGGCGGCCTGCCCCGGGTTGAGCGCGAGCAGGCTGCCGGGGCGAACTTCGCCGCGCGCGATCTCGACGCCCTTGATGCGGATGGCGTATTCCTGCGGCTTGATTTCCAGGTTGTCCCGGATGTGGATGGAAGGGACGATGAAGCCTCGCTCCTGGGCCATCTGGCGGCGCACGGCGCGGATCCGTTCGAGCAGGTCGCCGCCCTGTTCGGGATCGACCAGCGGGATGAGGCCGTAGCCGATCTCGAGTTCCATGAGGTCCATCGCGAGGCACTTCTCGATCTTTTCCTCGGCAGTCGGTTCGGGCGCGGCGGAAACGACCACCTGGCTCTCTTCGGCTACGCCGGCCTGCGCGAAGAGGTAAGCGCCCCCGCCGGTGAGGGCGGAGAGCATGAGGAAGGCGATGTGGGGCAGTCCGGGGACCAGGCCCAGCAGCAGGAGGACGCCGGAAGCGGTCGCGAGCGCCTTGGGCTTCATGAAGAGCTGCTTTCCCAGCTCTTCGCCGAGGTCGGTATCGGCGGCCGCACGGGAGACGATGATGCCGGCGGCGGTGCTGACGAGCAGGGCGGGGATCTGGGCGATCAGGCCGTCGCCGATCGTGAGGATGGTGTAGGTTTCGGCGGCGGTCTTGAAATCGAGACCGTGCTGGAATATGCCGATGAAGAATCCGCCGAGTACGTTGACGACGATGATGATGATGCCGGCGACCGCCTCGCCGCGGATGAACTTGCTGGCGCCGTCCATCGCCCCGCAGAAGTCGGCTTCGCGCTCGATATCGCGCCGCCGCCTGCGGGCTTCTTTTTCTTCGATGTAGCCGGCGTTGAGGTCGGCGTCGATGCTCATCTGCTTTCCGGGCATCGCGTCGAGGGTGAAACGGGCGGCGACTTCGGCGATCCGGCCCGCGCCCTTGGTGATAACGACAAAATTAATGACGACGAGGATCAAAAAAATGACGATGCCGACGGCGTAATTCCCGCCGACGACGAACTGTCCGAACGCCTTGATGACCGCGCCGGCCGCGTCGGTCCCCTCGTTGCCGCGCATCAGGATGAGGCGGGCGGAGGCCACGTTGAGCGAGAGCCGGAAGAGCGTGGAGATCAGCAGGACGGAGGGGAAGACGGAAAACTCGAGCGGCTTGATCAGGTAGACGGAAACCAGCAGAACAACAAGGGAAAGTGTGATCGAGAGCGACAGGAACAGGTCCAGAAGAAAGGGCGGCACCGGGATGATCATGAGGAATATGATCCCCACGATGGCCAGCGGAACCATCAGTTCGCGGGCTTTGAGCCCCCCCTGCATGACGGGCAGGGAGGTTGCGATCGGCGATGCGGCCACGGAATTCTCCTTAAACGGCGATCCGCGGGTTACGAAGTCGGTACACGTAAGCGAGCACTTCGGCGACCGCGCGGTAGAACTCTTCGGGGATTTCCTGCCCCTCGTCTACATTGGCATACAAGGCTCGTGCCAATGGCGCTCGTTCGACGATCGGAACGCCGTGCTCGGTGGCGATTTCGCGGATTCGCTTGGCCATCAGGTCGGCTCCCTTGGCCGTCACCCTGGGAGCGGCCATGCCGCCGCCCCGTTCGTACTTGAGGGCGATGGCGTAATGCGTGGGGTTCGTGATGATCACGTCGGCCTGGGGAACCTCTTTCATGATCCGGCGGCGTGCCATCTCGCGCTGCAGGGAGCGGATCCGCCCCTTGACGGCCGGATCGCCTTCGGCGTCCTTTCCCTCCTGCTTGACCTCCTCCTTGGTCATCTTGATCGACTTCTCGAAGGTGTAGCGCTGGAACGCGTAATCGCAGGCGGCGAGCACCAGCAGCCCGGTTCCGCAGTGGACGATCAGGCGCGACACGATCGATGCGAAATAGGCGATCATCTCCTGCGTCGTCCGGTCGATGATGCCGGGAAGAACCGGAATCTCGCTCCGGATGATCCGCCAGGCGAGGAGCCCGATCAGGGAAAACTTGATAATCGATTTGAACAGTTCGCCCACCGCGGTGATCGAAAAGAGGCGGCCGATGCCGGCGATCGGGTTGAGCTTGTCGAAGCTGGGGGTCAGCGGCTTGAGCGTGAACAGGAAGCCGACCTGGGCGACGTTGGCGGTGTACGCGCAGAGGAGGTTGAAGGCCAGGACAGGCGCCAGGATCAATCCGGATCGCAGGACGAGTTCGATCAGGATGTGGTGCATTCCGGCGACGGTATCGAGCTGCTCGGGGCGGGCCGTGAAGAAGTCGCGGACGATGTCGGACAACCCCTTGACCATGTACCCGGATGAAAAGTGGAGGGCGGCGAAGGTGCCCAGGAGGATGACCGCGGAGGAGATTTCCTTGCTCTTCGGGACGCTCCCCTTGTCGCGCATTTCTCCCCGGCGTTTCGGGGTCGCGGATTCTGTTTTGGACGGATCGGCCATGGCGCGTCGTTATTTCGCGATGTCGAGGACGAAGAGGAGTTCCCGCTCGCAGATCCCGATCAGTTTCTGGATCCCGGCCAGGAAAAACGGGATCGCCAGGATGAAGGCGAACGTCCCGACGGTGATGTTGATCGCGAAACTCATGAAGAAGACGTCGATCTGCGGCATGGCGCGCGACAGGATGCCGAGTGCGACCGTGATGAAGAGCGTGATCGCCAGGACCGGCGCCGCCAGCGCGAGCCCGTAGGAAAAGATGCCGGTGCTCATCCGGAGCAGGGTTCCCGCCTTGGCCGCGTCGATGAAGAAGGTGCCGAGCGGCATCGACCGGAAGCTGCGGACGAGGGCGGTGATGAACAGGTGGTGGCCGTCGGCCATGACGAATGTCAGCAGGGCGATGAGCGAGGTGAAGGTCGCCAGGACCGAGGTCTGCGCCTCGCTTTCGGGATTCAGGATGTTGGCCATCCCGAAACCCATCTGCAACCCCGCCATGTGGCCTCCGAATTCGGCCGCCGCGAAGAGGAGCGACCCGACCAGCCCGAGGAAGCCGCCCAGCAGGACTTCGGAGACCATGGCCGGGATGAATCCGTCGGCTTCAGGCGCGATGCGGGAAACGGGGACGAGCGGCAGGATCGCCATCGTGAAGAGGAGCGAGAGGAGGATTCGGACCTGGGCGGGCACGTTCCGGTTGCCGAGGACCGGCGTGGCGAAAAGGAGCCCCGAAACCCGGACGAAGGCGAGCAGGAACGTGCCGATCATCTCGGGAGACGGGGGGCGGAGGTCCATCCGGCGCGTCTCCTAATGGACCATCGTCGGCAATCCCTCGAAGATCCACCGCGCGAAATCGAGGAACGTGTTGGTGATCCATGGGAAGAAGAGGACGAGGGCCAGGAAGACGACGATGATCTTGGGGATGAAGACGAGCGTCATCTCGGAGATCGAGGTGACCGTCTGGAAGACCGAAACCAGGAGGCCTACCACGAGCGCGGCCAGCATCATGGGCGCCGAGCACAGAAGCACCATGATCAGCGCCTTCCGGATCACTTCCGCGACAAATTCCTGCGTCATGTTCTTTGGGCCTCACATCACGAAACTCTTCATCAGCGAGCCGACGATGAGGTTCCAGCCGTCGACCAGGACGAAGAGCATGAGTTTGAAGGGGAGGGAGATCATGACCGGCGGCAGCATCATCATGCCCATGGACATGAGGACGGAGGCGACGACCATGTCGATGACCAGGAACGGGATGTAGATCAGGAATCCCATCTGGAAGGCGATCCGCAGCTCGGAGAGGACGAAGGCGGGCGTCAGGACGGTGACCCCGAGGTCGGCCTGGTTCTTCGGGCGTGGCGATTTGGAAAGGTTGACCATGAGCGCGAGATCCTTCTCGCGCGTGTTCGCGAGCATGAACTTCTTGAGGGGCGCGGTGCCTTTCTCCCACGCCTCGTCCTGGGTGATCTTCCCGGCCATGAACGGCTGGAACGAGTCGGTGTTCACCTGGGTGATGACGGGGGACATGATGAAGAAGGTGAGGAAGAGGGCGAGCCCCACGATGACCTGGTTGGGGGGCGTCTGCTGCGTGCCCATCGCCTGCCTGAGGAACGAGAGCACCACGATCAGGCGGGTGAACGAGCTGGTCATGATCAGGATCGACGGGGCGAGCGAGAGGATCGTGAAGAGGATGAGCACCTTGACCGACGCGGCGACGTCGCCCGGCTTCCCTTCGTCGGCAAGACCGATGCTGATCTTGGGAAGCGGCAGCGGGGTTGCGGCCGAAACCGGACGGGGAACGGCGGCGAACAGAAGGCCGAGCAGCAGGAACAGGGCGATGAGCCGGGGTGCCATCGTCAGCCCGCCTTTCCGGGCAGGTTGCTGGCGGGAACCTTGTCGATGAGCGTGACCTGCGTCGGCGTGACGCCGATCAGGTAACGGTTCCCTAGCGCCTCGATGACCATGACCTGCGTCTTGGGCGCCACGTGCCGGGTTTCGGTGACCGTGATGGCGCGTCCGGGCGCGGCGGCACCGGAGCCGAACCGGTCCATGTATTTCTTCATGAAGTGGGAGATTCCCAGTAGCATCGCGAGCACGAGGCCCAGCGCGATCACCATCTTGACGGCGGCCCAGAAGAAGGAAGGCCCTTCGGATGGGACGGGCGCCTGGGAAACGGGACGACCGGTCACGACGGTCGAGGTGATGTCGGTTTCGTGAACGACTCCCTGTGGCCCGATGGCGTTATCGGCCGCGAGGCGGGCGACGTTGTCGGCAGGTGCCGCGACGTTGTCGACGGCCGCTATTGCGGTTTCAGGGGTTGCCGCGGGCGCGGTTTCGACCGGAGCGGCAGCGCGTGCCTTGCCGTGCTTCCGGTCGGTCTTCGCCGAGGCGCACGGAGCGAAGGCGAGCGATGCCGACAGCGCGAAAAGCATTGTGGCGGCGATGGCGGCCCGGCGGGTCATTTGAGCAACTCGACCCGCTCGCTGGCGGGCGCGATCTCGGTCAGCTTGATGCCGAACTTGTTGTTCACCACGACGACCTCGCCGCGGCCGATCAGCTTGCCGTTGATGTGGACGTCGAGCGGTTCCTCCGCCGGCTTCTCGAGTTCGAGCACCGAGCCGCGCCCGAGCCTGAGCAGGTCGCCCAGCTGCACCTGCGCCTTGCCCAGTTCGACGACCAGCTTGACGGGGATGTCGAGAAGGAAGTCGATGTCGCGGGCGTATTCCTTCTTTTCCTGCCCGTTTTCGTAGACGATCGAGTCGGACATGCGAATCTCCTTTTAGCCTGCGGTGATCTTGATCGCGCGGTTGCCGCGGGAAATTCCGGGGCGTCCGGACAGTTTCGGTAATCCTTCGACCAGGATGGCGACGGGGGCATCGATCTCCTGCCCGGTGGTGATGACGTCACCCGGCTTGAGGGAGAGGATCTCGCGGATGGGGAGGCTCACCTCGCCCAGCCTCACCACGACGCCCACCACGATCTCTTCGACTGCGTCCCGCAGGAGCACCGCGTATTCGGACGCCTTCGGGTCGGCGATCTCGGGCTCGCCCTGCTGGCCCTTGAGCGATTCGATGAGGGCGAAGGGGAGGGCGATCGTGAAGTCGCGCGACAGGCCGGTATCGGATTCGACCCGGAAATTCATGACGTAGAGCGGGTCCTGGTCCTGGACCGGCGGCAGCATCTTGGGATTGGTCTCGACCTTGACGAACGAGAAGCGCCCCGGGGCGACTGTGCCCCACGCCTTGGTGAGTTCGCCGGTGATCCCTTCCATGATCTTGCGGGCCATCCGGACTTCGAGCACGGAAAAATCGCGGTCGTCGGGTTCGGCGATCCGCCCCTCGCCGCCCAGCATCAGGTCGACCAGCGCGTAGGCCAGGAACGGCGACATCGCCAGGAAGGCATGGCCGGGAATGAGGTCGCAGGAGAGGATGCCGATGCAGCAGCGGCCCTTGAAGTTGGAGAGGAAGTTGCCCGCGGTCTCGGTGTAGGCCGAGGCGTTGGAAACCTTGACCTCGCGCCGGATGATTCCGGTCAGGTAGGCGGCGCATCCCTTGGCTGAACCGTCGTGTACCAACTCGATCAGCGTTTCCTGGACACCGCCGACCGGTTTGCGGGAGAGGAAATCGAAAGGGGTGCTGGTCCCATCCGCAGGCGGCGTTTCCGCGATCTCGCCGCTGTCGTACGCCTCGAGGAGGGCGTCGACCTCTTCCTGTGTGAGTATTTCGCGCACTGGCTGTTCCGCCCGCCTACTGCACGACGAGATCGGTGAAGTAGATGCGCTTGACGACAGCGCCTTCCATCACCTTGTTGAGCCGGTTGAGAATCTCGCTTTGCAGCGTCAGCTTCCCCTCGACCGAGTGGATGTCGCCGTAGGTGAGGCTGCTCATCAGCAGGATCAGCGTGTCGCGAATCTGCGGCATGCGACCTTCGGCCGCCGTGGCGCCCTTGGCGTCGACGAATTCGAGGACGATGCTGATCTTGAGATAGCGGTTGGTGTCGACGTCGGCCAGGTTGAGGATGAAGGGCTCGATCGGGACCAGCAGCGGGTTGCCGGACTTCCCTTTTTCGCCTTCCTTGCCCTTTTCGCCTTCCTTCCCTTTTTCGCCTTCACCGCCCCCGTGCCCGCCTTCGGCCTTCTTCTCGCCTTCCTTCGGGGCCTCGGCCGCCACGGCGTTGTTGTCCTTCGGGGCCGATTTCCCCTTGTTGAAGAAAAAGAAGACGCCGCCGCCGATCGCGCCGACTGCGACCAGCCCGATCAGGCCGAAAAGAATCAGTTTTTTCATGGATTTCGGAGGAGGCGGCGCTGCGCCTTCCGGGCCGGCTTTCTTTTCTTCTTTTTCCGCCATCGTGGCTCTCCTTGGATAGGGGACAGGTAACTGGAGATATATCATTCAAATGCCGTGCCGGTTGCGAATGTTGTTGGAGTGTATCGTAACCGGTCGAAAAATTGTGGTTATTTGCAGGCGATGTCGTGATCGCAGCCCGCGGAAGGGGAAGCACGCGTCAAGAAACCGTCACGTCCGGTCGGACCGTCGAAGAATTGACCGGGACATCTCCGGTTGTTTCATGACGGTCGAAAATTAAAGCGGGGCGTTCCCGGTTTCCCGAAAACGCCCCGCTTGCTGATGGAGTCCCTTCCCTGGGCGACGCGCCCCTTCCTTGCGGCGTGCGCCCGTCCTTGGACCGCGTTTGCCCGTCCGTGGGCCTCTCCGTCAGTTCCTGCCCCGCATCCTTCGCCGAATCCCCGTTGCGGCGAAGGGTGCGGGTTATCCGCTTACCGCTTCAGGTTGACCAACTCGGTCAGCATCGCGTCGGACGTGGAGATGACGCGGGTGTTGGCGGTGAAGCCGCGCTGGGTCGTGATCATGTTGACGAATTCGGCCGCGAGGTCGACGTTGCTCATTTCGATCGAGTTGGCGATGACCGTCCCCTTGCCGGAAGATCCCGGAGGTCCGATGATCGGCTCGCCCGAGTCCTTCGACTGCGAGAAGAGGTTCTTCCCCTGCTTCAGCAGGTCGGACGGGCTCTTGAAGTCGGCGAGGAAGATCTGGTACAGGTCGATCGTCTGGCCGTTGGTGTAGATGCCGGTGACGATTCCCTTCTGGCTGAGCGAGATGTTCCGGAGCGATCCGACCGCGTAGCCGTCCTGCTTCTGGTAGGAGACGGCCGAGGTCGCGCCGTACTGGGTGAGGCCGGCCTTGCCGGTGGCGTTTGCGACCGGTGCCGAGGCTGCGCCGGCGGTCAGCGGATCGCCGAAGTTGAAGGCGATCGCCTGGTTCTGCGTGGCGCCGCCGCTGAAGTTGAAGTCGATCGAGACCGGCGTGACAGCGGCCGGGTAGGAGAGGGCGCCGAAGACCGGCTGGTAGGCGACAGCCGGAAGGACGGGCGCGACATAGCTGACGGGGGCGGCGTTGCTTCCGACCCGGGTCAGGGCGCCGTCGGTCGTGAATTCGAGCGTGCCCCGCCCGACTTCGACCTGCTGGGCGGTGGAGGGGGGCCAGGTCTGGCCGACGATCGGGGTGCCCGGCCACCCTTCGAGGTCGGACGACTGGGCGGTGACGTGGTATTCCCAGGTGGAGGGATTGCCGACGACCGGAGCCAGCTTGGTGAAATAGATGTTGAGCAGGTGGCCGTTGCCGAGCGAGTCGTACGCCGTGATCGAGGTCGAGAAGTTCGTCGTGGCGCTCGTTCCTTCGATGTTGAAGGCGGGCGGGGCGGTCGCGCGGGAGTCGAGGTTGGCGGCGATCTGGACGCCGGTCGAGCCGTTGAGGCCGTTGCCCGTCATCTTCGGGGTGCCGGTCAGGTTCTCGATCCGGACGTCGCCGACGCTGCCGGTTACGTTCCCGTTGATGATCTGCGAGCCCTGGAGGCTCAGGCCCTCCGGATTGACCAGGTAGCCGGACGAATTGAAGTGGAAGTTGCCGGCGCGCGAGAAGAAGGTGCCGTTGTTGTTCTTGAGGACGAAGAAGCCCGACCCGTCGATCGCCATGTCGGTGATGTTTTCCGTCGTGGAGAAGGATCCCTGTTGGAAGAGGGTGTCGACCTTCTCGAGCTCGACGCCTCGGCCGATCTGGGAACCGCCGATGCTCTGGGAGAGGATGTCGCCGAAGATCGGTCGGCCGGCCTTGAAGCCGGAGGTGTTGACGTTGGCGATGTTGTTGCCGATGATCGACATGGCGTTGCCGTAGGCGGTCATGCCGGTGACGCCTGCGAAAAGAGAACTTAAAAGACTCATGGTGACCCTCCTTGGGGTTAGAAGGCCTGCTGGCCTTCTTTTGTGGGAACCGTCTTTCGGTCGGGTTCCCGGGGGCTTCCTCTGTGGGAGGTCCAGCCCGTTGCGTTATTGGTTGCCGTTGTTCCCGTCGTTCCGTATTACGCGATCACCGCGCTGTCGATGTTGGTGATCACCCGCTCGTTCGTCATCCCCGCGCCCATCGCCGTCACGACCGTCCTGCTGGGGACGTTGACGATCAGCGCCGTGTTGCCGAGCATCACCAGGGAATTGCGCCCTCCCTTGTTCTCGACTGCGGTCACCGCTTCGGAGAGCCGCTGCCGGTCGGCCTCGGAGAGCTGGATTCCCCGTCTTGCCAGCCGGTCCGCGGCGTGTGCCGAGAAGGTCACGTCGCGTCTTTTCTCTGCCTGCTCGAGGGCGTTTGCGAATCCGCTCCCCCCTGCCGGTCTCGGAGGCGCTTGCGGTTGCGTCGCCCCGATCCCCGTGACCGTCCCGACGCCCGGCGGCCTGATCAGCCGGTAGTCGATCGGTTCGTTCATTGGTCTCACCCCCCTTTGACGAGCTGTATTTTGTCGAACGACACGCCGTAGTTACCGATGTAGGCCTTCGGCGGGTTCTCGTTGAGCGAGATCCCCGAGATCGTCCCCTCGACGTAGCGGGTCGAAGCCATGTCCTTGCCCTGGGCGTCGGTCGCCTGGACGGTGAAGTAATACTGGTCGGAAG
>JANXQJ010000137.1 GCA_025356865.1 Deltaproteobacteria bacterium | reverse complement strand
GTCGAGCACCCGGTGCCAGAGGCGGATCAGGTTCTGGAGGTCGGCCTTGAGGTCCTTGAGATTGCGGCCCTCCCCCTCGGTGCGGACGATGAACCCCAGGTGCTCGGGGTATTCGAGTTTTTCCATCTGCTTCCGAAGCCGCTCGCGCTCTTTCTCGCTCGTGATCTTCTTGGAAATCCCGAACCGCTTCATGCCGAGCATCATGACCAGGTAGCGGCCGGCGATGCTGATGTACGACGTGAGGGCGGCGCCCTTGACCGACGACTCCTCCTTCGTCACCTGGACGAGGATCTCCATCCCCGACCGCAGCGACGGGCGTTTTTCATCCTCGTCCCAGTTTTCGAGATTCTCGGCGAGCGCGCCGCCGCAAAATTCGTTGAGCGGCAGGAAACCGTGGCGGCCGCCCCCGAACTCGACGAAAGCGGCTTCGATCGCCGGGGCGATGTTGATGACCTTGCCCTTGTAGATGTTCCCCTTGAACTGCTTGCGGCGCTGGTTCTCGAACTCGAAGTAGTCGAGGACGTTGTCGTTGACGATCGCGACCCGGATCTCCTCGAGGTGGGTGCCGTCGATCATCATGACCTTGCGCGAATCGCTGCTGCCGGAAGTGTCGGTGTATTCGACGTCGCCTTCGAGGTCGTCGTCGTCGATTTCGGCGCCGGAGAGCGGGGCCTCGTCCGCCGCGTCCTTCGGGACGTCATCGTTGACCGGCAGGCCCTCGCTTTCGGGCCTCGCCTGGGAACCGCCGCCCTTGCCGCGGCGGCGGCGGGAAGAACGGCTCCGGCGGCTGCCCTCTTCCTTCGGGGCGCCCGCCGAACCTTCGGATCGCGGATCCGCGGCCCCCTCCCTGGCAGACGGATCAGCGGAAGATGCGGTCGCCTGCCCGACTCCGGGAGCGGCCTCGTCCTCGTCCTCGTCGGCGTCACCTTCGCCGTCCGCCGGGGTTCCCGGCGCGAGCAACTGCCCATCGGGCCCCTTGTCGCCACGGCTCCGCTTGCGGCGACGGCGACGGCGGCGCTTGCCGGTTGCCGCCGCACCCTCGACCGACTCGCCCGGTGCCCCGGATGATCCGGGCTGCGCCCCGTCGGGTTGCGGCTCCGTGGGGTCGGAGGCTTCGGCCTTGCGGGTGGCGATGGAAATCGCGTCGGCGTCGGAGATGGACTCGCCTTCCGATGCGCCCGGGTCGTGCTGGATCGCCGCACCCGCTCCCCGGTTCTTGCCGCCTCGCCGGGATCGGCGGCGGCGCGGGCGACCGGTCGGGTGCGGCTCGCCGGTTCCCGATCCATCACCCGCCTGATTCGCGCCCTGCGACTCGGGATGCGCTTCGGAAGGGGGCTCCGACGGTGCCGGCGGCATTGCCGTTTCGGGATGAGGGGTGTCGGCCTGGACCGTTTCGCCCGCAATCTGCGGGGGGGCGACGGCGCTTCGGCGCGGCCTGCGCGCTTTCGGCTTTGACGGAACCGCTTCCGGCACCGCCGGCGTCGCTGGCTCTTTTTCCGGAGCCGGTTCGACGTCGGTCACGGGACCCCCGCCGGCTTCGGCCGCCTTCTTTTTCACGGTGCGGCGCGGACGCTTCTTCGGTTGATCACCCACCCCGGCGTCTTCAACCGCGGGGAGGACGGTTTCGGCAACCTGGGAGGCGGAATCGACCGCCGTTTCCCCGATTTCCTTCTTGGTGCGGCGGGTGCCGCCGCGGTTGGCCGTTCGTTTCGGCTTGCTTTCGGTCATTTCATTTTCTCCTGGTGATTCGGCGCGCCGCCCTTGGGCGTGGCCGTCGTCATCGCGCTTGCCGGAACCGTCCGTTGCCCAAAAATGCGGGCAAGACTTGCGGCAGGTCGCAGACGTCCTCGACCACCGCGTGTACCGGACTCTCTCCTTCGCGGCCCCCGACCCAGACGGTGAACATGCCCAGATCGAGCGCGGGGAGCAGGTTTTCGTGGCGGTCCTCGCAGAAGAGCGACTCGGCCCCGGAGACTCCGGCTTCCCGCAACAGCTTGGCGTAGGCGAACGGAAAAGGCTTGGCGATGTATTCCATGAACTCGATACCGTAGATCGCGACGAACGCGTCCTCGACACCCAGCGCCGACAAGACCCTTTGCGCATAGGACTCGGAACCATTCGTGAAAACCGCTGACCGCCCCGGAAGGGCAGCGAGCATCTCCCTGAGATCGTCTCTTCGCGGGACGATCTCGGGGATGGGAACGTCGTGCACAAAATCGAGATATTCGGTCGGCGGAACGTTGTGATGCTGCATGAGTCCCCGCAGCGTCGTGCCGTACTCGCCGAGATATTCCTTTCGGATCGTGCGGGCCTCGGGCCCGTCGACCCCCAGTTTTTCGCGGACGTAAAGTTCGATCCGGTCGTCGACCGCGCGCCAGAGAGGCACCTCGGGCGGATAAAGCGTGTTGTCGAGGTCGAAGATGAAGAATGGTTTCACGACGGCGTCACGCCCCGCCCACGTCGATCGACGCGACGGCGAGCGACGGCGAGCCGACGTTGCCGAACCAGCGGAAATCGGAAGCGGCGGCCACGACGCCCGAAAGGAGCGACAGCACGTTTCCGGAGACGGCGAACCCGCGGATCGGGACGGTCACCTCGCCCCCTTCGATCTTGAACCCCGAGGCGCCCACCGAGAAATCGCCGGACACCGGGTCGGCGGTGTGGATTCCCAGGAACTCGGTCAGCAGGATGCCGTCGCCCGCATTGCGGCACAACTCGGGCAGCGACTGGACGCCCGGTGCGACACGCAGGTTGGATATGCCGACGCCCGGCGGCGTCTTGGCGCCTGCCCGCCGGCATGACCCGGTGGAAGACCCGCCCGTCTTGCGGGCCCAGAAACTGTCGGCGAGAAACCCGCGCAACACCCCCCCCACGAGCAACGGGACGGTGCGGGAGGCGACCCCCTCGTCATCGAACGCACACGCCGAGGAACCGCCCGGGTCGAGCGGGTCGTCGGAAATGTTCACCCGGGAAGCGGCGATTGCCTGGCCGATCCGCCCGGCCAGCATCGATTTCCCCTTGGCAACCTGCGAACCGAGAAAAGACGGGATGAGCACCTCGACCAGTTCGGCCACGGCGCCGTTTTCGATGACCGCCGGATAGCGTCCCGTCGGAATCTGCTTCCCGCCCAGCATCCGGACGGCGTGATGCGCCCCCTCGGAAGCGATCGATTCGAGCGACAACCCCGGCAAGCCGCGTGCGAATCCGAAGCCGTACCCGGTCTGCCCTTCGCCCCCCGCTTCGGCCACGGCCTCGACATGGGCCGAGCAGAACGAGTACAGTTGCGACCCGAAAGCGCCTGCCGAATTGCGAAAGGCGACTTCGGCGACCGATTCGGAAAGCGTCGCGGTGCGGACCCGGGTGACCCGGGGGTCGGCTGACAACGTCGCGCGCTCGAGGCCCGAAGCGAAGGCGGCACGCGCCGCGTCGTCGACCGAACGCCACCCGTCGTCGTAGAATTCGGGCGCCGGGGCCGCCGGGGAGCCGATAACCGGCAAGGCGTGCGCCTCGTCGGGCGCCGAAGCGTCGGCGCAGAAGAGCGCCGATTCGACCATCCGGCACACCTCGGAATCGTCCTCGCGGAATCCGTAGGAGAAACCCATCCGGCCGTTCCGGAAGACGCGCAAACCGAGCGACAGCGTGTCGGAAAAGGAGATGCCGTCGAGCCTTTCGTTGCGCGCATCGAATCGGCGAACGCGGGAACGCTGGACGAACAACTCGGATTGACCGCCGCCCCTCGAAGAGACCTCGCTCAGAACGCGCTCGAAAAGCCGGTCGGGCACTATCTTTTCCCCGAGAAATCGGCGACCAGCGCGATTTCGTCGCAATCCGGGAACTTGGAGCACTTGAGGCAGTCGGTCCAGATCTTGTGAGGCAACTCGGCCTTGTCGACCTGGCGGAAACCCATTTTTTCGAAGAAGGCCGGCTTGTAGGTCAGCGCGAAAACCTTGGTGATGCCCAGGACGATCGCCTCGGAGGTGCACGCCTCGACCAGTTGCGTTCCGACGCCCCTGCGGCCGACGTCGTCGTGGACCGCCAGCGACCGGACCTCGGCCAGGTCTTCCCACATGATGTGGAGCGCGGCGGAACCGAGCGGCGGGCCGTCTTCGCCGTCGACGTAGACGACGTAGTCGCGCAGGTTCTCGTAGATCTCGCTGAGGGAGCGCGGCAGCATGTCGCCCTTGCGGGCATAGTCGCCGACCAGTTTCTGGATGGCCTTGACGTCGCCGATCCTTGCCTTGCGTATCATGGCTCCCCCGCTTTCCCGATCAGTTCCCGCGCGTGCGCCCTGGCCTCGTCGGTCACCTCGGCGCCCGACACCATCCGGGCCAGTTCGTTAATCCTATCCTGTTTCCCGAGCGGTTTCACCCTTGTCTTGACGGTTCCGCCCCCGGCTTCCTTGCTGACGAGCAGATGGGCGTCGGCGAACGCCGCAACCTGGGGCAGGTGGGTGACGCAAAGGACCTGGGTGGAGCCGGAGAGTGCCTTGAGGCGCGCGCCCACCCGTTCGGCCACCTTGCCGCCGATGCCGTTGTCTATTTCGTCGAACACGACGGTCCGCCGCCCCTGGACGCCGGCGGCGCCATTGCGCAACGCGAGCATCACGCGGGAGAGCTCCCCCCCCGAGGCAACCTGCGCGAGCGGGCGGAGTTCGTGCCCCGCATTGGCGCAAAAGAGCAGTTCGGCCTCATCAAGCCCGGAGGCGGAAAGCGACGCAGCGGCCGGGGCGCGCGATATCACCTCGGCCCGCAACCGCGCTCCGGACAGGTCGACCTTGCCCAGCTCGGCCTCGGCGGCGCGGGCCATCGGCTCCGCGGCTGCGCCGCGCGCCCTGCTCAGCGCCAGGGCGGCACGGAGTGCGTCGGCCTCTTCCAGCGACAGCGCGGCGCGTAGGCGCCGTTCTTCGTCGATTGCCCCGTCGAGCCCTTCGCGCTCGGCGCGCAATGAGGCGATGTGGGCGATCAACGCCGGGGCGTCCATCAGGTACTTGCGCTCGAGACGACGCAACTCGCTCAGCCGTTCTTCGAGCGACTCTCGCCGCGCGGGTGAAATATCCATTCCGCGGCCGTGCGCGGACAGGTCGCGGGCCAGTTCGCCGACCTCGGCCTTGAGCGACGCGACCCGGTCGACGAACAGCGCGACCCGGGGATCGACCGGGCCTGTTTCCCGGAGCCTGGCTCCCGCGAACGCGAGCGCGGCCAGCGCCCCGTGCTCGGAAGCCGTCAGCGCCTCTTCGGCGCCTTCGACTGCGGCGATCACCTTTTCGCCGTTCTTGAGCAGCGTCAGCTCGGCGGCGATTTCGTCGGACTCGCCGGGCTTGAGCTTCGCCTTTGAGAGTTCGGAAAGCCTGAAGTCGAGTCCTTCGATCCGGTCGTGCGCCGTGGCGCTCCGAACGGCCGCCTCTTCGACTTCGCGCCGAAGGATGCTGATGCGTCGGAAGGCGCGCCGGGCTTCGGCAGCCTGTTCGAGCGTCCCGGCGAAAGCGTCCAGCGCGGCAAGCGCGGCAGGCCTGGACAGGAGCAACGGGACGCTGTGCTGGCTGACCATCTCGACGAGCAGCGGGGAAATCGCGGCGATCGCCGACTGCGCGACCGGGCGGCCGTTGAGCCATGCACGGCTGCGGCCCGTGGACGGAACGACGCGGCGCAGCACCAGCTCGTCTTCCCACGGAAGACCCGCCTCCTCGAATGCGTCGCGCAGCTCCGGGCGCCCGGCAAGATCGAACAGCGCGGTCACCTCGGCCTCGGCCTCCCCGGCGCGAATCGCCTGCGGGTCGCCCTTCTCGCCCATCGCGAGGCGGATGGCCTCGACGAGAACCGACTTGCCCGCACCCGTTTCGCCCGTGACGACATTGAACCCGGGGGCGAACGGCACGCTGACGTCTTCGAAAACGGCGAGGTTGCGGACGGAAAGTTCTATCAGCATGTCAGGGAGGGAAAGGACGTGGTCCTTGTCATGTCCCTTTACCGTTCGCCCCACTTGAGCTTGGTGCGAAGCACGGCGAAATAATCCTTGAAGGGGGAGCGGATGAACCTGAGCGGCAACTCGGCTTTCTTGACTTCGATGATGTCGCCCTCGCGCAGGCCGAAGCCGACCTGCCCGTCGAGCGTCAGGCAGACGTCGGTTTCCCGGGCCTTGAGCACGGCGCGGACGACCATGTCCTCGGGCACGACCAGCGGCCGGTTGGTGAGCGTGTGGGGACAGATCGGGGTCAGGATGATCGTGCGCAGCGTCGGGTAGACGATGGGGCCCTGCGCCGCAAGGGAGTAGCCCGTGGACCCGGTCGGCGTGGAAATGATGAGGCCGTCGGCGCGATAGGTCGTCAGGTAGGTGCCGCCCAGCGTCGTTTCGATGTCGATGATCTTGGCGAGCGCGCCCTTGTTGATGACCACGTCGTTGAGGACCGTGTAGTTGGCGACCCGCTCGCCCAGCCGGTGGACGTGCGCGACCAGCATCATCCGCTCGTCGTATTCGATGTCGTAGTTGAAGATCCGCTCGAGGACGGGGTAAAGTTCTTCGATCGTGATGGCGGTCATGAACCCGAGCGATCCCAGGTTGACGCCCAGGATCGGCTTGCCGGTCAGGCCCACCACCCGCGCGGCCGACAGAAGCGTGCCGTCGCCCCCGATGACGATGAGGAAGTCGCACTCGGCAGGCAGTTTCGAGCGTACGATGCCGTCCGTGCGGCCGGCGGCCGTGGCGGTCTCCCGGTCGAGCACGGAACGCCGCCCACGCTCGGTGAGCCAGTCGACGAGATCGTTGACGATCTTGCCCGCCCGCGGGTCCGTGTGCTTGGCGATGATCCCTGCGCATTTCATGGAGTGGACAGGATAACCCACGGAAAAGAAAAAGGGAAAGCGAACTTGGATTACGGGTGCAGATGGGAAATACTATCCATCGGCACGGAAAGGAAACTTCATGACGACACAGACCACCCGATCGCCGCTCGCCGACCGGATGCGCCCCACGACACTCGACGGATTCATCGGACAGGAACCCCTGCTCGGAGAGGGGAAGTTCCTATCCTCGGTGCTTGCCGCCCGCCCGCTCCCCTCCGTCATCCTTTGGGGGCCGCCCGGCACCGGCAAGACGACGCTCGCCCGAATCGTCGCCGCGGAGACCGGTGCCCGATTCCTTCCCTATTCGGCGGTGCTCTCCGGGATCAAGGAGATCCGGGAGGCGCTCTCCGGCCTCAAGGGGGCGCAATCGGCCGACGACCGTCCCGCGATCCTCTTCATCGACGAAATTCACCGCTTCAACAAGGCGCAGCAGGATGCGTTGCTGCCGTTCATCGAGGACGGAACCGTCACGCTCTTCGGAACGACGACCGAGAACCCGTCGTTCGAGGTTCGCAACGCGCTCCTGTCACGCTGCCGCGTGCTCGTGCTCTCCCCGCTCTCGGCTGCCGACGTGGCGACGATCGTCGTGCGGGGCCTGACCGATTCCGTCCGCGGGTTGGGGAAGCCGGACAACTTCCTGACACTTGATGCCCTGCGGCATATCGTCGAGACGGCGGACGGCGATGCCCGCACCGCCCTGAACGCGATCGAATCGGCGGTCGCGATCGCGGATCACCGCAAGCTTTCGGCGGTCGACCTGCCCGTCGCCGAGGAAGCGCTCCGCCGCAAGGCGCTGATGTACGACAAGGACGGCGAAGAGCATTTCAACCTGATTTCGGCGCTGCACAAGAGCCTGCGCGGTTCCGACCCCGATGCCGCGCTCTACTGGTTCTGCCGGATGCTCGAAGGCGGCGAGGACCCGCTCTACGTCGCCCGCCGTATGGTGCGTTTCGCCTCGGAGGATATCGGCAACGCCGCCCCCGGCGCCCTCCAGATCACGATGGCGGCTGCCGAAACGTACCGGATGCTGGGCAGTCCCGAGGGCGAGCTCGCACTGGCCCAGGCCGTCCTCTACCTGGCCACGGCCCCCAAGAGCAACCGCGCCTACACGGCTTTCCAGAAGGCGATGCGCGAGGTCCGGGCAGGCGGAAACCACCCGGTGCCCGAGCACCTGCGAAACGCCCCGACGAAGTTGATGAAGGAACTGGGGTACGGGAAGGAATACCGCTATCCGCACGATTTTGCCGACGGTTTCGTCGCGGAGAACTATTTCCCGGAAACGCTCGGAACGCGCAGTTACTATGCACCGTCGGAAGCCGGGCACGAGAAGGTCATCTCGGACCGGATGAAGAACTGGTGGCCAAAGCGCAGGGCCGGCGGGGGATGATCAGGGCTGGGACTCGTCTTTTCGCCGAAGCGTCGCCTCGACCTTCTTCGGCCCCCAAGAAACGGCGAGCTGACGGGAATACGATGCGTGACCTGGTGCACGCAACTCCAGGATGTGCGGACCGACGGGGAGGACAAGCGGGTGGTCGTCCCGGAAATCGGCGGCTTTCCCTTGCAGGACATTGTCGATCAGGACCTCGGCATCGGAGGGGCTGACCGAAAAAGAGACCCCTTCGGCGGCTGCGCCCTTCCGGGCGACCGCCTTTCCGGCACACCCGCCCGCAGCCAGCGCGACCAGAAGCGCAAAGATCAAACCTTTCATGGCCATATCCCCCTTGAAGACGACGCCTTTATCCGTCCGGACGCAAAACGCCCCGCCGTGGAACCGGCGGGGCGTTTTGCGCATGGCGGGATCGATTGCGACTATTCGCAGAGGTCGATCTTGATGTCCCAGTTCTTGATCTGCATCGTGCCGTTCTGGGCCAGGTTGAGCTGCATCTTGAAGGCGCGGTCGAACAGCTGCGGCTCGTGGCCGATTCCCTTGGCGATGGTCTCTTTCTTGGCCATTTCGAAGTAGTCGGTCAGGATCGGCTTGTAGTTCGGGTGCGCGCACTTCTCGATGATCTTCAAGGCGCGGTCGCGCGGGCAGAGCCCACGGAGGTCGGCCAGGCCCTGCTCGGTGACCAGGACGTCGAGGTCGTGCTCGGTGTGGTCGATGTGCGGCGCCTTGGGAACGACGCAGGTGATGCCCATCGGGTCGGTCTTGCTGGGACGGGTGGACGGGGAGTGCATCAGCTTGATGTAGCCGTTGCGCAGGAAGTCTCCCGAACCGCCGAGGCCGTTGATCATGCGGGTTCCGCCGACGAGCGTCGAGTTGGCGTGCGCGTAGATGTCGAACTCGACCGGGGTGTTCATGGCGATGCAGCCGAGGCGGCGGATCGGCTCGGGGGCGTTGGAGATGGAGAGCGGCCGCAGGGTGATCTTGCTGAAGTACTTCTCCCAGTTGTCGAAGAAGCGCGGGAAACCTTCGGTTTCGGAGAGCGACAGCGAGCAGGACGAGGCGCAGAGCAGGTTGCCGCCGTCGAAGAAGTCGAGCATGGTGTCCTGAAGGACTTCGGTGTAGACCGAGAGGTTGCGGAACGGCCCCTTGGCCAGGCCGCCGATGACGGCGTTGGCGATGGAACCGACGCCCGACTGGAGCGGGAGCAGGTTCTCGGGGAGACGACCCATCTTGATCTCGTGCTTGAAGAACTCCATGATGTGGCCGGCGATCGCCTCGGAGGTGTCGTCCTGCTCGGCGAAGGCGCGACCCTTGTCGCGGCGCTTCGACTCGACGATCGCGACGATCCGGTCGGGGTCGCACGGGACATAGGGGGTGCCGATTCGGCTGTCCGCGGCGGTGATCAGGAACGGCGCGCGGTGGGGCGGCTTCTGCTGCATGTGGATGTCGTGCATCCCCTCGAAGGAGGGCTGCCCGGTGTTGACCTCGATGATGATCTTGTCGCAGAGGTTGATCGCTTCGGCGACGATGCCGCAGGAGGTGGTCAGCGCCAGCCCGCAATCCTCGGTGATGGCCGAGACTTCGATGATGCCGATGTCGTAGCGGCCGTTACCCGTGTAGAAGCCGTAGCTGATATCCTGGGCGAAATGGCCGAGGTGCTTGTCGCCCATCCGGATGCGGCCGGCGTTGATCCCGGCGGCGATGTTCTTGCCGGTCTGGTAAGGCCAGCGGCGGTCGATCATGTCGAGCGATGCCCAGCGGTCTTCGGTCTCGGCACCGACGGAAGCGCCGATGAAGAGGTTGAACTTCATCTTGCCCTGAAGGTTGTTGGACTCGACGTGGTTGGCGAGGGCGATGGGCACTTCCTTGGGGTAGCCGGCCGGGGTGAAACCGGACCACAAGAGATCCTGGCCGTTGCTGAAGAACTTGATGGTGTCTTCGGCCTTCATGACCTTGCTGAGCAGTGACTTCCGACGAACGCGGCTTTCCAGTGTCCCGAATTCCGACATCTTCTACCTCCTGAGTGGTGTGGTATCCCTTAAGTAAGCGCCCCCCCATGATGCAGCACCCATCACCGGGTCGCGGGGCCTGACCGTTTGCGTACGGACAGGATATACAATAACAATAAAACAGTGTCAAGAACCTGTTCTCGCGAAACGCTTCACCCTGCCGTCAACCATCGTTCTGTTGTAGGACAACCATCCGTTACATAAGGGACATATTCGATAATATTTTTTTATATGACAACCGTGCATGAAGAAAAAACAAATGCGGGTATTTTTTGTAACCGGGGGGTTCTCACCGCCAGGCGACGCCGAAATACAACGTCAGGAACTCGTTCCCGCCCCGGTCGATCCCCCCCGTGACGTGCCCGAACGTCGAATCGCCGATCCGCTCGTACAGCGGGAGGAAGCGGTCGTCGGGAATGGCGAAGTGCCTGCGGTAGCCGTCGGCGATCGGGAAGATCTCCCGCATCGGGATTCCCGCCTCGTAGACCTTCACGTCGAAGGAAACCCTCGGGTTGCCCTCCTCCCGGACCTCGACGTAGAAGAAACCGTGAAGCGGCAGCTTTCCGTAAACCCGGTCGAGGAGGCGGCCCGTCAGTCCGAGGCACTCGCCGTCCGGCGCGTCGCGGCAGATGTCGGCGATCCGCCCTTCGATCGTTTCCTTCGTCATGAATGGAAAACCGGTGTACCGGGAAACGGCGCGGACCGACTCGTCCGCGGGAGACCACTTGAACGCGATGTGGAGTTCGAACGGTTCCGCCGGCATGTGGCGGAGGTCGACATGCTCCCGCTTCAGGCCGACGTCGAATTCGATGTAGACCTTGTAGATGCAGCCGGAAACGCCCTCTTCGAAGCCGAAATGGACGTAGTCGGCGTG
>JANXQJ010000116.1 GCA_025356865.1 Deltaproteobacteria bacterium | reverse complement strand
CAACTTCGCGCCGAGTTTTCCGCAGCCGTTCCAGAAGTCAAGGTCATTGTCCGTGAGACAAGCCAGATCCGCGAGAAGATCGGTGCACTTCAAAGGCAACGTGCCGAACTGGGCCTTGATCTTCCCCGAATCACCCCTTTGCTCGCAACGATCTCGACTGCGCTTCCCGCCAACAAGTCGCTTTCCGTCAAGGAAATATCCGTGGACGGAACACGGATACGGGTTGCCGGCGATTCCACCGGAGGGTCCGCAGTCGAAAACTACCGGCTTGCGCTTGCCTCCTCACTCGGCAAGACATTCGACGTTACCGTGCAGGAGTCGCGAGGCAGCGCGCGCGGCGAATCCGTGGCTTTCACGATCATCATCGAGAAAGGGAAGGCCAATCGTGCTTCGTAGCCGTGAACAGCAGATCCTGGCGGCCGGCGGCGCGGCGGCCGTGCTCATTTTCCTGATTTCCTTCCTCGTGCTCCCAGACCTGGACAAGATCCGGGTCCAGACCCGTGCCCGAATCCAGGCCGAGAAGGATCTCGCCGAGCTTCGGACCTCGGTCCCCGAACTCAAACGCCTTGAAGCCGGGGTTCGCACCCGGAAGGATCTCGTTCGCGCGAGCGGTTCCGGGCAGGATTCCCCGCTTTCACGCCTGACCACCCTCCTGCAAGGAAACGGCTTTCCGCAATCCGCCTTCAGCATCAAGTCCAGCGGCATCAAGGATGGCGAATCATTCAAGGAAGAATCCTTCGACATCAAGATCGAGAACCGTGGCTATCTGGAACTCGTCCAGTTCATCCAGAAGGTCGAAGACGGATCGATGCCCGTAGCCATCCGATCCGTAAATCTCAAGAACCGCTACGAGAACAGCAGCGCAATCGATGCGATCCTCCGGGTCGGTTATCTGCTCCCGCGATAGACGCTTCTGCGTCTTCTCTCTTTCGCTGATCCTCTCGGCGGCCTTGTTCTCGGGATGCCCGAAGGATTCGGCACTCGTCTCACTCCCCGCGCCGCTCGAGCGGCACCTGGTCGAACGGGGCGACCCGCTTCTCCGGAAAGCGCTGTTGCTCGATTCCCCCATGCCGTTCGCCGTTATCGCACGTTTCAAGTCCCCCATATTCCCCTATCAATCCGAATTGCTGGCCGATGCCGGCATACCGCCCGTCGAATCGACCGGCAACACGGCACTCCTGCTCACCACGGCAAAAGAGATCACGGGACTGTTCGACACGCCTTCCCTGCTGGCGATTTATTTTCTCGGAAGCCAGGCTTCGCTCGCAAGGATTCATCCCGAACTCGAAATTGAATTGGTCCGAAAATTCGACCAAAGAAAGGAATCAGACCTGATCCGGCTACTGGTTCGCTTCAGGTCTGCGCCCGAGAAACGTGAATCGGATGCAATCGCCGCAGCGGGATTCCGGATCGAGTCCCAAACAGGTTCTTACTGGGAGATTCAAGGTCCGATCGACCATTTTCACGGATTGTTGACCCTCGATGAAATCACATACCTAGAGGATGCATCTAAACCCCGGGGTTCACAGTGATGTCCGTTTGCGGAAAATTTGTCGGAATCGGGTTGTTCGGGGTGTTCGGGTTGGCCTCACTTTCCGGAGTGACCGTCTTACCGGATAACTCGAGAATGAGCCCTGTCCTGTCGAATGCGATCGATGAGACCGGAGTTTATCCATCCGGGGTAACCGGTTTTCTGCGTTCGATCTTTCAGGATAGTGAGTCGCGGACGCTCCTGATTCTTGCCAACGACGACCCTTCCTTGCATGCAAAGTTGTCCGATCTCGGGGGCATCACCCGGGAGATATCCAAAGGGTTCCATGTCGGCCGGGTTCCGGTCGAAGCCATCCGCTACCTCTCCAATTGGCCATCGATCGTCTATTTGGAACGGTCCATGATCGCCCGCAGGATGCTCAACACCAGTCGGCCGGCCATATTGGCGGATATCGTCCAGGAAGGCACCGCCACCGGGCTCTCGGGCATCCCTTACACCGGAGTCGGGTCATATGTCGGCGCAGTCGATACGGGCCTGTACAGTCCTCATCGGGACTTCGAGGAAATCGGCCACCCGTTTCTTTCCCGGATAGATGCGCTGCTGGGATATCCGGGATTCCCGTCCGGAAGCGACGGCGACGGGCATGGGACCCATGTCATGGGAGTCGCAGCCGGAAACGGATTTTCCTCCCGCGGGCTCTATACCGGAATTGCCCCGGGGGCCCGAATCCTTTCCTATACAACCGACTATGAAACCGCCGATATCCTGTCAGGTATCGAGCAAATACTAACGGCTGCCGGGAGCTCGCCGGTTGTCCTCAACCTGAGCCTGGGCCTGATGGCAGGCTCACACGACGGCACCAGCCTGTTCGAATCGCAAATCAACGCGTTCGCGAACGGACCCGCAGCCGCCAAACGCTTGATTGCGGTTGCCGCCGGTAACGAAGGTGATCTCGACGAACATTTTCACGCGATTGTTCCGACGCTGGGTGGGTCGACAACCGTCACGGTCGCCCTGCCGTCATCGATCGATCAGACATGGGCAATTGATTTCTGGGGATCAGGATCCGGCGACATCGCCCGGAAGAACGAGCACGATGAATACCGGGTGACCATCGACGGCGGCACTTTCTCATTCTCCGTCGGCGACAAGACCACATTGAACCGGGACGGACTCAAGATTTCAAATCGTGTGGACAACGCCCCGAACGGCGCCACCCACATTTCGATCATTCCGTCGGCGACACTTCGAAATTCGACCATCACGATCACCTTCACCCGCACGTGGGCAGGCGGAAACGGCGTCCTGGACGGTTATCTCGACTCCGTCTGGGACGGCGCTCTCTACACCGGAAGTTTTACGCCTTCAACCGCGGACGGCTCGATCATCGAACCGGCCAATGGCGACAACGTGATCTCCGTCGGCGCCTGGGTGACCCGGACTTTCCCCGATTACTGGGGGCCGAACACGACGCTTGCCCAGTTCAGCAGCCTCGGTCCAACCCGGGATGGACGCATCAAACCCGACATCACCGCTCCCGGCGCGAACATTTATTCCACGCGTTCGCGCGGCGCCGCCTTTAACCCTGAATATCTCGTCGCGTCCAACGACAACTACGCCATCATGTCAGGCACCAGCGTGGCAACCCCGCACATCACCGGAATCGCAGCGCTCGTGTGGGAATCCAACCCGACCCTGACGGGGGCGCAGATGCGCGAACGAATTCGTCTGGCCGGGGACACCGCTCCCCCCCCCAATAATTCCTGGGGATACGGGAAGGCAAACGCCCTCAAGGCCATTACTTCGGCGGTTTCCGCCATTACGCCTACGGGCAGCGGGCTGACCGGGCTCCCCCTGGCGCTCGATTCAATCAACAGTTCCGGTGCATTCGGCGCCCCACTCCTTTTCGATTGGTCCCTGACCTCCCGCCCGCTCGGTTCCAACGCGATCCTCGCCGGGAACTCGCCCACCGCATCCTTTACACCCGACAAGCCGGGTGATTACACCGTCTCGTTGACGGTTTCCCAAACTAACCCGACCGGTGTTGCTCCGGCTACTGCCACCCGTTCCATTCATGCCAACAGGATCCCCACCCTCCCGGTGATAACCGGTCCAACAACTTCAGCCACGAACAACCCGGTCAGTTTTTCCGCTTCGTCATCCGATCCGGACGGAGGCCCGCTCGCCTGGCAATGGCTCGTGGTTTCAAGACCTTCCGGTAGCCACGCTTCCATATCGGGAACGGGGGACAACGTGATCTTCACCCCGGACATCACCGGGAACTACGTCGTCGGAGTACGATCAGACGACGGAACGGACAGAAGCCTCCTCGCCCTTCATTCGTATGCATCGGGGGGGGCGACTCCCATTCCGATTCCGCCTTCTTCCCCGCCGGCATCTTCCGCCTCTTCTGCCGGCGGAGGTTGCGGAATCCCGACCCATCCGAAAGCTCTGACAGCACAGGATACGGCCTGGCTTCTCTTGACCGCGATCGCCTTCATCCCGTTTTCAAGGCGCTTCTTCAGGTCGAAGTCTTGAATCATGCGAAAATCGGCATCACTCTTGCCTGATTGCCACCAATTACATTTTGGAGGAATCGCATGATATCGGCGGATTGTCCAGCCAGGCTCTCGGTTTCAATCTCCAACAGCATGACCGTCGAAATCCGCCTCGGAATCCGCGAATTGCGCATCGGACGTGGGCCTGAGGCGGATCTTCAACTACCAGACCCCTCCGTATCCCGACTCCACGCACGCATCTTCAGAGTCGGCGAACAATATTTCCTCTCCGACGCCAGTCGAAACGGCACTTTCGTCGATAACGACCGGATATCCCAACTACCGCTTCAAACCGGACAGATCTTCCGGATCGGCCCATACCGGATACACTTCCAGAATTTCGAGACCGGTCGACCCATAGCCGAT
Organism: Deltaproteobacteria bacterium; assembly: GCA_025356865.1. GTDB lineage: Bacteria > Desulfobacterota > Deferrimicrobia > Deferrimicrobiales > Deferrimicrobiaceae > JANXPS01. The sequence continues at coordinate 3,472 of JANXQJ010000116.1, read as the reverse complement.
ATCCCGACAATGATCGACGGAAACTTCCCGCACCCCCAATCAACCATCCGCTCGTTCGCAGAAGCACGCCCTGCAGCTCCCGTTCATCCACTGGGGATCGTCGGAAGGAGTCCCGGAATCCAGGGACTCCTTCAAGATATCCGGAAAGTCGCCACTTCGGATGTCCCGGTCCTGATCGAAGGGGAAACCGGATGCGGCAAGGAACTGGTGTCACGCGGGGTTCACGACCAGTCCGCACGCAGGGGCCGTCCGTTCGTCGTAGTCAACTGCGGGGCGATTTCCGCCGAACTGATCGAGAGCGAACTGTTCGGACACGAAAAAGGTGCATTCACAGGGGCAACCTCCCAACGAAAAGGTGCATTCGAGATCGCTGATTCAGGCACCATCTTCCTCGACGAGATCGGAGAACTCCCGCTCTCGCTGCAGCCCAAGTTGCTGCGAATACTCGAGCAGAAAGAAATCAAACGGGTCGGCGGCAATGAAACCATCCTGACCGACGTCCGGATCCTGGCGGCGACTAACCGAAACCTGCGCGAAGAGATCAAGCTCAAGACGTTTCGCGACGACCTCTATTTTCGAATCAGCGCCATCACGCTCAACATTCCTCCTCTCCGGGAACGTCGGGAAGACATTCCACTTGTCGCCCGCCACTTTATCGAAATGATGCAACCCGTCGGGGCCCGCCCGGTTCCCGGTTTGAGCGACGACGCGGCGGCGTTCCTTTCAATGCAGGAATGGCCCGGCAACGTCCGCGAACTCCGGAATGCCGTACAGAGGGCCGTTGTCATGTCCGAGGGGGATTCTCTTTCAAGCCATGATTTCTCTTTTCTACGTGCCTTCGATTCTCCGGATGCCAACTTCGGCCCTGACGAGTCGCTTTCTCGCTGGGAACAGTCCGAAAAAAACAGTTTGCAGGCAGAACTGATCCGGCAGCAATGGAACAAAACCGCCACAGCACGTTCCCTCGGAATCGCCAAATCCACCCTTTTCGAGAAACTCAAGAAATACGCCATACGATCTCCGGACCCGGACTGATTTCCGTTCGTCCCGTCCGATTTCCGGTCCGCCTCCGATACCGTGCACGCGCCAATAGCATTCTGTAATCTGATACATCTCTGATATTCCACCGTTTTTCACTTCTTTTCGACCAAACCTTTCCCGGAACATCTCTTGCCTCCTGATTCGGGTATCCAAACCCGAAAGGAGTCGCTTTCATGAACACGAAAAAGGGATCGCTCGACCGCAAGGGACAGGGACTCACCGAATACATCATTGTGGTTGCCCTTGTGGCTATCGCTGCAATCGGTGTCGTCAACATCTTCGGTAACCAGCTTCGAAATCAGTTCGCGACCATCATCACAGCCATGTCCGGCAGTTCCCAGGCCAAGGTGGAATCTTTGGCCTCCGACGCAAAAAAAGAGGCAAACAAGAAATCGCTTTCCGACTATGCCGGCTCGAAATAACCGGGGAAGCGCAGTCATGGAATTTCTCATCGGCGGGTCCGTGCTTCTGTTGTTGATCTTCACGCTCGTCCAACTCGCATTTCTTCTGTCCGGAAAAGGTGCGGTCGAAACAGCCGCCCATTTCGCAGCCAGAAAATTCGCCATTTCCGCCCGAAAAGATTTCCAAAAAGCGAAGGCGTCAGCACTCTCCGAAGCATCCTTGATTTGCCGTCACCGAATCGGCGGAAACTACACGAACCTCACGATGACTACGTTGAACTTCTTCGCGGCCGATGGATCACCCGCTGAAGGAGATGCGAGAACCGGAGATGCATATCAGGTCAACTTGTCGCACTGGGTAGAGCTTGTCGTCCCCTGGGCCAATCGAATCCTTTTCACCCTGGCTCCGGTCAAGAAGGTTCGTCTGGGTGAACGTTTCTACTTTGTCTTGAACTCCTCCCGCCTCGTGACCGTCGAATGACCACGATTTCGTATTTCACGGGGCAGGTAATCCACGCCCGTGGGGGAGATCGTGGACAGGCGGTGGCGCTTTTTTTGATAACCGCTGTCCTTCTCCTGTCTCTCATCTTTTCGGCTGTATATCTGTCACATCAGGGTGTATTGAAAATCACCGCCGCCAACAAGATCGATTCGATCGCCATTTCGGCCGCAACCTGGGAGGCACGGGGGTTGAACCTCATCGCGGCCTTGAACGAAGGCGTGTACGAATGCATACGCCTTATCCGCTGGGTTTGCGCCATCTGGGCGGTTCTTGCAATCGCTGCCGCAACGGGTTATGGAGCGGCACTTTTTTCGGCGTACTCCGACTATGCGGAAGACATAATCCGGAACCTGTGGGACCGGGCGACAGAATTGTCCGAATGGGCTGAGCGAGTCAAGGACATGACGCCATCGCTTGTTATCGCGGAAACAGCAACCTTGTCCATGAAACTCAAGGTGTCCGGAATCCTGATGCCCGCCAATCCGGGTGGCTCCCACGATGCGAAGGAAACCCTGGAACTCCACCTGAAAAAAGGCGAGAAGATCGGGATCTCAGAAGCGCTTGCTCCGATACTCGACCTGTTGGGGTCCGGAATCGGAGGGGCGGTCAAATCCATTTTGAACCCGATACTGGCAGGCATCCTGGGGGCTTCCCAAGAACCCATCCAACTGCTCATACCTGAAGATGATTTCGAGAAAAGACAATTCATCCGTTATTCCGGGTACCGGGAAGCCGATGGACTTTCTCTCCCCTTTCTCGGACCTTTGGGACGCCGACGGTACGCATTTTCGACATGCGCGCAACCCTACGGGGGGGGGTGCACCGAAATGACCTGGAAGTCACGATTATGCGAAATGGGAGAGGACCAATGACGACTTTGGGAAATTCGTATTCAGGTCATGCCGTCGTTGAATCCTTGCTGATTATTCCCTTGTTGTCGCTAATGCTCGTCGGCATTAACGCCTTCGGAAATTCACTGTCGATGCTTTCTGCCGCCGAATCGGCTTCCCACACGGAAGCGTTGAGAGTGGCACGAAGGCAACCGTCTCTTGCTTCCGAATGGAACCGCCACTTCCCCACTTCCGAAGATAAGTACCGCTTCGATCTATCATCCGGGGCCGGCGCCAGGATCCTCCCAACGCCATTTCCCTCGCTATCAGGCCGGGCCAAGGCTTCGGTTTCCCTTGATCGCGAATGGGATTTCTGGACACGCAATGCACTTCGAATCGGGAATCAACAGATCGAGCAAAAAGACGAACTGTCTGGCGATTGTTGGGAAAACGGATCCGGATCGGGCCGAAAAATCAGGAACGTCGTGAAAGTGCTCGTTGCAACGGGCGTGCTTTGATGAAGTTGATCCTGATTTTGACAGTTTCATTCTCCTTGCTCGCGGCGGTCATCGCGAATTCCGCCAATAGATTGTCCCATAGCCCCCGGGGTTCCATTCGAGTCGACAACCAGGTATTTGATGGCGTTTTTTCTGATTACGGCAACGCCTCGTTACTTGAGTTTGCACGCAGACACGTAC
>JANXQJ010000105.1 GCA_025356865.1 Deltaproteobacteria bacterium | reverse complement strand
CGAAGGCCATTTCAACCTCGGCGAGGCGTGCGCGAAACAGGGGCGCTATGCCGAAGCGGTCGACGCGTTCATGCAGGTGGTCGCCCTGCACCCCGAGGACGCCGAGGCGCTCTTCCACCTGGGCGAGAACCACTACCGGATGACGCGGTTCGCGGAGGCGGTCGAATCGTTCCGCAAGGCGATCCGGCTCCGCCCCGACCTGCCCGACGCCCACTTCCTGCTCGGCATCTCCCTCGGAAAGATCGGACGCCACCAGGAGGCGATACCCGCCTTCAGCGAGGCGATCCGCCGCGCCCCCGGCAATGCCGAGGTGCACAACAGTCTCGGCGCTTCCTACAGCAAGCTGGGGCGCACCGAAGAAGCCGCCGAGGCCTACCGGCAGGCCATCGGCCGCCGCGACGACTACCCCGAAGCATGGTTCAACCTGGGCGTCGCCAACGCCGAGCTCGAGAATCCGCAGGCATCGATGGAGGCATTCCGGCGCGCGGTCGAACTGCGGCCGGGCGACCCCGAGGCGCACTACAACCTGGGCACCGCCTGCGCCGAACTGGCGCGCTATCCCGAGGCGTCGAAGGCATTCCGGCAATCGATCGCGCTGCGCCCCGATTACGCCGAAGCGCACTACAATCTCGGCGTGACCTTCTCGCGGCTCGGGCACCACCAGGGTGCGGTAGACGCCTATCGCGAAGCGATCAAGCGACAGCATGGCTACGCCCGCGCGCACTACAACCTGGGGGTCGCGCTCTCGGCGCTCGGGCGGAACGACGAGGCCGCCCGCGCCTACCGCCAGGCGGTGCTCGCACGGCCCGACTACGTCGAGGCGCACTACAACCTGGGCGTCGCCCTGGCGACCGGCGAACATTTCGGCGAGGCCGCGATGGCGTTCGAGGCGGCGGTCGATGCCGCCCCTGACGACCCGAAGAACCACTACAACCTGGGGCTGTGCCTCTACCGGCTCGGTCGATTCCGCGAAGCGGCCGAGGCGTTCCAGCGCGCGGTCGCCTACAAGCCGGATTATTCCGAGGCCTGGAACAACCTGGGGGCGGCCTGCACCGAGCTCGACCGCCGGCAGGAAGCGTACGAAGCCTACGAAAAAGCGGTGTCGCTCGACCCCGAGGACGTCGAGGCGCACTTCAACCTCGGGTTGATCCACGTCATCTCCGGCGACCGGGGCTCGGCGATCTTCGAGCGGGACTTCCTCGAGAAGCGGAATCCCCGGCTCTCGCAACGGCTGGCGCGACTGATCGTCCACTTCAAGGCGGGACGCCTTCCGGGCGCGGCGCTTCACGACGGATCCATCGCCTACGACGACGAGGGCGCGCAGCGCTGATCGCGCGGCGCTCCTCCGCACGCGCCTTTTCAAGTCATGCCCGACAGCGCCCTCCTGCTCATCCTCCTTTCCGGCGTCATGCACGCAAGCTGGAACCTGATCCTCAAGACCAGCCGGCACAAGCTCGCCTTCAACGTGTTCATGCACGGTTCGGCAATCGCCGCATTCACCGTCTTCTTGCTCGTGCGCAACGGGGGAATCGCGCTGCCGGCCGGACCGGTGCTCCTGCTGACGCTGGCGGGCGGTTTCTTCTTCTCCGCCTACCACCTGTGCCTCACCGCCGCCTACGACCGGATCGACGTCTCGATCGCCTACCCGCTGACGACCACGGGGCCGCTCTACATCCCGCTCTGGGCGTACCTCGTCCTCGGGGAACGGCTCACCGCCATCGGGATGACGGGGATCGCGATCACCTTCCTCGGCGCATACATCCTTCAGATGCGGGAACTGTCGTGGGCGGGGCTTTCCCTGCCGCTGCGCAACCTGCGCAACCCGGGCGTGGCGCTGGCGCTTTCGGCAGGCGTCTTCTACTCGATCGGCGCGATCGCCGACAAGCGGGGCGTCACGGTGAGCGACGTCTTCCTCTACACCTATTACCTCGACATCGTCCTCTTCCTCTTCCTCCTGGCCAACGTGATGCTGACGCCGAAGCGGCTGAATTTCGTCGAGGAGATCCGCGCACGGTGGGCCCGGGCGGTGGCGGGCGGCCTCATCCTGTTCGCCTCGTTCATCACCTACCGGATCGGCTTGAAGATGATGCCCGTCTCCTACGCCGTCTCGGTGCGGCAGGTGAGCGCGATTTTCGGCGTGCTGGGGGGGATCCTGTTCTTCCGGGAACCGTTCGGACGGATCCGGCTGATCGGCGCCGCGCTCATTGTCGTCGGCATCGTCTTCATCCGGCTGGGGTAGATCCGGGAAAGAGGTTGGGATAGAAGCGGCGGACGAAGCCCGGCGTCAGCTCCGGCCGGATCCCGATCCGGTTGCCGGCCAGATCGACGATCGAGAAGAGCAGGAGCAGCGGGAGCATCAGGGTCGAACCGAGCACCTTCACCGCCGGCACGCCGCAGCTGCGCAGCCCCGCGAACGCCGGGACGCCGGCCAGCCGCGACAGAAAATACCAGCCGAAGTAGAGGGCCGTCAGCGGCATCGCCGCGAAGAGCGTCAACGCCTCGAACCCCCAGTCGCCCCGTGCGCTTTTCCCGAACCGGTCGCGCCCCGTCCCCGCCCCGCGGCAGGTGTGGATCGTGCCGGGCCGCACCGCTTCGATCGCCCACTTCACCATCATGTACGAAATGACGTAGAGCGAGATCGAGGCCACGTCCGGCACCCGCCGGAAGTGGCTTCCGTGGGAATCGGAGTAGATCGTCCGGACGGGGACGGAGACGATCCGCACCCCCGAATCGCCCGCCTTGACGAGGATCTCGGTCTCGGTGACGAACCGCTCCTTGCGAAACGCCATCCCCTCGAGCGCGCGAAGCGGGTAGAGCCGGTATCCGCACTGCGTATCCTCGACGAACCGGTTGGCCGCGAGGCAGATGTAGAAGCGCGCCACGAGCATCGAGTTGTACCGGTAGGCGGGGATGGCGCCGGATTCGCCCATCCGGGAACCGGCGACGATCGCATCGGGATCGGCCGCGTGCGCCTCGAGGAACCGGGGCAGCTCTCCGGGGTCGTGCTGGCCGTCGGCGTCGAGCACGACGACCGCCTCGAAGCCGCGGCGTCGCGCCTCCGCGAAAAGGAGCCTGAGCGCGTTCCCCTTCCCGCGGTTTTCGGCCAGGACGATCACTTCGGCGCCGGCCGCGCGCGCAACCTCGGCCGTCCGGTCGGAGGATCCGTCGTCGGCGACCAGCACCACGTCGAGGTGGCGCCTGGCCCCTCGCACGACGTCCGCCACGCCGGCCTCCGAATCGTACGCCGCGATCGCGGCGCAGACGCCGCCTCTCACCTCGCCGTCTCCCGGGATGCGGGGTCCGGACCGATCAGCGCCGGCAGGAGCAGGAGCGCCGCCAGGAGGGAGAAAAGTGCGCCGTACGAGAGAACGCTGCCGAGCGACGCCAGCCCGCGATATTGCGTGGTGATCAGGCTGCCGCAACTGATGACGGTCGTGACGGCGCAAAGCGCCACGCGGCCGCCCATCCGGCGCACGGCCTCGGGACCGCCGCAGCCGCCCCCCTCCCGGTGCGCCTGCATCAGGTAGATGCCGTAGTCGACTCCGAAGCCCGAGATGAGCGCAAGGCCCGCGACGTTGAAGAAGTTGAAGGAGACGCCGGTCAGCCCCATCGCACCCACCGTCAGCAGCGCCCCCGCCGTCAGCGGCAGCATGACGCGCCAGACCGCGCCCCAGGTGCGGAAGTGGAGCCAGACGATCAGGATGTTCGCAAGGAACGAGATCGCGATGGCCAATCCGCTTTCCAGGATGATGCTGGTGCGGATTTCCTCGACGATGATCCGCGGGCCGACCAGCGTGAAGTCGCTCCCCAGCGCGCGAACCGCGGCCTCGATCCGCCCCATCGCCGCGTCTTCGAACCGTTCGCCGGCCGCGTTGAGGTGGGCGGCCAGCGCCCGGCGGCCGGGGTTGTAGAAATAGGCCACCCGCGGGTCGCCCGAGCGCGCCAGCTCGGTCACGGGGACGACGGCCTCGCGCGACAGCGCCGAGACGACCCCCGAGGCGTATCCGTCGAGCGACGGGTCCGGGCGCATCCCCTCGGCGGCCATCGCCTGCCGGACGGCCGACGCCAGCGCATCTCCGGTGTAACGGCGTGCGACCCCGGACCCGGCGATCGCGTCGAAAACGGCCTTCTGGGACGAAGGCGGCGGCAGCAGCAGCCCCGCCGACGAAAACGCGCCCACCGTCTTCGAATCCCGCAACGAGGCGCCCAGCCGCTCCATCGCGTCGAAATCGTCCGACAACCGCCGGTCGTCCGCGGCGCGCGCCACCAGGAAAAGCGGTTCCCCCTGGCGGCCGAATTTCTTCTCGACCGTCCGCTGGACCGTCATCGCCGGGCTCCCCCGCAACCCCAACGTTTCCAGGTCGGTCTCGAACCGCAGGAGCGCCATGCCCCCGCCCGCCGTCAGCAGCGCGACGGCAAATCCTGCGAGGACGGCCCGGCGGCGCCGTTCGAGCAACCGCGCCGCCCACTCGACCCGGATTCCCTCGGGGCGCCCGGCGACGATCCGGTCCGGCGCCCGGGCGGCGATCAGCGAGAGGAGGGCCGGCATCAGGACGAGCGAGGCGACGAGGCAGAGAAGCACGCCGAAACCCGCGACCAGTCCCAGTTCGTGCAGTCCGCGAAAACTGGTCACCACGATGGCGAAGAAGGAGACCGCGGTGGTGAGCGATCCGGTCACGACGGCTTTTCCCGTGCCGGCCATCGTCGTGTCGAGCGCCGCCGCGCGGTCGCCCGTCGCCCGGAAGCATTCCTCGAAGCGGACGTAGAACTGGATCATGTAGTCGACGTACATCCCGATCAGCATGGCCGCGACGACGCTGGTGACGATGTTGAGGTCGCCGTACAGCAGCCGGGCCAGCAGCATCGTCCACGACAGGGCGGCGAACAGGGACGCCGTGAACGCCGCCAGCACCGCGGCCGAAGGGCGGTACGCCAGCCAGATCGCGGCCAGCACCAGCACGAAGGAGGTCGTGAACGAGACGACCATGTCGCGCCAGATGGCCGCCGCCGCTTCCGCCGCCCGGGCATAGCCGCCGGTCACGCCGACCGAGACCGATGCGTCGCCGGTTTCCTCGCAAGCCTCGGCCACGATCCGCGCCACCTCGCGGTTGAGTTGCCCGACGAACGCCATGTCCCGGGAACCGCCGCGCGGCCGCGCCATGATCAGCGCCACCGTCTGCGAAGCGTCCATGTAATAGCCGGTCGTCAGGTCGAGCCCCTTGGGGACCGGCCCCCGGCTCACGCTGTCGCGCACGATGTCGCGCAGCCCCAGCGGATCGCGGGCGATCAGTTCCGATTCCATCGGTCCCGCGAACGGGGAGAGGATCGCTTCGCGGTTGCGCCGCATCTGCCGCCGGATCCCTTCGGGCGTCAGCCGGCCGGAGAGGCGGGCGGCACCCTTCGGGTCGAGATAGGCGGGAAAGTTCTGCGCCATCAACCGCGACCCCGAGCGCATCGCGTTGAAGTCGACCGACTCGATCAGTTTCGAGGCCGCCAGGCGCTCGCCGATCGCATCGGCGGCGGCGATCAGCTGTTCGGCTGCGGGCTTTTGCGACGACACGACGACGACCAGTTCGTCGAGCGCGCCGAAATCGCGCGCGAAATCGGTGAAGGCCACGAGCGACGGCTTTCCCGCCGGAAATGCGTCGAGGAGGTCGGTCTTGACATGCATCCGCGAGACCGCCGCCGCGCCGGCCAGCGCGAACAGGAGCGAAACGACGGCAAACGCGGCAGGCCGCGCCGTGATCCGCCGGCCCAGCCGGACGAGAAATCGCTCGATCATCGGATCACTTCGCCTTTTCGGGCCATCGTGGTCTTGCTCACGCCGGGAAGGAGGAACCGTCCTGCGGACAATGTGAACAGGGCGAAAGCGACGGCACCGGTGACCCGCGAGACGATGCGCGGCAGCAGGCACGACGGGACTGTCGATGCGCCGGGGAAGGTGCGGACGTCGGTGAAGCCCGCCTTGCGCACCATCTCGCCCAATACGCGGGGGGGAAAATCGTGGAGGTGGAACGGCGGGTCGAACAGCGTGCCGTCGAGGCCGAACGGACGCAACAGCGCGACGATCGGGGCGGTGTGCGGGACGCGGAGCAGGAGCGTGCCGCCGGGGGCGAGCAGGTCGAACAGTTTCCGCAACGCGGTCGACGGGTCGGGCAGATGCTCAAGGACGTAAAAAAGCGTGATCGCGTCGTAACTTCCTTCCGCTTCGTCGAGCGTCCCGAGACGGACCGGCGCCCCGCCCTTCGCAGCGGCCGCCACGGTGGCGGGCGACGGGTCGATCCCTTCGGCGTCCCAGCCCCGGTCGCGCATCAGCTTGACGAAGCCGCCGTAGCCGCAGCCGACGTCGAGCAGCCGCCCCGGTGACGCCCCGGCCCCCGAAAGCCGGCGGGAATCGCGGGCCTGGCCGAGCAGCGCCGCGGCCTCGCGAAAATTGGCCGCCATCAGCCGGGTCCACGACGCCTCGTCCCCGCCATCCCGGACGTGGTAATCGGCATATAATCCGGGCAGCGATTCCGCCGGCGGGCGGGGGTTCACGTAAACGAGCCCGCACCCCCGGCAACGCACCACGCGATAGCCGTTCTGCACGGCGGCGAGCGCCGTGTCGTCCAGTCCGCAATGGTTGCAGGAGACGTGCTGTTCCGGTCCGGGCATCCGGGAAGCATATCGCAAAGCGCCCAAGGAGTGGTATCGTCGGGTAAATCATCCTGGGAGGTGTTTCGATGAATCTGAAATCACTGACTGCTTTCGCGTTCGGACTCGTTTGCCTCGCAGCGGTTTCCCTGCCGGTCGCCCAGGCGGGCGGGGCCGGCTTCTACTTCAGCGCAGGCGGGGGAAAGGCCGACACCGAACGGGAAGACCCGGCCGGCGTCATCCGGGAGAACGAAGAGTCCAGCCACCGGGGATTCGGATTCACCTTCGACACCAACCTGACCCGGGACCGGAAAATGTTCAATTACCGGATGAGCCTGGGCTACGAACGACTGGAATTCAAGGTCGACGACCGGACCTCCCCGAACAATGGCATCAAGACCGCCGTCAACGGCTTCGCCCTCGAGCAGGATTTCGGCTTCGGTGGCCTGATCGCGAACCGGGTCCGGCTCTGGGGAGGGCCCTGCCTCCGCCTGTCGTACCACCACGGCGACGACGACCTGAACTACGACTACAAGTTCGCCGGGATCGGCGTCGGCCCCGTCATGGGGGTCAACATCGGCGTCAGCGAAGCGGTCACCCTTTCCGTCCGAGGCGGCTACCTCATCAACGGGTACAGCGGAAACTATCACGCACCCGGGGGCGGGCACGACGATTTCAGCGCCTCGGAAGATTATTTCTTCCTGACCGTCAGCACGCTCTTCGGACCCGGATAGCAGGCGGCCGGGTCCCTTTCCAAATCATCCCGCTTTCCCGGGCCGGGAGGGGTCGCGCCCCTTCCGGCCGTCTTTTTCCTGTTGGCGTCAAGTAGACTTGTCCGGTTTTCCAGCTA
>JANXQJ010000082.1 GCA_025356865.1 Deltaproteobacteria bacterium | reverse complement strand
TCTCCAACGTAGTCAGCTCGCTCAACTGTCACCGCACCGTCGAGATGATGGAAACGTGCATCAAGGTGGGCGCAGCCGCGGTCTCCTACCGCCCGATCCACGTCTTCCCCGAGACGGAACGGTTCGACCTGGGCCCGGATGAGCTCGAGCGGGTCCGCACCGATTTCGTTCGTGCTTCGGCGCTGGCAAAAGAGCACGGCGTCTCGACGAACATCGACGACTTCAACAACCTGATCGCGATGCGCTCCGAGGTCTACATCCCCGCCCCCTGCTTCGTGGGCTGGATGTCGCCCATGATCATGGCCAACGGCGACGTCGTCTACTGCGCGGTCAGCCGCGAGGTGATCGGCAACCTGGCCGACGCGTCGTTCGAAAAGATCTGGTTCAATCCCGAACGGAAGAAGGTCAACAACCTCGCGCTGCGCATCCACAAGACGCAACAGCCGGTGCCCGACAGCCGGTGCGCCGGTTGCGAGATGTCCCTGACCAACCTCGTCGTCTACCGCAAGTTGTGGCCGCTCTGGGGCCGGGCCGCCGCGGACACCACCCGGCGCTGACCGTTTCCGCCGGCCCTTACAGTGCCCATGCCCCGCGTCGCCGCCGTAATCCCCACCTATAACCGGAAGAAGCTGCTCCTCGAGTGCCTCGACGCCCTGATGCGGCAGACGGTCCCGGTCGACCGGATCATCCTCGTCGACAACGCGGGAACCGACGGCTCGATGGACGCCGTGCGCGAGCGGTACCCCGGCCACCCGTCGATCGAGTTCCACGCGCTTGAGCGGAACACGGGCGCCGCGATGGGGTTCCACTTTGCCGTCGAGGCCGCCCTTCGCGGCGATTTCGACTGGATCTGGTTCACCGACGACGATTCGGAGCCGGTGGACGATTCGCTCGAACGGTTGCTCGAAGCCGACACGCACCTTCACGCCGACGGACGCAACCCGGTCGTGCTCGCGTCGCTCAAGATCGACACGCTGGGACGGATCCAGTCCAACCACAACGGCACCTTTTCCTGGCGGCAGGCGCCGATCCCCCCGGCCCGGTGCCACGGAATCGTCCCGATCCAGTATGGCGCCTACACGGGGCTGCTGGTTCGTCGCGAGGCCATCGAATCGCAGGGGACGCTGCGGGGCGACTATTTCATCTGGGGGGACGACGTCGAATTGTGCCTTCGGCTCGCCCGGGCAGGCGACCTGTTCCTCGTTTCGGATAGCCGGGTGCTGCACAAGGATTTCATCGGCGATCCGAAGGACCGCTTCACGCTGGGGAATTTCTGGCGATACTATTTCGGGATGCGCAACTGGGTGCACACCGCCCGAATCCACCGGGGCAACTGGACGGTTCCGCTCGTCTTCGCCGCCTGCCTGTACCGGATCCTGACGATCTGGACCGGCATGGACCGGAAGGTGCTTCGCAGCCGGCTGATGCTGCGTGCGTTCGCCGACGGCCTCCGGGGCGACTTCTCGAACGACTTCACGCCCGACCGCTGGAAGGCGATGATCGGCGGCGAGACGTACGACCCCGCCGCCCGGAAATAACCCCCTACCCTTTCTTCAAAAGCCCCGCGCAGATCCCCTCGAGTTCCGACACGTGCCCGTCGAACGGGCCGAACCGGTGCGCGCGGGACGACAGCGCCTCGACCAGTCCCGCCTCGGAAGCGACCCGGTCCATGGCCGCAGCAAGCGCGTCGACGTCACCCGGTTCGACGAGGAGTCCGTTGACGCCGTCCTGGACGATATCGGGAACCCCGCCGGTGCGCGACGCGATGACGGGAATCCCCGCCTGCTGGAACTCGACCGCCACCAGGCCGTAGGTCTCCTCGCAAACCGAAGGGAAAAGGCCGACGTCGACCCCGTCGAGGACACCCTGGATTCCGGTGGCGTCGAAGGCGCCCCGGTAGCCCGCCATCCCGGCCGGGAACCGGCGTGTCAACCGCTGCCGGTACGCGGGATCGCAGGTGCCGTACAGCCGCAGTTCGATCTGGTCGCGTTGGGACATCCCGGCATGCGCGGCCAGCAGGACTTCGAGCCCCTTCGGAGGCATGAGGACGCCGATGTAACCAAAGACGGCCTTCCGCCCGGCAAGCGACGGCCTGGACGCCGGGGGATGGATGCCGTCGTGATGCGGCAGGAGCGGGTTGAGCACCCGAAACTCCGGGCCCTTGACGCCGCTCTCCCGGTAAATCTCGGCCACGCGGCCGGAGACCGGCAACAACAGGTCGGCCGCGGAGAGCGCCTCGAGAAACGCGGAGCGCCTGCGCGCGAACGCGCCGGCGTCGGAAGCGGGAACCGGCAACCCGGCGGCCTGTCGACGGAAGAACGCCTTGGCGAGCGAGGCCGGCCGGGCGAGAGCCCGAAGGGCGGCCGATCCGAGCAACGACTGGACCCCCAGCGCCAGGCGGTAGGCAATGGTGTCGGCCGGCGCCTGCCCTGAACAGTCGGCGCACGCCAATGTCCCGCTGCCGTCGCGGCAGACCGCCCCGTTTCGATAGAGGAAGAAGGTGGGGCAAAGCGGACCGAAATCGTGGAGGGAGATGGCCACGGGTAGCCCGCGCGACTTGAGATACCCGACCAGGTCGGCCGACAACAGGTTGAGTTCGTGGGCGTGGACGAGGTCGGGGCGGAAATCGTCGACGACCCGCGCAAGCAGGTCGCGCAGCGGCGGACAGGCGACCTCGCGACCGGGATGCCGCGTGCCGAGCCCCCAGGTCGGGAGAATCGGGCTGTCGACGACCTCGAAGTGGCGGATGCCGTCGCGGGTCCATTCGCGCAGGGTGGCTTTTTGTCGGGGCGGAAGGGAATATCGGCCGGCGCAGAAATAGGCGACCTCGTGCCCGCGCGCAACCATCGCCTTCATGACCGACTCGGCATAGCGGAGCGAACCGCCCGTGCGGAACGGAGAGAACCCCCATCCCAGGTAAAGGAGACGCAACGCCTACTCCTTCAAGGCCGCCTCGACCGCGGTCAACCGATAACGCGAAAGCAGCTCGCGGAATTCCCCGGACGACAGTTTCCGGGTGGGCGCCAGCCGGCGCCGTTCCCGCAGGATGCGGGGCGCACCGCCCAGCCCGGCCAGGATCGCCTTGACCGTGGTCCAGAAAAGCAACCAGACCGGGAACTCGCCGGCGAATTTTCCGGCGGCGCCCTGCCCCGAGAGCGCCCCCTTGAGGTGCATCAGGTAGCGGTAGAAGGTGTAGAAAGGCGACAGGAGGATCTCGCGCTGAGGAAAATTCTTGAGCAGCGACCAGATCCGGTTCCGCTCGACGAGGAATACCTTGAAGGCGGAGTAGCCCCCCATCGTGGCGGAGTATTTATGGTAGAGGACGGCGCGCGGGATGTACCAGCAGCGCCACCCCGCCCAACGTGCCCGCAACCCCAGGTCGACGTCTTCGCAGTAGGCGAAGAAGGTGCCGTCGAGCGGGCCGACCTGTTCGAGCAGTTCGCGGCGGTAGACTCCGGAACAGCCGCTGGGAGAGAGCGCCTCGCGCTCTTCGTCGAAACGACCGTCGTCCCTTTCGATGCGGTGGTGGCCGCGGGCCAATCCGTCGGGGTAGATGATGTGGCCGGTATTGTCGATTTCGTCGCGGCGATAGTAGTTGAGGATCTTGGGGGTGAACATGCCGGCATCCGGGTGGCGGGCGATGGCCGCCGCAATCTCGGCCAGCCAGGACGGGTCGACGGCGGTGTCGTTGCTGAGCAGGACGATCCACTGCCCCTTTGCCTCGCGGATCCCGACATTGTTGCCTTCGGCATAACCCTGGTTCTCGGGGATTGCGATCAGGCGAACCGCGTCTCCGACGTGTTCGCGGACCCAGGAAACGGTCTCGTCGCTGGATCCGTTGTCGACCACGATGATTTCGTGGCTCTCATCCGCCTGGGGAAGCACCGACGAGAGGCATTCCTCGAGAAGCCCTTTTTGAATGCCGTTCCAGGTCAGGATAATGACCGAGATGAGCGGCATCAACGAAAAGCGCCGCCCTGGAGTTGCTGCATCCGGTTGGTCAGCATGGATGCCTGCGGGTCGTTCCCGATCGTCTCGACCCCCTTGCGCAGGGCTGCGATCGCCGCGGGCCGGTCGCCCAGCATCTCGTGCATGTCGGCGATGGTCAGGTAGGCCATGATCGGCGATATGCCGAGGTACATGTAGTGGTAGGCCTCTTGAATGATCTGCTGCGGAATCACCCGTTGCTTGGGAAGCGCGTATTTCTTGATGATCGCGGCATTTTCGGGGATGTCGCGCGCGAACACGACGAAGAGGCCGTCGGCGAAGATGAGCGCCCAGTCGGGGCGGTTCGCAAGCGTGGAGATGATCGGCAGGATCATCCCGGATGAATCCATCGTCTTGAGGACCACATAGGTGATGCCGTGCTTCTCGAAGTTCTTTTCCCAGCCGGGCATGGCCCCGGTGCCCACCTGGTGCTCCATGAAGATCGCGGAATTGTAGGTGCGGCCGTCGATGAAGGTGAGTTTGTCGGGATAGAGTTGCCAGTCGAGAAAGCCGCCGATGTCGAAGAAGTTGAACATGTTCCCCTTGATCGGAAGGGTCCGGAGGAACTCGCCCGCCTTGAAGGAGAACTTGTGCTCGGTGACGCCGATCCCGTGCTCGAGCTGGGAGAAGGAGAAGGAAAGGGTCAGGAAACCGAACCCGACGAGGGAGAGGACCAGCACGCCCGCCACGGCGCTGCGGCCGAACGACGCCGAGGGCTGCTGCGCGGGTGAAGCCGTTTGGGCAGGCGGCTTCTTCGTGACCGGTGCGCCGCCACCTGCCTTCTCTTTGGCCTTGAGCGGCGACGCCGGGGCGAACCATCGTCCCGCCGCTTCGATGAAGCCGGTGATCTGGAGCGACGCCCCCGGCGAGAGGAACAGCCCCATCATCGATACGGCGCGCGCCGAATCCCAGGACCCCTTGAACGCGATGGCAAAGAGCGCCAGGTCGAGCAGGTAGACCCGCCGCCCGAAGATGCCCATGATGATGGTGGCGGCGGCGAACCAGGCGGCCGCCTTGTAATAGATGAAAAAGCCGGTTTCGCGGACCGGCGTCAGCTCGGAGATGGACATGAGGACCGAGTTGCCGCCCCCGCCGCTGGACCCCGCGGCGCCGCCGCGCGCGATGAGGTTGAGGGGGAGCAGCAGCGCGTCCCAGCCGTGAGGATTGATTCCGCAAAGAAAGGCCGCGGCGGTCACCATCGCGACCGGCAGCAGCAGTTTATCCTTGGCGAACCGGGCGTCGACTTCGCCCTTGAAGAGCGCGTGCAGGAACCGCTCGCCCGAAAAAGCGACCGCGAGGATGAACGCCATGAGGTAGGTCGGATGCATGTTGGCCCAGACCAGCACCATGACGGGGAAGAGATAGACCAGTTTCTTGCGCGCACCGAAATAAAACTCGCTGAAGATGTAGATTGTGGCCGCGATGAACAGGTAGGTGAAGATCTCGGGCCTCGGCTGGATGCGGATGCGGAGGAACCCCGAGAAAGCGAATATGGCCGCCACCGCAATGAGCGGATTGGCGCCTCGAAGCACGGTCGCGCGGTGCAGCAGGAAGAAGATGCCGAAGACGACCGCCCAGCACATGAGCGAGACGCCGTAATGCCCCCCCACGGAAAAGACGATCCAGAGGAGCGCCTCGAACCCCCACTCGCCGTTGGGATTGTCCATCCCCAGCGACGGATAATTGAGAAATTCCTTGTCGGGGATCGCGTGCGTCTGGACGATCTGCCGCCCCAGCGCCAGATGGGTGCCGTAGTCGCTCGTGAACGTCTTGGTGAGCATCGGCAGCGTGGCGAGCAGCAGCAATGCATAGGCGAGCAGGCGCTGCCGCTGCGCGGTAAACAGGGATTCGGTCGTCATGCTTTCCTCAGTGTGCCGCTGCGGGCGGGGCCGAAGCGTTTTTCCATTCGGAAAGCGTCTGGGCCGTGTCCTTGTCGGGGTGGCACTTCTTGCAGGCCTCTTCCATGGTCATGGGTTCGCTGCTCTTGGGCCGGGAGAAGTGGAACTCGTGCCGGTACCCCTGCTTCTTGTAATATTTGTCGGTCTTGTCGTTGAGATCGTGGCATTCGTTGCACTCGAGCTCGGGGCCCGAGAAGTCGAACTTGTGATCGTGGATGCTGGAGCGCTTGCCGTCCTTGGTCGGGGTCGCCGGATGGCAATCGACGCACTCGGCATCGGACGGATCATGGCGCGAATGAAGTTTGGATATCTTGAGGATCTTCTGGTGGCAGGTGCCGCAATACTCGTCGCGGCTCATGTAGCGCTCGGCCTTGGCCGTGGTGCTGGCGCCCCGGTCGAAGCCGCAGACGTCGCAGGCGCGCGCGGTGGAATAGAACTTGGACTGCCAGAACATGAACATGCGGTGGCGTTCGAGATAGTCCATCGAACCCCAGTACCACTTGTTGGACTTCGGCTTGGGGGCGAAGAAATTGGTGTAGAAGTCGTCGATGTTGTCGCCCGGCCTGAAGTTGGCCGGGAACGGGAACTGGCCGCCCACCTTGGTGTCCTTGCCGTCGGTGTGGCACTGCTCGCAGATCATGGCGGCGCGGTCCTTGGGAAGTTTTGACGGGTTGACGATATCGGCCGCCGCCTGGCTCTTGGCGTGCTTTTCGCCGGGGCCGTGGCACGATTCGCAGCCGATGGACGGTTCGGCAAACGTCTTGGTCTCGGGATCGAAGCCGGTGGTGTGGCACCCGTCGCACCAGATGGTGTACGGCTTCTCTTTCCAGTTGAACATCGAGTAGGGTTCCCAGTCGTCGCCGACCAGGTTCCAGACCTTGGGAAGGACGAAATAATCGTTGTCGATCTTGGTGAGATATTTCTGGACCCAGTGGCTGCCGATGGACCAGTTGATATCCTTCCGCTTGAACGGCACGCGGGAGAAGTCGAGGGCGGCGACCGCCTTCCGGTTTTTCTTGGCGTCGCGGAGCATGTTGGCGTGCGGAGTCAGGATCCACTGGTTATAGATATCGTCGTGGCACTCTTCGCAACGCTCTGAGGTGATGAAGCCCTTGGCACCGGGACCGCCGAAGGCCAGGACCTCGGATGACAGGCCGAATGCAAAGCCGGCCAGAAGGCAAAACGTGAGCGCAACGAGGGGGACGATCGGTCGCGGCGTACGGTTCATGGAATCCCCTATTTGACGAAGCTTCGGATGAGGTCGGTGACCTTTTCGGAGGGGGAATATCCCCCCTTCTTGTAGAGCAGGACGCCCTTGGCATCGATGACCGCCAAGGAGGGCGTGTAGTTGAAGCCGAACACGCGGGGCAGGGAGAACCTGGGATCGACCAGGTATTTCACCCGGAAGTTGTTGGCCTTGGAAAATGGCGCTACGGTCTGGGCCCCGCGCAGGTCGACGGCGATGCACCAGGCATCGACCTTGCCCTGGTTCTTGCCGAGGAATTCGTTGATTTCCTTTAGTTCTTCGTAACAGGCGCTGCACGCGGTGGTCATGAAGAACAGGAGCGTGACCGGCGCCTTGCCGCGAATCTGTTTTTCGTAGGAGAACAGGGTGCCGTCGAGGGACGCCAGCGAAAACTCGGGGACACGCTGGCCGACCTCGATCGGCTTGGCGGGAGCGGCGGGCGGGGCTGCACTGGCGGTGACCGCAACCGCAACCAGCAGGGCAGCGGCCACCGAGGTCAAAAGGCCGGAAAGTCGGCGAATCATTTCTTGGGCAGTTCTTTTACGAGGTCTTCGATGACGAACGGCAGGTCGTCGTCGGCCCCCATCGTGTTTTCGCCTACGTGCGTGTAGCGGATGATCCCCTTGTGGTCGATGACGACCTTGAGCGGGATCGGGCCGGCCAGGCCGTAGGACTTGGTGGCCACGGCCAGGTCCTGGTCGAGCAGGACCGGGTAGTTGAGTTTCTTTTCTTTCATGATCTTCTTGACGTCGTCGACGCTGCCGGACTGGAGGACGATGGAAAGCAGGACGAAGCCCTTGTCTTTCCAGGTGTTGTTGAGACGAACCAGGTTGGGCATCTCTTTTTTGCAGATGTCGCACCACGTGGCCCAGAACTCGAGCATGACGACTTTTTTCTCTTTGGCGTTCGGGCCGACGTACTCGGCGAGCGAAACCTTTCGCCCGGCTGCGTCGGCGAGGTCCTTGAGAAGAAAATCGGGTGCCTTCTCGCCGATCTTGAGCCGCATGGCGGTATCACCCGCGGCGAACGCGGCCCCCGCCGCGAACAAGATCGTGGAGACTGCAAGCATCAACACAACTATTCTGACTGCACCCCGCATTGCCCTGCCCCCCAAACTGTTGGTGTTAGTGATCGATCTCGACCGGTTTTTTCCAGGATTCGAAGGTATCGTAAGCCCATTTCTCGCCTTTGTCAGCATGGCATTTTGCACACCTTTTGTTGATTTCCTTGTCCCAGCAACTCTCGCTGTGGACGAGGAAGAAACTATACGAATGGACGTCGCCCGACTTCGTTTCATTCAACAACTTTTCCTGCGGCTTCTGGGCGTGGCACTGGGAACAATTGACGGAGCCGGCCTGATGATGGGTGTGCGCCCGGACCCTCGCCTCGTCGAACTCGTGGCAGCCGAGGCACGCGGCGTCGGGATTTTCCTTCTTGGCCTTCCCCTTGGCTTCCTGGTGAATGCCGCAGGCTTCGCACTTGGTGCGCGAGTTGGTCTCACGGTCGCTCTTCCACTTGTCCCAGAGGCGGTGGATGGCGCTGTGGTTGCTCTCGTCCTCGGTCTTGTCGAGCGGAACCAGGAACTCGGCCAGATCGTCGCCCGGCTTGAACCGGATCGGAAAGAAATATTCGCCGCTGATATCCTTGCCGCGGACGTGGCAGGCGGCGCACACTTCTTCCTTCCGGTCCTCGGAGAGCCGGACCGGATTCACGATGTTCTTCGAGGACGGATCCTTGACGTGCTTCGAGCCGCTGCCGTGGCAGGACTCGCAACCCACCGAGTGTTCGTAGATCTCCTTGGTCGCCGGGTTGAAGCCGACCGAGTGGCATCCCACGCAATAATGGGAATAAGGCCTCTTTTGCCAGCCGTACTGGCTGTAGGGGCGCCACTTCTTGCTCTGGATCGACCAGATGCGAGGGAGGATGTAGTAGTCGTCGTCGATCTTGGTGAGGTAGCGCTGGTCCCAGTGCCCGCCGATCGTGAAATGGACATGGTCCCGGGTGAACGGGACATCGATGTCGTTCAGATCGCCCAGGATGACGCCCGGATCCCTTTGGGCGTCCTGGATGACCGTGCTGTGGAACGTCTTGACCCACCCCTTGAACTGGACCTGGTGGCAGGTTGCGCACTTGTCGGAACCGACGAAGTCGGGCCCCTTGATGACCATGTCGCCTGCATGGCCCGAGATCACGAACGATGCGAGCAGGCATGCCAGGGCGGGAAGGATCATCGCCGGATTGGGACCGCGGTATGTCATTTGAGTCTCGCTTCCTGTTCGGCAAGGATATGGTCGGCCATCTTGCGCGCACCTTCGGGACGCGCGCCCACTAGCGAAATGACCACTCGATCCTGGTTGTCGATCACGACGGTCAGTGGCACGATCCCGTCGACGTAGAGGTTGGTAATGGCCTGGTTGTCGTCGGCGATCACCGGGAAGTCGATCTTTATGTTGCGACGCGCCATCTCTTCGACCAGTTTTTCTGCGGATAACCCGTCGGCGTTGACGGCGTAGAGGGCCGTCTTTTCGCGAAACCGGTCATCCCGCCAGAGTTCGTTCAACTGGCCCATTTTTTTCTGGCAGGGGATGCAGCTCACCCCGAAGAACGTCAGCACGGCGAAAGGCTTGCCGAGTCGGATCGTCTCGAGCGTGACTTTCTGACCCGAAAGCGTCATGCCGGAAAACGGAGCCGCCTTTTCAAAGTCTGTAGGCGTACCAGCCCTCACACACACCGGAACCAACAGGAGCAGGGCAAGCAGGGAAAGGCGGACCGCAGCCGGCAGGCGTCTTGGCATCAGTTCCCGTCGAGCGCCTTCTTGATGGCGTCTTCGATCTCTTTCTCGTCGCCGGCCTTGAAGTCTTCGTGGCGGTATTTGATGACCCCGTCACGGCCGATGATGAACGAAAGGGGGGCGCCGGCCAGGTTGAACATATCGGGAATCTTGAATTCGGGATCGGGCAGCACCGTGAATTTCGGCTGGTTGGACATGCTGGGCATCGTCTTCCGGATCACGTCGGCCTTGGCGCCGTCGACGTTGACGCCCAAGAAAACCACGCCCTTCGGGGTGTACTTCTCGAAAAGCGGGTTGAGATAACCGATCTCCTCGATGCAGGAGGAACAGCGAAGTCCCCAGAAGTTGAGCAGGACCACCTTGCCGGACTTGGTGACCTCTTCGAGGGCGACCTTCTTGCCGTCGAGGTCGTTGACGACGAATGCAGGCGCAGGGTCTCCCGCACCCGGCTTGTTTTCGGGAAGGGAGTTGGCCTGGGCATGGGCCGCCGAGAGAACGAGCGCCGAGAAAATAGCCAAGACCGTACGGACGATCTTTCGGGGTTGCGGGGTCATCGATGGTTGGCCTTTCGGATTATATGTTTGCCCGGATGGGCTAGTCGTCGCCCTTGTGGCAGGCATCGCAGAGTGGTTGCCAGTTGCTGATCAGGCGGGTCGGTGACAGGTCGGACTGCCGGTCGAGCCCGCTGGTATCGACGCCGACGACGGCCGACCCGGGGATGATCGGGGAAATGGACCCGGTTCCGGCCCATCCCCGGCGAAGGATCGTGGCGCCCGTGCCGGTATAGCCGTCGTGGCCGTTTCCGTGGCAGGAGATGCAGATCACCCGGTTTGAGCCCGCATATATCACCTCGCTCGTACTGCCGACGCCATAGGGAAGCGGATTTGTATTGTCGACGAAAACACGGGTGGCTGTGCTTGAAGCGTCGGTATTGGAAAGCGTGCCGCCCGTGGAGGTCAGGTCGCCGGTCATCGGGTGGTGCCCCGGCAAGGTGGCCGAAACGTGGCACCCTTCGCAAAGCGTGGTCGAAACGCTGGTCAGCGTGTTGGGCTGTGCGGGCCTGGCGCCGACCTGCAGGGAACTTTCGAGCAGGTTGTTGCCGCCCTGGACGTTTGTCTTGAGGTTGTGGCACGACTCGCAGATCATCTCGCCGGCGACGCCGGTGACGGATGCCTGCGTCCCGAAGTTGCCGTATTTGGACCGGCCCCCCGACCCCGTCCAGGCATCGGTGCGTTCTTTGGCGGGTTGCAGGGTGGTGCCCGAGTTGCGGCGGACGAAATGGGTCGAGCGGCCCGGGATCGGCACGAGGGTGTGGCAGGAGACGCAGGTCGCGGAAAGGGCCCCGCCCGGAATGTTGCTGAGGCCGTAGACGTTGTCTACGACCGGGAGGCCGACCGAGGCCGGGTTGAGACCAGCAAACGACGGATGAAGCAGCCCGGCGAAAAGCCATAGCGACAGAGCGAAGCGCCAAACGGGAGCCCGTTTTCCGGATGGGAACAAACTTGCTCCTCCTGCGGGATATTTCTCTACTAATACAAAGGAATACCTTGTCAGGTTACCATAAAACGAGCGGGTGCCGACAGCAAAAACGATCCGGGGGGGACCGCATCCCCCCCGGATCGGAATAACCGGTGGTTGCCTGCGACTAGCGGAGGTATTCCTTCCACTGGCCAGGGCGGTAACCCTGCTGCGCGAAGAGGATCTTGCCATCCTTGACGATCAGCGTGGACGGGGTGGAAAGCATGCCGACCGCATTGCCGATCTTGTATTCGGAGTCGGCCAGGACCGGGAACGGAACCGTGCCGATGCGGGACATCGCCGCGTTGGCATCCATGTCGATGACGACGCCGTAGATGTCGGCCTTGCCTTCGAACTTGCCGATGTTTTCGGCGATTTCCTGATATTCCTTGCGGCATGCGGTGCAGACCGAAGAAATCATGATGAAGATGGTCTTCTTGGTGACCTTTTCGATGGCAACCTGGGTCTTGCCGTCGATCGTTGAAATCGTGACCGGCTTGACGTTGTCGCCGACGTTCTGACCATAAACGATCGGGGGGGGAGCAGGTGCTGCCGCGCCCTCGGGTGCTGCGGCGGGCTTCTCGGCGGGCTTCTCGGCGGCCATCGCGACCCCTGCCACACCCATCACCAACACCATCGCCAAAGCAAAAGACTTGACCTTCATGAGCTCTCCTTTTCGACATTTTTGATGGCCGGCTGAAATCGCCAGCAAGGTAACTATCGGAACCTGAAGCCGGGAACTTTAGGATATTCTCATCCCTTTGTTTTTCGGGCCGTTTTACATTAACAAGGTGCCCGGGGGGAGCGGTTGGCTCCCTCCGGGCACCTGCTTGCATCCACACTGCTCAGTCAAACTGTCGGAACCCGGGCAGTATTCGTTATGCCCCTGATACTACTTGGTGGCCAGGGTGTGGCAGTCGTTGCAGTAGTTGGTGTCGGAGAAGCCCATGTAGCCACGGCCGCTCTCGCCGATGCGGAGGATCGTGTCCTGGCGGGCGATGCCCGATGCCGTGAAGGTGCCGCCTGCGTCGGTATCGCGCAGGATGGACGCCGCCGTGCCGTTGAGCCCTTCGTGCGGCTCGGAGTGGCACGCGATGCAGTTGAGCCAGGTGGTCGTGGAGGCCTTGACCTTGCCGCCGTCGACGTTCCAGACTGCGAGCTGCGGCATCTGACCGCGGGTCGAGGCCGAGTCGATGGCGGTAACGCCAGGCGTTTCGCCGTCGACCGGGACCGAGAGAACGTCGCGCCACAGGTAGCCCTGCGCGGCGATGGTGGACTTGATCACGTCGCCGGTGCCGACGTGGTGGTTCTGGACGACCTTGACGCCGTTGATGTAGTGCGCGTTGTTGTTGCCCTTGAGGCCGCCGAAGTCGCTCGTGTTACGGGCGTCGGCGTAGTAGCTGCCGGCCGGGGTCGGCGCGGCGACGTTCTGGTACATGAAGCCGTGGCAACCGACGCAAAGGGGCGCTTCGCCGGCGTTGACGGCCGGGATGCCCGCGCCGCCCGCGAGGACCTGGATGGTCGGGGTGGCCTGAAGCGCCGTCATCGGGGCGAGCAGGTTGTTGCCGCCCTGGACGTTGTGGACGAGATTGTGGCACGACTCGCAGATGATCTGGAGCGAGGTGTAGCCCGCGGCGTTGGCCGCGAGGAAGGTGGCAGCGCCGAAGTTGGTGTTGTCGTTTGCAGCTGACCAGGTCGTGTTGTCCGCAGCGCGGCCGTACTTGGAGAAGCCGCCCTGGGCCCACGCGCCCGTCT
Source organism: Deltaproteobacteria bacterium (assembly GCA_025356865.1). Taxonomy (GTDB): domain Bacteria; phylum Desulfobacterota; class Deferrimicrobia; order Deferrimicrobiales; family Deferrimicrobiaceae; genus JANXPS01. The sequence goes on along the minus strand of JANXQJ010000082.1, from coordinate 3,150 downwards.
TGAAGTACTGGCCGCCCGGCCGGAATGCGCCGCTGACGTTGTAGGCAGCGCCGCCGCCCGAGTGGGTGGCGTAGGCAGGCTGGGCCTGGTTGTAGACGAAGTGGGAACCCGCGTGGGTTCCGCCGCCCGGCGTCTGGGTGTGGCAGTCGATGCACGCCGAGGACTGGTTGTTTCCGCCAGGAATGCCAGGGTTGGCCGGGTTGAGACCGGCGTTGCCCGTTCCGACGGCAAGAGCAAGGGCGCAAGCGCCTAACAATACGACTTTGAATTGCCTCATCTCAAAAGCACCTCCATGCATTTTTTTCATCACGTTTCGCAAGTTGCTGACTCACTGCTACCAGTTGTGCGCGGTCTTGTTGAAGACGTGGCAGTCGGCGCAGTCCATGGAACCGGAGATGTCGCCCAGGCTGCCTGCGCCGCCCGCCCAGCTCGGCTGCTTGATGTAGAGGTTGTTGGTTTCGGCCGTCGGCGTGATGGAGCCCGGAAGCGTCATCGCGAGGGCGCGCGTTACGTGGTGCGAGTTCGGCGCGTTGTGGCCGGTGATGACGGCGTTGGTCTTGGACGCGTCGTTGAGGTTCGGGATGCCGATGCCGTTGTGGCAGCGCTTGCAGATCGCGCCCGTGCCGGTGCCCGCCGTCTGGCCCAGGTTGGCCAGCGCCATGCCGGTGCCGCCGTGAACCTTGTGGCAGGAGGTGCAGAGAACGCGGCCGCCCGTGCCGAAGCCGTTGCCGTTTTCGGGGTTGGCCCAGGTCGGGGTGGCGACGGCGAAGGACATGGTGCCGACGGTCGTGACGTAGGGGGACAGGGTGTTGTCACCGGCCGGGTGGCCGTAGTTGGTGAGCGAACCGACGATCCACTCGGTGCGGTCGCCCGCGATGGCGGTGGTGGGGCCGTGGCAGCCGACGCAGAGCGGGTTCCACGTGGAGGTGCTGTTCATGGTCGGGACAACGACCAGGTTGTTTTCGCCGGCGAGGTTGGTGCGGTGCGCCGCGTGGCAGGTGTAGCAGCCCATGACCTGGGTGGCCGTTGCAGGGACCCAGGCGGTGATCGCCGCGGCGGACTGGGCAGCCTGGGTGCCGAAGGAGATGACGTGACCGCCGCTGTTCCATGCGGTGGCGGCGGCTGTCAGGCCGATAAGCGTGTTGGGTGCGGCCGTTGCGACGTCGAAGACGCTGGTGGTACCGGCGACGGCGTAGTCCTGGATGACGATGCGGCGGCCACGGCGGCCGTTGGTGACGCGGCCGGCGGCGGCGGTGTTGTCGACGACCACGTTGACCGGGTGGTTGCCGCTCGGGACCGCGGTGATGTCGCCGCGGCGGCCGGATTCCTGGTGGCACTTGTCGCAGAAGCCGTCGAGGCCGTTGGCGGCAGTCGGGGCAAGGGGCGACCAGAGGAACGGCGCGTTCTTGTTGTCATGCACCGCGTGGCAGGAGGTGCACTGCATCGTGGTTGCGGTGTTGGTGACGTAGGGCCAGGTGGAAGCGGCAGCCGGGGGCCAGACGATGGCGCCAGCCGCGCCCGTGAAGGCCGGGTTGACGAGCGTAAGCGGGTTGCGGCCGTGCGCGCCGCCGTTGAAGTAGGTGGTGGCGATGTCGGCAACCACGCTGACGGAATAGTCGGCCAGCGCGGCGGAAACGCCGGGACCCGTGGTCGGGGTCAACTGGGGGTTGGCCGCGCCGGCGACCGCGCCGCCGATGTGGCAACGGGCGAGGCAGAGACCGCCGGTGGTGCCGACCGCGTTGTCGATGGCGGCCGAAGAACTGGTCGTCACGTAGCCGTGGCAGGGGGCGCAACCGGAAACCACCGCGCCTGCAGGCACGTAACTACGCATGTCATGGTGCGAGTTGTCGAACGCGGCGTGGGAAACGCCGACCGGGAGCAGAACCATGGCACAAAGAACCAATAACCACTTGAAACCCCTCATCTGATGTCCTCCTGTTTTCTTTCTTTTACCGAACACTTTGACTGCGGCAGAGCAAAAACTGTTGTGGGGCCACCTCCCCTCGTAGCGTGTTCACACCCTATACAAACGGCACAACGTATTCCATGCCATAGGGTCAGCAACTATCGTGCCTTGAGCATGCACCAAACCAGGCCCCCGCAACCGGCTGAAACATAACGGTTGTTCCAATCCGCTCCCCCCAAATAAAAACGGGTGCGTGTGGGATCACACGCACCCGAGCGGGAAAGCGCCCAGTTGAAGACGGGTGTTATTTCACGATGTCGAACATGTAGACCCGGTTGCCCATGCCGCTGGAGATGTACATGCGGTTGAGGGTCTCGTCGTAGGTCAGGCCGGTGCTGAAGTTGGACGAGAGCTTGACCATCCCCGGCTTGACCTCGTTGGCGTAGGTGGCGACGTATGCGTAATCCTTGCCGAATTCCTTGACCGTGTTCATCATGGGGTCGAGAATGAGACAGTTGCCGTTCTTCTTGAAGAAGATGTCGCCCGCCTGCTGGAACTTGTCGTTCTCGAGGCCGAACCCGCCGAATTCCTTGATGACTTTACCCGTCTTGGGGTCGAGCACCTTGATGGAGGGGCCCAGGACCACATACAGGTTTCCGGTATAGGGGTTGCGAAAGGCCTTGATGATGCCGGGCAGGTCGGTCGGGACCCGGGTTGTCGCCGTGTAGGTGCCCGAGACCCGCCCGATGGTCATGCTGATCTTGAACTCGTCGCGATCGAGGGTGCCCTTGAGCAGCTGGTAGCGGACGCCGTCGGTGATCCAGTAGTCGCCGTCGGGGTCGACGGTGATGTAGTTTGGGTTGTTGGTCGCTTTTCCTTCGACCAGCGGGTATTTGGCCTGCCAGACCAGCTTGCCGGTTTCGTCGATCTTGCGGAGCACCTGCTCGGTGTAGAACGCCAGCAGGTAGCCGCCGTCCTTGTCGATGGTGCAGCCGCTGGGGACCGACCAGCCCTTGACGAAGTTGATGCGGTGCGCGTACTTTCCGTCCTTGTCGAAGAACTGGATGCCGGTGCGGTCGGCAACGTAGAGTTCGCCGGCCTTGGACCAGCCGATATCCTTGGGCTGGTCGAGTTCGTAAAGCTCTTCGCCCAGGAACTCGCCCTTGGCGACCGGCTTGATGATGTTGGCCTTGTCGCTGACGGCCGCCTTGACCTCGAGCAGCTTGCCGTCGACGACCTCGGAC